>JBAZUW010000289.1:0-4453 GCA_041661205.1 Phycisphaerales bacterium
CCCTGGCCTTCGAGCAGGGCCAAATCAAGATACTGCCCGAGCCGACCCAGTTAGCGGAGTTGCAAGCGTACCAGGCCGAGAAGCTGCCTAGCGGCATGATCCGTTACACGGCGCCCCAGGGTATGCACGATGACACGGTAATGGCGCTGGCGCTGGCCTGGCAGGGGTGCATCAGGCGCGGCGAATCGGTGCAGGTGCGGGACTTTAGGATGGTGCCAGGATGACAAAGCGTTTCTCGCCCGAATACACGGCTGGCGACGTGCTGGGGCTGTACCGGACGCGCTCGCAGGACGGCGACGAGGGGCGCTTGCGCGGGCTGGCGAGCGACTTCCGCCAGCTCTGCCGCCTGGAACACGAGGTGACCATACCCAAGCAGTACGAGGCCATTACCAAGCAGGTGCGGACCCCCTTTGTGCGCGACGCCGCCCACCGGATCGCCTCAAGCCTGGTCGCCAAAGAGCCGCTGCCGCACACCGAGCCGCTGGACGAGGCCAAAGAGGAATACCGCCAAGCCGCCAACATCGCCGAGCGCTGGGACAAGGCGTTCATCGAGCGCGTCAACAAGGAGCGCCAGCAGGATATCGTGTTCAATCTTGCCTACCAGCACGTGCGCGACGGCGAGTCGGTGCTCAAGGTCGTGCATCGGCCGGACGCGTGGGCGAACTTCCCCGAGCGCGACGAGGGCGAGGACGCCGATACCTATCTGAAGCGGGCCCGGAACTTCCAACGTTCCGGCGTCGACATGCCCCTCGTCTGGCGGGACATAGACCGGCTGAGTGTCGTCTACGAGAACGGCGAGTACGGTGATGACTGGATAATCGAGTACGGCGAGTACGCCAAGCCCTATCTGCGGAGCCGCTACGCCATGCGCCAGGACGGCGATAAACTGGTCAACCCCCGGAGCGCGCTGGCGGGCAAGCCGATGCCGGAAGGGTTACAGTCGAGCAGCACGGGCAACAGCGTCAAGGTGGAGTTCTTCACGGCCCGCGAGTGGCACGTGATCGTCGATGGGTCCGAGGCGCCCGGCTTTCCCAAGGCTAACCCCTATAGCCCCTATCTGCCCTACTTCAGAGCGCCAGCCTACGACATGGAGAGTATGCTGTATTCGCTGCTGTTCCTCGTGCCGCGCATGGATGAGTTATTGACGATGAAACTCAATTGGTCGGTGCTGGGCGCCTATCCCAATCCGATCCTGGAGACGATCCCCAACACGCAGACGCTGCCGGCGCTGGCCGGGGCCTTCGGCAATCCGGGCGAGCCGGCGGGCGGCCAGGCCAAGCCGATCGAGTGGTCGCCGGGCAAGTTCCTGGAACTGCCGCTCGGCAAGCGCTTGACCTTTTTGACGCCCCCGCCGGTGGGCAAGGACCTAAACGACCTCATCGGGCTGCTCAAGGACATGATCGACATCGCCGGGATCCCCAGCATTATGCGGGGGATCAGCGGCGGGGGCGACAGCGGCTACCACGCGGCGCAGATGCGCGCGGCGGTGGACATGGCCTACAAGATCAGCGCCATGTCCCTGCAACGCCAGCTCGAGAAAGCGTTGGAGTTCAGCCACTGGCTCGTCGCCCACGTCGTGCGACAGACGGTGTACGTGCAGGGCTGGAGCGAGATCAACCCCAAGACGGGCCGGCCAAAACACAAGGCAAGCAAGGCCTGGGTGGGCCTGTCGCCCGACAGCCAGGGGCAGAACATCGCCAACATCGCCAACTTGGGGGCGGTCTCGGTGCAGTTCCGGCCGACGACGCCCACCGACCAGCAGGCCAACGCCATGATCGCCATGCAGTTGACCAACGCGGCCAAGCCCTTGTACGACCGCAGGACGGCGCTTGAGCGCTGGATGCAGGAGGAGGACCCGGACGCCATTCTCGCCGCCATCCGCGTCGACGAGCTGATCGAGAATGATCCCACGCTGAAGCAGATGACCGATGACGCGGCGCTGGCCAAGGCGGGGTTACGGCGGGCGCCTCCTCCCGCTCCCGCCGTCAACCCCGCCGCCGCGCTGGTGGGGCCGAACGGACAGCCGCTATTGCCGCCTGGCCCTAATCAGCTTGTGCCCCAGGCCAACCAGGCGCCGCCAGGCGTGCAGGGGATACCGGGTTTGACGATGCCAATATCTCCTACTCCGCCCGGCGTGCCCGTGGGTGGCAACGGCGGCAACGAGGCGGCGGGCGTATTCCCTGGCCGACCAGGGGGGCCGAACAATGCCTGAGCCGCGCCACTTCCTGGAGCAGGTGAGCGACCTCCTAGCCGAGCGTTTGAAGGAAGAGGTCGAGGCCAAGTTCGACGCCTTGCGCGGGCCTAACGGGCGCCCGCTGTTCTCCGAGAAACGGGATATCCGGTGGTGGCAGGTGCATCGATACGACAGTATTGGGCAAAAGGCGCTTGATATGATGGATACGGGCGACGTGCTGGAGTTGGACCAGGCGCTGAGTATTGCCAACGAGCAGGCGCGGCTAGGAGGTGGTTACGGTGGCTCTGAACCCCAAGATTTCTGATGCGGCGGCGAACGCGGCGGCGGACGGGCTGTGCGCGTTGCTCAATAGCGGCTATTTGCGTATCTACGACGGCGCCCAACCGGCCACGGCGGACACGGACATCACCACGCAAGTGCTGCTCGCCGAGCTGCGCTTTGGCGCCACGGCGTTCGGGGCAGCGGTCGCGGGTGTGGCAACGGCCAACGCGCTCACCGCCGATGCCGCCGCGAACGCGACCGGTACGGCCAGTTGGTTTAGGGCTCTGAAGTCCGATGGCACGAGCAAGGTGTTGGACGGCTCGGTGGGCACGACTGGCGCCGACTTGAACCTCAACAGCGTGGCGATTCAGATCAACGCCGAAGTCAGTGTGACCGCGTTCACTCACACGCAGCCGAAGAGTTAGGGTGGTATGACGACGCAGACCCGTAACCCAACGTCAGACGAAGCGGTAGCCGGAACATGGAGTGGTTCGGCAGGTACGCGCTATCAGGCGGTGGACGACCATCCCGACAGCGCGGGCGCCGACTTCCTGGCCCACGGCACGACCGCGGGCAACCTGACGTTTGGCTTCGCGGCTTTCAATGTGCCAGCGGGATCGACTGGCCTTTCAATCGATGTGCTGTACTACGACGCCGAGCCGGCCAACGGCAACAACAACAGCGCCGCGCGGCTGAAGGTGGGTGGCAACTATTACAACTCGGCCACGCACAACCCGGCGGGCGCGACCTACACGCTACGTACGAAGAGCTGGGCCACGAACCCCAAGAGCGGCGTTGCCTGGACCGTGGACGACGTGAACGGCGTCGGCGTCAATGCGCTGGAGGCGTTTGGCCTCTACAGCACGGACGCCAACCCGGTCTACCGCGTGGCAAGCGTGCTGTTGCAGGTGACTTACACCGAGCCGCCGCCACCCATCAGCGGCACGGGCGCCGTAACCAGCGTCAAGGTCGCTCCCGCCGCTTCCGCCAAGGAAACGTTTAAGGGGGCGAGCGCTCTAACGGACCGGCCGGCGGTGCTAGGGGCTACAGCGGCACAGCGGTTCAGCGGCGCTAGTGCCGTTAACAGCGCGAGGGTCGCGCTGGCTAGCACCGGCGCGGTGAGCGCCCCGTCCGGGTTCACCGGCACGGGCGCCCTGGCGGCGGTAATGGCCCAATTGGCGGGCAGCGGGGCGCAGAGATTCGCTGGCGTGACGTCGTTGACGGCTCGCGCTTCCCAGAGGGCGGCCAGCGGCGCGAGCAGCCCTGGGGGCGGAGGTGGCAGTATGGACGCGGCACTACGCGTCACAGTCGCTAAGTACGCGAGCCCAGACCTGATCCCGGCGGGATTGCGCCACGTAGCCCTGATCACGGCGGGCAATAGTTACCTGCAAAGGGTTAACGCGCGAGAGGCAGTGCCCGTGCCGAACGGCGAAGTTGTTTATGGCGTGGTTGAATACGCCTCCGCCGACGAAGCGCCGGCCCATATGTTGAGGATAACGCAATGACCGACCCTTGGCAGGACCAGCAACCTAGCGCGCGTAAGCGCTGGCAGTACATTCCAGACAGTGCCCTGCGGGCCGAGGAACAGCAGAGCCAGGCGGAGCAGTGGGCGGCCCAGCAACGGGCAACCCTAGCACAGCAGTGGGCGGACAACGCCCGCCAGCAGATAGCCGCCACGCTGGAAGAGGCGCGAGCGCGTTTTTTTCAGCCCCCCACGCCACAACCGCTGACGACTGAGGACGCCAGCCGCCAATACGCGACGGCGGGCGTGGGGGATGTGAGCAACGCGGTCAATCAGGTCAAACAGATAGCCGAGCCCGTGGGCAATGCGCTGGAGATGGCGGGGCGGCCCCAGCAAGGCTTATTCGCCGAGGTGAACGAGGCAGCGCAACAGCCGCCGGTACCCATCAGCGACGTGCCTGAAGGACCGCAGATGCCCGAGGCCACGGGTCAGTCCCTGGGGGAGGCGCTGCTGGCAGGGTTGCGGGGCGAGCGCCA
>JBAZUW010000290.1:0-4413 GCA_041661205.1 Phycisphaerales bacterium
TGAACCAAGCCGCTGCGCGGCGCGGGTGAGCGTGGGTGGAGGGGGAGGTTCGCGTCACAGTTGGGAAGATGGGCGGGAGCGGGGCGGCCGGCAAGGCTGGAGGGCATGGCTATATCAAAATCCACCCGTCAAGTATCCACGCACGCGTCGACCCGCAAGGGCGGCGCGCGCGCTGTTCGCGTTCCCGACTGCGAGGCCCTCGTGCGCTTCGCTGAAACCCTGAAGCTGCGCACCCTCGCCCGGGCCACGCAGGACGAGTATCTGCGGTTCGTGCGCAAGCTGGCGGCGCAGCACGGCGGCGATCCCTCCGGCCTCGACGAGGCCCAGGTGCGCGCCCACCTGCTCCACCTGAAGGAGGCGCACCATTATTCGCCGTCGTCGATGCGCACGGCGGTGGCAGCGATGCGGGCCTACTACGGGCTGCACCTGGGGCGGGACTGGCAGCTGTTCGACCTCGTCCGGTCGCCGTCGGCGAAGAAGCTGCCGACGGTGCTGACGCGCGAGGAGGTGGCGCGGTTCTTCAGCGTGCTCCGCGAGCCGCGCTTCAAGACCGTCTTCCGGCTCATCTACGCCTGCGGCCTGCGCATCGGGGAAGCGGTGCGGCTGGAGGTGCGGGATCTGCGGGAGCCGGGCCGCCTGCACTTGCGCGAGACCAAGGGCAACAAGGAGCGTTATGTGCCGCTGCCGCCGGCGATGCTGGCGGAGCTGCGGGCGTGGTGGCGGACGCACCGGCATCCCAAGTGGATCTTTCCCGGGGTGGGTCGGGGCTGGAAGGATCAGTCGATCAACTCGGGGCCCTCCCGCACCGCCGCCCTGGCCCGGCTGGCCCATGCGGTGGAGCCGATGGGCGTGGGCTCGATCGGACATACCCTGCGGCTGGCGCGGGCGGAAGCGCGTCTGCCCCAGGGCACGGTCGTGCACACGCTGCGACACAGTTATGCGACGCACCTGCTGGAGGCAGGCGTGTCGATCCGGCTGATCTCGGCCTACCTCGGGCACGCGTCCTTGGAGACGACGCTGATCTACACGCATCTGACGGCGGTCAATGAGGCGAGCGCCCGCGAAGCGGTCGCCCGACTCCTCGAACCGCTCTGAGTGTCGCTGCTCGCTGACTGGCTGGCGCGCCGGCCGGTGCCGGAGGCTTGTGCTCCGGCGCCGCGGCGCGCCCTGGCGGCGATCCGCCGCTGCCGCACGCCCGAACTGGGCGGGCACGTGTATCGCTGTGCGGATTGCTCAGGCACGGACTTCGCCTACCACAGTTGTCATCACCGGGCCTGTCCGCGATGCGGGGGCAACCGCACCGCGGCGTGGACGGCCAAGCAGGAGGCGCGACTGTTGCCGGTGCCGTATTTCCTGGTGACCTTCACGGTGCCCCAGGAACTGCGGCCCGCCTTCGCCGCGCACCCGGCGGCGATGCACGCGGCGTTGTTCCGCGAGAGTGCGGCGACGTTGCAACAAGTGGCCGCCGAGCCGCGACTGCTGGGCGCGGAGTTGGGTTTCGTCGGTGTGCTGCACACCTGGGGCCGGCAGCTCCAGCATCATCCGCACGTGCATTATATCGTGCCCGGCGGTGGGCTCAGTCCCGATGGCAAACGCTGGGTGCCGGTGCGGCAGGCCGACTGGTTGTTGCCGGTGCAAAAGCTCGCGGCGGTGTTCCGGGCGCGGCTGGAGGCAGCGTTGCGCGCCGAAGCGCCGGCGGCGCACGCTTCGATTCCGGCCGGGACGTGGCGGGGCCCGTGGGTCGTGCATACCCAGCCGGCCGGTTCGGGGCAGGCCGTCGTGCGGTATCTGGCCCGCTACGTCGGCCGCACCGCGATCAGCGACGAGCGCCTCATCGCCGCCACGGACGAGGCCGTCACCTTCCGCTACACCGACTCGGCCACGCAGGCGCAGAAGGTCTGCACGCTCACGGCGGCGGAGTTTATGCGGCGGTATCTGCAGCACGTGCCGCCGGCCGGACAACACCGCGTGAGATACTTCGGATGGATGCATTCCGCGGCGAAGATGCGCCGGATGAAGATCGAGACCCTGCTGGCCAAGCCGATTGTCGTGGTGGCGCCGCCCCCGGAGCCGGTGCGGTGGCATTTGCGTTGTCCGCACTGCGAGCGCTTCAGCCTCGTGCGCATCGGCACGCTGCCCCGGCAGGCCCGCGGCCCGCCTGTCCTGAGCCGGTCGAACGGGCCGCGCTGCACCCGATGAACGTCAACGAACATCCGATTCCGTCTTCCTCGCGACACGCCAGACGCGCCGCCGGCGGGAGCTTTGCGTGCCCACGAAGAAAACGTCGCCGGTGTCTCAGCCACGGACGAAAACACCGCCGCTGCCGTAGCAAAACGGACGTCTTCTTCAGCCCCGATCTCCGTCGTCGCGCGTCATCCAGGCGCTTCGCCCCGCCTGCCACCTCCTCACGCCAAACACAAAGCGCATAAGCGCTCGCGGCACTCAGTCCTCGTTCGACACGGGCTTGTTCAACAAGAGTCCCGCTGCGCGCTACGGCGCAGCAGAACTCTCATGGTTCGGCTCGGGTGGAAGTAATGCCAATGTGCCGATGGTGGCGACAACACACTCAGCAATACTAGCCGGCGTTGTGTCTGCTGGGGAAACTATCCAAGCGGAAATTATGATCACGTGCGTATCAATGCCGACATACCAAGTCGCCGTGTCTTCTTCTCCGCCGATGGCAGTGTCAGGAAACGAAAACCAAACCTTCTCTTCTTTCTTAACGATCTCCCGCTGCTCTTTTCGTCCGCGGTCCTCAACATAACGGCGTCCAGCATCTGGAACGAGGACTCCGGACTTCATGACGCCTATCGCACTCAAACGAAACTGGAAACCGCGATCACTCGCCGTCACAACGGTCGAATCATCCTCGGCGGCGACGTCGAAGCCATCTGGCACCTGACACTGAACTCTGCCCAATCTAAAGGTCTTCATCTTTCTTCCGCCGATCGATTGAGGTCAGACACGACCGGGCGCAGCCCGGTCGTTGTCTGTGCCGACTGGATCGCCATTCTTCATTTCATTTTCTTGGGTTTGCCATCGGGACCTACCGTCTCGGAAAAGTCTTCTTTCGTGAAGAGCTGAATCGGTCGCCGGGCATCGATGACCATCTTCAGAACTTCCATCGAATTGGGCGGCGGCTCGCCTTCAGGATTCGCGCGGTAAAACCAAACCACTCCTTTCTTTTCGGACAGAGCCGTGAGCTTCGCCGGCACCTCCGCGAGCTTTGTGCTCACGCCATCCGCAAGAACGGTGCCGTCAGCCCGTATAATGATTTTCAGCACGACGGACGGATCAAAGTCGGGCTTCTTGTCGGCGGCGCGCAAGCCAACAGCGGCCAGCAACAGGGCGAGGAGGTAGCGGAGCGGTTTCATTCTTCCGGCGATCGCTACCGATGAGACACGCGCGGGCGAGCGTGGAGTGAGCCCTTTTGAACTACGGAAAATGCTGAGCGGAGAAGGCACATACGATTTAGGTCACATCCCGCGCGTTGTTCTCTGGCGGTTTGGTTGGGCTGCGTCTTCATCGGATTAGGTCGCCAAACTCGTCTTCGACATTGGCGAGGACCTCGCAATCGCAATAGCCGCCATGCTCGCGCAGCCAAGGGACGACTCGCTGAACCTCCAGCTTCTTGCTTTCGAGGAAGGCCGTGGTGAGTCGAAGGCTATGGTCACAACCTTCGGACAGCGCTCCATTCAGATGATCGAAAAGCTCTCTGAGTTCTTCCTTCGGCATGGGAATCGAAGCGAGGAGCTTCTGATTCTCCTGCTCACGCCAAGCCTTCTTGAGTGCGTCTTTACGGGGATCGCTCATAGGGAAACTTCGCCCAACAGTGTTATTCAGATTCGTGATAAAGCCTCACTATTTACAGGCCCGTGAAGGGGACGGGAACAGAAAAGTCGTTGGGACTCAAGGGCGGAGGCGGGGTTTCCTGAAATTTGAGGTTGCTCCGCTCCCGTGCAAAAGCCTCACTTTTTACAGCGGGCCACTTCTGCAATGCAGCATGGCCCGATTTCTTTTCCGGATTGGAAACAAGCCTTGGCGCAGGCCCCGCTGGCGCCTGCGATGCGGGCGGCCTACCACCGCGAAATCCTGACTTTCTTGCGACACTGCAAGGCGGGCCGTTCCGCCGCCACTGTGGAAGTGGCCAAGCAATATCTCGCGGGTCGGGAAAAGCAGGTGTCCGGCCCGGCCCATTCGACGGGTTCGGCCGGCTCACCGCAGGCAGGCTCAGGGCCGGCCCGGGAGGCCCTGCGGTGGTTTTATCGCGAGGGTTCGCGTAGGCAGACTCCACTTGGTGCGGCCAACCGGCAAGGCGAGCGGAGCGCGGAAGCGGGGGAAAGGGAGATCGGATCGGCAAGCGATCAATCAAGGCAGCGGGACGAGGGGGTCTCGGCTCCAGTTTATCGTCCG
>JBAZUW010000291.1:0-4389 GCA_041661205.1 Phycisphaerales bacterium
GATAGGGCAGCCGGCACCCACACGCCTCGAACACATCCCACATGGGCAGGACTCACGTCCAAGCTCGGATAGACGATTGGGACCGCCGATCACTTGACTTCCGGACAGTCTTCATAGAAGTGGCACGAGCATTTACCATTCTCGCCACTTTCGGCTACCATCCTCGCCATGACTGGTCTTCGCAGGATTCTCTTCCTCTCCCTTGGCGGGCTTGCACTGGCGGGCTGTTCGGACGGCCTTCGCCCCGGCGCCCGCGGCATCTTCGAAGCCTTCGCCCCGCCCACCCCCGCCGAAGCCGTCGACATGGCCACCAATCGCTACGACGCCGACGAGCGCTATCGCGGCACGCTGCTGCTCTCCAACGCCCCGTTCGCAAGCGAAGCGGTGTATCTCGCGCTCTTCCGCGACAACGCCAACGACAAAGACCCCGGCGTGCGGGCCGCCTCGATCCGCGCCATCGGGCTGCACGGCAGTACTGACGACGCACCCCTGCTCATCGGCAAGCTGAGAGACGAAGATCCGGGCGTGCGCACCGAGGCCGCCCGCTCGCTGCAACGCATCCACAGCCAGGACGCCGTGATCCCCCTGCTGGACGCGCTGAGCAGCCAGAAGGAGCAGGAGGCGGAGGTGCGGGTGGAAGCGGCCAGCGCGCTGGGGCAGTACGCCCAGAGCCGCGTCGTCGAGTCGCTCATCGCGGCCTTGGGAGACGAAAAGCTGGCGGTGAACGCGGCGGTGCAGGAATCGCTGCGCACGCTCACCGGCCAGGACTTTGGTGTCGATCAGAGCGCCTGGCAGACGTGGTACAAGGGGAGCGGCGCGTTGTTCGATGCCCGGGCGGCGTATGTCTACCCGGTCTTTCATCGCGACCGGCGCTGGTGGGCATACATCCCCTTTGTGCCGCCCCCGCCCAACGAGCAGGCCGCCATGCCGGTGGGCGTGAACCCCAACGACATCGCCGCCGAGCCCGCGGCCAAGCCGCAGTGAATTTCTCGGACTCCCCCAAGCCGCGCACCCGTCGCCTCCGGGGCAGAATTGCGGCTTCCCCGCGATGCGTCCGCACCCCGCCAAAGCGCTTCGCCGATACACCATTATGCCCGGGACGCGCCCACTGCCTTCACGCCCCGGCGTTGTCGCCGGAACTCTTCGCGCCCTTCGCCTTACCGGCACGCCCCGCAAGCCGGTGCTCGAGGCCGCGGCCACTGCGCCGGTGCCCGCGCCCGGGGAGGCCCTCATCCGGCCCCTGCGCGTGGCGATTACCGAGGCCGATCTGGCGGCGATCGCCGGGCACACCGAGTTTTCCGGCACGCTGGGGTCGGACTTTGTGGGCGTTGTCGAGAGTGTGCATCCGGTCTCCGGCCCGGAGGCGGAGCGCTGGGTGGGCAAACGGGTGGTGGGGTCGCCGCTGATTTCGTGCGGCTCGTGCGACCTGTGCAAGCGGGGGCTCTCGCCGCACTGCCAGCAACGCCGCGTGCTGGGCCTGTGGAAACACGACGGCTGCCTGGCCGACCTCTTCACGCTGCCCATCGCCAATCTCGTGGAAGTTCCCAAGCAGCTTGACGACGACACCGCGTCGTTTGCGGGGCTGGTGGCGGCGTGCGTGCACGCCTCGCGCATGACGCGGCTGGAGGGCAAGACGTACGTGTCGATCCTTGGTGACGGGGCGTATGCACTGGTGGCGGCTCAGTTGATGGCCAAGCTGAACGCCTCGGCCCGCGTGCTGGGGCAGCACACCGGCAAGTTTTCACTGTGCGAGCGCTGGGGCATCCGCCATCGGCACGTGTCGGAAGTCGGGCGACGCCACGACCAGGATGTGGTGTTTGAGACCAGCGGCGAGGCGAGCATGTTCGAGTTCGCCACGCACCTGTGCCGCCCGCGCGGCAAGATCGTGCTCTGCGGCGGAGCCGGGCCTGTGCCCATGGAGGCGATCAGCCCGCAGCCCAAGCCGATTGATCTGGCGGGGGTGGCGTCGCTGGAGATTGAGGTGATCGGCGCGGTGATGGGGTCTTTGCGGGAGGGGCTGGAGAAGCTCGTCAATCGCGATGTTGATGTGTCGGTGCTGGTGAGCCGGCGGGTGCGACTGGCGGATGGGCTGCGGGCCTTGTCGCTGGCGAAGGATTCTGAATCGCTGCGCGTGCTGGTGGAGCCCTGACGTGCCACTGACCCCGTCTTCGGGGTCAGTGCGGCGTGGCGAGGCCTGTTGGTAACCCGGCACTGACCTCTTCGCAGAGCCGAAGAGGTCAGTGGCACGCCACCGGCCCGCGAAATCCCGCGAACGGCTTCCCCAATAAAGTCTGCGCCATGAGATACCTCCTTGCATTTCTGTTGCCGCCGGTGGCGGTGCTGCTCTGCGGGCGGCCCATTCAGGCTTTGCTGAGCATCCCGCTCACGATCGCCTTCTGGGTGCCGGGCGTCATCCACGCCCTGCTGGTGGTGCATGACTATCACGAGCAGCAGCGGGCCGAGGCGATCATTCGGGCGATGCGGGGGGTGTGAGGGTCGAGGTCGGCAACCTTTGGCACCAACCTCAAATGCACTTCGTGCGCCGTATTTTGCTCCTGAAGTCCGGCTGTGGAGGTCCTTCAGGCAAATGCCATTCAGCGAAAAGGTTCCGCCGTTTCGACCAGCGGATCGGGGGGATCTAACTCTGCGTCAGCAACAATGATGTGGCTCTTCATGACTCGCTCTCGAACGGGCTCGAATGCCAAGACGACTTCTTCTGAGTCATCGTCGTAGATCGCTTGGGCAACCGTGAGCTTGTATTCGCCTGTGTCCAAATGCAAGAATCGCTCAAGTTCACCTGTCTCTTCTACTCCAAGAACGGCTACTACGCCGCGAGAGACTGTGAATGGAACAGCGATAACCCGATCGAACCGCTCGTACTCGTGAAATCCTCGAACCCCTGCTAGAACCGTTGCCCAACCGTAGTTAGAGATGCTACTCATAGACACAAATGATCTGGTTCTTGCGAAGCCTTGACGAGAATGGGCATCGCTCCAACGCAAGGCGAAAAACTCACAGTATGGGTCGTAAATGAAAAATTGCCTATACGAAAAATACATGGGCTCCAAAATTCTGAACCCTTCGGGTGGGTACGGCCCGGTGTACGCTGACAAACCAAACCTCCTGAGTGTGCGAGCATCGGCAGAGAATCCCAATCCTTTACAACCTTGTATTCGCCCAGGAAGACACCCGATTGGATCTCGCCTTTGCCTTTCACCACAGCCGCCGCACCCGGATCGTCTCGGGAATGGTCCTGACCCTCTCCAGCACCTTCTCGCCATCCGTCGGGTCTACGTCGAGCACGACGTAGCCGATCTCCGCGTTGGTTCGCAGGTATTCGGCGGAGATGTTGGCACCAAGGTCGGCGATGAGCCCGTGCATTTTGCTCAGTACGCCGGGCACGTTGCGGTGGAAGTGCAGGATGCGGTGTTTGCGATCGGCCTTGCGGGTTTCGCCTTCGCCGGCCATCTGCGCGGGCAGTTCTACCTCCGGCACGTTGACCGCGCCGGTGGTGGAGCCGACGTTGACGAACTTCAGGAACTTCTGACAGACGTCCTCGGCGATGGAGGCCTGAGCTTCTTCTGTGCTGCCGCCGACGTGGGGGGTGAGGATGACGTTTTCCAGCCCACGGACCGCGCTTTCGAAGGCTTCGCCCTTGGCGTTGGGTTCGACGGGGAAGACGTCGAGGGCAGCGCCGCCGAGGTGTTTGGATTTGATGGCGTCGGCGAGGGCGGGGATGTTGACGACGCCGCCCCGGGCGTTGTTGATGAGCATGGCCCCGGGCTTCATTTTCTTGATCTGGGCGGCCCCGATCATGCCTTTGGTTTCAGCCGTCGCGGGGACGTGCAGCGTAACGACGTCGGCCTCGCGTAGGAGCTCGGCGAGCGACTTGAGTTGGCGGGCGTTGCCGAGGGGCATTTTCGGCACGATGTCAAAGTAGACCACGCGCATTCCGAAGGCCTCGGCGAGCACAGAGACTTGGCTGCCGATGTGCCCGTAGCCGACGATGCCCAGCGTGCGGCCGCGCACCTCGTGGGCGCCTTCGGCGGACTTATCCCACACCCCCGCGTGCATGAGCCGCGATTTTTCCGTCAGGCGGCGATAGAGGGCGACGATCTCGGCGAGCGTGAGCTCGGCGACGCTGCGGGTATTGGAAAAGGGCGAGTTGAAGACCGGCACGCCCATCGCGGCGGCGTGCTCCAATGCCACTTGATTCGTGCCGATGCAAAAGCAGCCGACGGCAAGCAACCTCGGGGCGGACGCCAGCACCTCCGGTGTCACTTCCGTCTTACTGCGAATGCCGATGAGGTGTGCGTCGGCCACCAGCTTCAGCAGCTTGGCCGGGTCGGGCGAACCGGCGAGCAGTTCGACCTGGAAGCCCTCGTCGCG
>JBAZUW010000292.1:0-4370 GCA_041661205.1 Phycisphaerales bacterium
CTTTCACAGCCTGGCCCTTGGCGATCAGGTCTGCGCCCTGATCGAGCAGCTCGCGGCTGGAAGCCTCGCGGGTGCTGCCAACCGCCTGACGGCCGTCCGTCTGGGCGAGCGAAAGTGGGGCGGAGATGGCGACTGCCAGGCCCGCGGCGGCGAAGAGGGAGCGAACGCAGAAGATGTCACGGCTGAACATTGGCTTCTCCAACTGGCACACGACGGAGCGGCCGCACAAAGGCCCAAACCGCCCGGAATCGATCTCGCTTCCGTCTTCAGGCGTACTGACCAACAGACCCATTCAGCCCGAAGGCCTTTTGGGGGCGGGAGCATAGCTCCCGCAAATGCGGTCTGCACGCCGCGTTACCCCGAAACGACACGCCACCAAAGGCGGCCACTCGAGGCACGCCGGACAACCCCACAGGTGAACCCAATGGGACTTCCAGCTTCTGGCGAGTCGCGGAAGATACTCGCCTTGCTCCGAAGATGCAAACCGGGGTGCGGGCCCGCCGGTTGCGGATTTCCAGAACCGGGGGTGGATTTTCAGTCTTCCATCCATCGCGACGCCAAAATAAAGCCTGCGCCCCCTCCGGGAATCTTCGTTCGCTTGCCCGGACCTTTCAGTGCCCCGATTTGTTCGGGCTTCAGTCGGTCGGAGGCAACAATAAATACATCCTGCCACGTGTCGGCCTCTTCGCCCCCGAGTTCCGCCACGGCGTCGAAGGTGGTTTCCTCGGCCATTCGCAGGCTCGCCGCCCTCAAGATGATCTCCGCATACCGGGGGGGAGTCTTCTCGAACTCACAGCGGGCCACACATCGCCAGATGGTGATGCCCAGCTCTTTGCCGTCGTCGTCCACGTTGCCGTCGGGGTCCACGTTCAGCAGCAACTGCCAGTCGTCGCGAAGTTGTTCGACGACCTCGTCGGGGCCGAGCAGTTCGGGCTGGTCATCGGGCATCCAGAGCACGGAACGGTGCTCGTGGGCCGCGGCGTCGGCCCCGGCGGGCTCATCCATCACTTCCAGATCGAACGCCGCCAGGATTTTTTCCACCCGGTCCTTAAGAGACGGCTCGCAGCGCACGGTGATGATCTTGTGCTCGTCGACAAAGATATAGACGAAGGGCTCTTCGGACATGGCGCCAAAGCCGCACAGGCCGTCTTCGAAGAGAAAGTCGCGGTAGCGGCGAATCGAATCGGTGACGCGATCGAGGCCCACGAGGTCGTAGGAGATATACGGATCGATCTCGCGATACGCGTCGTGCCCCAGGATGTCGAGGATGGGGTAGACCCGCCCGGGCAGCAGGGTGGTGAGCATGCGGAATAGCGGCTCGACACGTTCGGCAGAGACGACGCAGTCAAAGAGGTAGCGGTCGGGCCATTCTTCCCAGTCCCCTTCGTCGCCCCCTCCGTCGGACTGCTCGAAATGCATGGAGTAGCCCGCCTTGGGCTTCATGTTGTCGACGGGGTAGGCCCCAAGCGGGAACTTGAAGCCCTCGACTTCCTGGCGGGTGATGGATGGGTCGGCCTTGCAGGTCGGCATTGGGCGGGAGTCTATGGGCTTCAACGGCGGAAATCGGGGTGGGTCACAGAGGCGCGGGCGTACGCTTCCATATGGAGCAATATCTGCTGGCGGTGGCGGTCGGAAACACGCGCACGAGGTTCGGGCTCTTTGAGGGGAAGGACCTGAGCGTGGTGCGCTCAGAACCCAGTGACCGGCCCGAGGAAATCGGCGTCGCCGTGCGGGAGATGCTGGGGCCCCGCGCGGGGGTGCCGCTGGCCATTTCCACAGTCAACCTCCCCGCCAGCGAGAAAATCCGGCGCGTGCTGGAGGGCCTGGGCGAGGTGTACACCATCGGCACCGACATCGCGATCCCCCTGACTCACACCCTCGACGACGCCACCACGCTCGGGCAGGATCGCGCCCTGTGCGCCATCGCGGCCTTCGCCCGCTGCCAGCAGGCGTGCGTGGTGGTCGACGCCGGAACCGCCATCACTGTGGACTTTGTCGACGGCCAGGGCGTCTTCCAGGGGGGCGTCATCGGGCCGGGGCTCAATATGGTGCTCAAGGCCCTGCACGAGCACACCACCGCGCTGCCCTTGCTGGAGTTTGCGCCACCAGACGCCGCCCGGGGCGTGTACGGCAAGGACACCAAGCACGCGATGATCCTGGGAGCGCAGGCGGCCGCCCGGGGCTTGGTGCGCGAGGCAATCGAGCGCTTCGCCATCGACTACGAGGCATACCCGCAGATCATCGCTACCGGGGGCGACGCCGGCGCGCTCTTTGACAACGACGATCTGGTGGAGCACATCGTGCCGGATTTGCAGTTGGTGGGGATTTTGGAAGCCGTGAACGCGGCCGCGGACGGCGAGGCGTGAACGCTTGGTTTCGCGTGGAGAGCCCCAACGCCCCCGGAGGTGTGGGGCTGGTGCGGGTGCGAGGCGACCTTGACGCCATGCTTGCACGACTCGGGCTCGCAACCGTGAACATCGGGGGCGTAGGTTTGCGCCAGCTCCCTGGTGTGGGAGCGGTGGTGGTCGCGCGGTGGGACCCGGACGATCTGCAGTTGATGCCGCACGGGGGTGTGGCGCAGGTGGCCGAACTCTCACGACTGCTCGCGGCGGCGGGCGCCAAAGCATGGGAGGCGAAGCCGCAGCCTGCCGACACGACCCGGGCGATGCGCGAGCGCCTGGAGGCGGCGCTGGAGCGGGTGAGGTCGCCCCGGGGAGTGGAGTTGCTGTTGGACCAGCCCCGGCGCTGGGCGGCTGAGTGGCCGAACGACCCGGAGTTGGATCGCGTGTTGAACCGGCTGATGGAGCCTCCCCTGGTGGCGATCGTGGGGCCGCCGAATGTGGGCAAGAGCACGCTCGTAAACGCCCTGAGCGGCACGTCCACGTCGATCGTGGCCGATCAACCAGGCACCACGCGCGACCATGTGGGCGTGAGTGTCGAGGTCGACGGGCTGGCGATCCGGCTCATCGATTGCCCGGGAATTCGTGAGACCGACGACTCACCCGAGGGCGTTATCGAGCGGCGCGCGATCGCTGCATCGCTGACGGTGGCGGCACGGGCGGATATGGTGGTGATCGCGATTGATCCAAACACCTTGGAGTTCGCTCCGCCCAGCGAAATAGCAAATCCTCCGACGCGACTCATGAGGGTTGGCTTGCGGTCGGACTTGGTGGACCAGACCCGGCGAGCAGCGTGGGACGCCCGATTCGGTGCGGCCGTCAGCGTGCACCAGGGCACGGGCCTGCGGGAACTCGCCATCGTCATTCGTCGCTGGCTTCTGCCCGATGCTGCGTTGAACTCGCACACAGCATGGCGGTTCTGGGAGGCAACTGCGACAGAGGTCTAACTGACGCCTGAGCTGAGGCTTGGCGAAGCTCAGGGTTGGCTCCGTCGGGCTGGCCCGGACCTTCGCTGACTCAACTCCGGCGTCGGAGGTTGCACTCGTCAAGGGTTTGGGTTCACAAAGGCCTACACTCCACCCTTCGGCTGGTTTCAGTCACTTTTGCGAGGTCACGCGACGCTATGGACGATCGGCAGCAACAAATCCGCGAGCGGGCAGGTCTGGAAGAATCCAGGCTGAATCAGGAGTTTATTGACTGGCTTCGCAAGTGGGGCACGCCGATTTTGTTTGTCGCGGCACTGGCCGCGGCCGCCTTCGCGCTCAAGCAGCGCATGGAAAAGTCCCACGCCGAGCAGGTCGACAACGCCTTCATCGATCTCGACAACGCCAGCCAGGGCGAAAATCCCAGCCCCGACTCCCTCACCCGCGTCGCCAACGACTACGAGGGCGTCAAGTCCGTCAGCCTGCTCGCACGCCTCGACGCGGCCGACGCCTACCTGAGCGCCGTGCAGCGTGGCGTGAAGTTTGGCGCCACCCTCAAGACCAACGACAAGGGCCAGCAGGATGGCACCCTCGAGAGCCCCGATCAGGCCCTCACCCCCGAAGACCGCACGACCTATCTCACCAGCGCCGCCGAGTTGTACCAGACCGTCTACGACAAAGCCTCCAATGACGCAGGCAAGAAGCTCCTCTCGCTGAGCGCCATGTACGGGCTGGCGGCCGTCGCCGAGGGCCAGGAAAAGTTCGACGTCGCCAAAGGCTGGTATCAGAAAATCGAATCGCTGACCGACAAGACGCCCTACTCCGCTCACGCTGAGCTTGCCAAGGCACGGATTGCAAAGCTGGACGAACTGGCCAAGGTGACGCCCCCGTTGGCGCTGGCCGACCTGCCCAAGCGCCCCGAGCCCCCAGCCCCGCCCAAGCCCGTGGTGCCGCCCGCCCCCGCGCCCGGTGCGGCCCCTACGGCCACGCCCGAAGGAGCGACGCCGGCCGCTCCCGCAGCGACTCCGACAACCCCGCCGGCAACGAC
>JBAZUW010000293.1:0-4358 GCA_041661205.1 Phycisphaerales bacterium
GATCGAGTTCTCAACCATGTTCGTCAGTGGGTCGGCCGCCTCGTGCAGCCATTCGTAGTGCACCACCTCGTGCCCGGGCGACACGTGGCGGCGACGGATGCCTCCCAGCGTGAACGCGCCCGCCCCGCCGTAGGTATCGCACGCGAAAATGCCGCCCCCGAAGCCAGCGTTGCCAGTTCGCAGCCGGTCCAGCGAGCGCCGCAGATACGCGCACAGGTCTTTGCGGCGATGGATGTAGCCGATCGAGAAATTCCCGACGAAGACCACATCACACCCCTCGCTGGCCAGCGGCACATCCTTGGCGGTGCAGTCGCCGCACGCGAGCACAAGCTCGCAGCGCGCCGGGTGCGAGGCCCCCGGTGCGAAGTGCCGCACCAGGATTCCCTCTTCCGTCGCGGCGGCGAATCCGTCGTCGAGGGCCGCGGGGTTGAGATCCACGGCGATGGCGCGCCGATCATCCACCTTGGTCTCGCCATCGCGCACCCACAGGCGCGAGACCGCCGCCGAGCCGCTGAAATCCTCGCGCAGCACGCGCGGCTGATGCCCATGGGCGGCCACCAGAAAGTTCACCACATGTCGCGGTGACTGCACACACAGCTCGTAGCACTCGATCGGAGAGAGCATGAGGCCATTCTTGGCGGGGTTCGGGGGCGAAGGGTTTTTTGGTACGTCGGCTCTCCGAGCCGACCCGTGCCACTGACCTTTTCACGCCCTGGTGAAGAGGTCAGTGCCGAACGCCCCACGGCCCTCGACACGCCGCACTGACCTCGAAGCGAGGGCAGTGGCACGACGAACAACACCAGCCCGCTCCCCGCCCGCTACGCTGCCGCGTGATTCGGGGCGTTGTCGCATCTCTCGCACACATGGCCGCGTGGCCGGCGCTGTACGTCGCGTCGGCCGTGGTGTACCTCGCGCAGCTTTCGGGCGTGTGGAGGTTGCTGCCGGCACCCGTGGCGGTAGGTCTGGTGGGGATGGCGTTCTTCGCCGCGATCGGCACCTATCTGCTCGATCGCGTAAAGCTGCGCGACGCCTGGCTGGACCCCGCCGACGCGATGGCCCAGCCCAAGCGGTACGCGTTCCTTACGAAGCACACGCGCGCGTGCCGCGTTCTGATGATTGCGTCACTCGCAGCCGCCGCCGCGCTCGGCGCGTGGCTCACGCCCTGGCTGGCCGCCGTGCCACTGCTCTCTGCGTCTGGCGTGGTCCTCTACGCGGGCAAACCCAAGGGCAAAGCCGCCCGGCCCAAAGACGTGCTCATCATCAAGAACGCGTATGTCGCCGCGGGCATCGTCGGCTTCGCGGCCTTGCTCTTGGCAGGCGCCCAAGGGCACGGTTCGATCGGCGCGATCTCCCACGAAGTCTTTCGCTCCGCGTTCATCTTCGGCATGGTCACGCTGGGCCTGCGGGTCGCCGCCGACGCGGTGTTGTGTGATCTTGACGATCAGCGTGCCGACGCGACGTTCGGCACCGAAACTCTGCCCACACGATTTGGGAGAGATTCGGCTTGGAAAATCGCATTTTTTGCGCGGCTTGGCACGGCCGCGGTGTTGGTGGCCGTACCGCTCGGCCCGTTGCCATCGCGGCTGGCGTGGGCGGCATGCACCATCGTGTCAAGCGTGTGGCTGAGAGCCGCGGCTCCGGAATCCATTCGAGATTGGGTGGACTCTCGCTTCGCGATCGAAGCGATCGCGGCCACGGTGCTGGCGATGCTTGCCTGAACCCGCGGAAGTCCGCCCTTCCCGATCTCGTGGCACGGGCCTCTGGCCCGTGTCCTTCCATCCCTTCTTCCTCCGATCGACCTCTCTCGCGAAGAGGGCCGTTTTATCCAAAGTTACTGAAGCGAAAGTAGCGCACCGGCGGGACGCCTGTGCCACGAGATGAGGAAGAACCGGGACGCCGGATGACTACGCCAAGGCGCGTGCGATTCGCGTGAGCACACTCTCCCGCCCAAGCAAACACAGCGAATCCCCCAGCGCCGGGCTCACGCCACTGCCGGTGAGCGCCGTTCGCAACGCCTGGGCCATCGCGCCGAGTTTCACCTGCTTGCTCGCGGCAAACGCCTGCACCGCGCCTTCGAGGGCCGCGGGGTTGGCCCAGTCGAGCTCACCCGCAAACACGGCCTGCGAGCCGCGAAGGAGCTCGCGCCCGGTGGTGGTGCCCGGCCCGGGTTCAAGCGCGATGGCGGCGTCGAGGTTCTTCGCGACAGCCGCTGCGTCGAGCGCGACCTCACCATCTCCAACCCGCAAAAACCCGATCGGCTTCGCGGCATCCCGCAACGTCTTGGCCCGAGGCTTCACGGCCCTCGCCAGCAGCACCTGCTTCTCGGGCGATAAGCCCGCGACAAAGCGATGCAGCGGACCGTCAAAATCCGCCAGCCACGCCAGCCAGCGCTGCACAAACGCCGCGTCCGGCAACGCCGCGAGGTAGTCGCCGTTGAAGCTCAGCAGCTTGGCGCGGTCGAACTTGCTGTTGGTCTTGCCGATGCGCTCGATGCCGAAGTGCTGGGCGAGGAACGTCGCGTCGAACTTTTCGAGGTCCTTGCCGTCGGGGGTCTTCATGCCCGGGTTCCAGCCCAGCAGCGACACAAAGTTCGTGATCGCCTCGGGCAAGTAGCCATTCTCGCGGAAATCCGCGACTTCGATCTCGGGCAAGGCCACCTTGAGGTGCGTGCCGAGGGCGTGGGCAACATCCAGCGAATCGTTATCACCCGCCAGAAACGCGTTCAGCAGCGTGGCGTCGAGCTTCGCCTCGCTCGCCAGCGTGTCGGCCTTGGCGCCCTTCGCGATGGCGTCCTTGGCGGCCTTGCGGGCCGCCTTCGCCTTGTCGCGCTTGCTCATCTTGCTGCCATCCATATTGAAGATCAGCGGCATGTGCGCGTAGGTCGGCACGCGAAAGCCCAAGGCCTTCTGCAAAGCCACATGGCGAGGCGTGTTGTTCAGGTGTTCCTGCGCCCGCATCACGTGCGTCACGCCCATCGTCTCGTCATCCACCACCACCGCGAAGTGATACGTCGGCAGGCCGTCCTGTTTGCGGATGACGAAGTCGTCCATCTCTCCCGCGGCATACTTCACCTCGCCCAGCACTTGGTCGTGTACCACCACCTCCTCGTGCGGGGCGAAAAACCGGATCACATGCGGCTCGGCGCCCATGCGGGCCAGTCGCCCCTCGACGGTGGGAATCGCGTGGTACGACGCGCGGTCGTAGCGGTAGGTCTGCTTCGCCGCGGTCGCGGCTTTGCGCTTGGCGTCCAGCTCCTGCTCATTCTCAAAGGCCGGATAGGCCTTGCCGTCCTTCACCAACTGCATGATGTACTTGTTGTACAGGTCGACGCGCCGGGCCTGAAAGTATGGCCCCACGCCGCGCGGGTCGCCCCCCAGGGTGCGGCCGCCGGTGGCCAGTTCCGGCCCCTCGTCCCAGTCGATCCCCAGCCACGCCAGGTCTTCCATGATCCCCCGCGCCGACTCATCACTGCTGCGGGCGGCATCGGTGTCTTCGATTCGCAGAATGAACTTGCCACCCTGGCGCTTGGCAAACGCCCAGCAGAACAAGGCCGTGCGGGCCCCGCCGATGTGCAAGTGACCGGTGGGTGAAGGGGCAAAGCGTGTGAAAACGGAGGTAGACATGCGGGCAGGGTAGGTATTGGGTACCCCCTCTCTCCGAGAGGGGTCCTACTTCACCCGCTGCACTCCGATCGGCGTCCCGCTTCATCCCCTCTCGGAGAGAGGGGGTACCCCAAGGGACCAATCACCCCTCGAGGTACGTATACCCCTCAAGCCCGTCGTCGTAGTACTTGAGCAGGCTCTTCCCCTCGGCGAGCGTCAGGCGCTGCTGGCGGCAAGCCGCCTCGATGTCCAGGCGCATCGCGCGCTTCAGGTCCTCCACGTCGTACTGCACGTACTGGAGAACCTCCTCGACGGTGTCACCCTCGATGACTTCGTCAATCTCCCACGCGCCGCGATCGTCCAGAGAGATATGCACCGCGTGCGTGTCGCCCAGCAGGTTGTGCAGGTCGCCCAAAATCTCCTGGTACGCCCCCAGCAGGAAGACGCCGAGGTAGTACGGCTCCACGCCGATCGCCTCACCCGGCAGCTCTCGCACTTCGTGCAGTTCGAGGGCCTTCTTGTCGATCCGCTTGTCGACAAAGTGATCAACCTTACCGTCGCTGTCGCAGGTGATGTCACCCAGAATGCCCTTGCGGGTGGGCTGCTCGTTCAGCCGGTGGATCGGCAGAATGGGGAACAGCTGGTCGATCGCCCAGCTATCCGGCATGCTCTGAAACAGCGAGAAATTGCAGAAGTAGATGTCGCTCAGCAGGTCCGGCAATTGCTCGAACTCGTCGGGCAGTTCCCCCTTCTTCG
>JBAZUW010000294.1:0-4342 GCA_041661205.1 Phycisphaerales bacterium
GTCCAGCGTCACTCGGTCGGTCTCCCGGGTGGAGGCTTGATCCACCCGCTGTGCATACGCCCCCACCAGGCCCCGCGTCTCGGTGAGGCCGTCGATGGTCGCGCTCAATGAGTTGGAAGCAATCCCGATGCCAGACGTGTCGTCGTTGCGCAGGCCGTCGCGAAGGTCGATGAGGTCGCTGAAGAGGGAATCCACGCGCACCTTTGCGCGGTCCTGCCCCACCAATGTTGCGCTCGAAGCGTCGTATGTGCCGTTGAGTAACCCCAGCTGCTCGGCGGCCGGGGAGTTGTTGTTGGCCGTCACGGTGAGGCCCGTGCTGTAGCTCGGATCCTGGTGCAGGGCGATTCCGTTGGGGCCGGTGCTCAGTCCGGCGGAGAAGGCGGTGGAGGGGAGGCCGGCGGCCGCCAGTTGCGTCTGGGCCTGGCTGTTGATCCGGTCGAGGAGGGTCTGAATGTTGGCCAGGTCTTGCGGGCGAAGGTCGACCGTGAGCTTGGTCTGCGCCGGGTCGCCCAATGAGACGGTGAAGTCGATGTTGAGGGGAAGACTTGGGGCGCCGGTGGTGGGATCCACCTGGCCGTTGACGATCTGCACGCCCTGGCCAAAGTTGAAGTCGGCCAGGCGGGTGGTGCTGTCCAGGGTGCGGAGGCCCAGGCGGGTGGCCGTGAGGTTGCCCGAGGGGACTTCTTCGATGGACAGCGCCCCGGCCTGCCCTGCGGAGACTTCGTTGGTCACGTTGATGCCGCTGCCCGCGGCGTTGATCTCCACCCGAAGGCCCAGGTTGGCCCCTTCGAGGGTGTTCTTCACGTCCGCGAGCGTTTGTGCGCCGGAAAGGTCGACCACGGCGGTGCGGCCGCCGTTGTTCACCTTGATTTGCCCTAGCGAGCCAGTGACGCCCGCCAGCGCGGTGACCGGTGTGCGGAGCGTGAGCTTGGGGTTGGTGTCGACGCCCGCCGCGTTGGTGCTTGAATAGTCAAAGGGGATCGCGCTGGCCAACCCCAGGTCCTGGGCGGCGGTGCTGCCGGCGGGGTCTGTAAAGCGCAGGGTGGGGGCGGGTGAGCCGCCCACAACGTCTACGGAGAAAGCGCCGCCGGAAACGCTGACCCCTCCGGGGCCGAGCACGGTGGTGCCGGAGGTGGTCTCGTAGTCGTGAATCGCGCTGGTGACGCGGGTGATGACGTCTTGAACGGTGTCGCTGCCGGCGAGGTCGACGTTGACGGGGGTGCCGCCGCTGACGGAGAACTGGATGGTGCCGGTGGCGACGCCCAGCCCGCGCCCGCCCGCGAGGTCCGACAGTCGGGTGTCGGGGGTGAGGCTGGGGTTGTAATCAATGGTGCTGGCGACGCGGGTGGAGGTGTTGGAGAGCGGGTTGCCGGGGCCGAGGGTGACCGGCACGCTGGCGAACTGCCCGAGATCGGTGACGATGCCAGAGCCCGACCCGGTGTAGCGGTATCCGTTGAGAAACTCCTGGTACGGAGGGTTGGAGGTCTGCGAGCCGCCCAGCGCGTAGCCGGCGACGGACTTGCGATTGACCGAGTTGTACAACCCGGCGAGGATCTGATCGACCACGCTGGCCTGGGCGCTGCGCTCAGCGGTGGAGGAGCCGGTGCTGCTCTGCTGGCTGGCGATGGAGCGGGCCTGGTTGGCGCTGTCGGTGGCCTCGCCAAAGACGTTGTCGAGGAGCCCCAGCGACGAACTGGCCTGCGTCAGGTTTCGCTGGGTTTGGGCGGCGCGGGCCAGGCGATCATCCAGCACGCCAACCGTCGCGGCCCGAACGATGTCGTCGCTGGGGCGCTGAATGTCCTGCCCGGTGGAGATCTGCTGGCTGACCCGCAGCAGGTCGACCGTGGTGCGGTTGACGCTGGCGAGGCTGAGGCGCTGCACCAGCAGGTTGGGCACGCGGGAGAGGTTGGAGGGGATGAGTGACATGGCGGGTTCCTCGCGGTGGCCGGCTTAGACGAGGTTGAGGAGCGTGGTCGTGAGCTGGTTGGTGACAGAGATGAGCTTGGCGGCGGCGGAATATTGGTTCTGGAAGCTCAGCAGGTTGATGGATTCCTCGTCGATGGAGACGCCGCTGATGGCGGAGCGCTGGGATTCCAGGCTGTCGCGCACAACGCCCGCGGCATCGGAGAGGCTCTTGGCCTGGGCCGCGTTGGCGCCGATGGCTTGGTAGTCGTCGCGCCAGCCTTCCTGAAGGGTGCGGCCACCCAGGCTGGCGACGCCTTGATCCTGCAACCCCGCGAGGGCGAGGGCGGTGCCGTTCTCAACGAAGGCCCCGTTGATGTAACGCCCGGCGGTGAGCTGATTGGGGTCGCTCTTGAGGTCGCTGCGCACGCCGATGTCGCGGGCGTTGGTGCCTGTGAAGTAGGAGTTCACGCCCAGCGAGGCGAGCGTGTTGCTGGTGTCGTCTTCAAAGTTGAACTCGAAGCCCTGGTCGGCGTTGATGGTCAGCTTGCCGTCGGGGGTGAAGCTGGCGGACAGGCCGGTGACGCCGTCGAGTTGGCTGCGAAGCCCTTCGGGGGTGGTGTCGTCCGCCGTGCCGGGGGTGCCGTCGCTCTTGATTCCATCGAGATCGACGTTGATGCGGATGGTCTGCTCGGCTCCGGTGTTGGTGTTGCGCACGCGGACGATGAACCCGCCGTTGGTGGGCTGGTGGGCGAGGTCTTGAATGGTCTGGTTGGTGGGGTCGTTGAAGGCCTTGGTGCGGTTGAGGGCGGGGAAGGCGACGCTGGAAGAGGTGGTTTGCAGGCCCCGGGCGTTGGCCCCGGTGGCGTGGAACTTGTTGACCTCGTAAATGAGCGTCGAGCTGAGCGTGTCGACGCGATTGATGGCATCGTCGATGGCCGAGGCCGAGCCCCCGGAGAAGGCGGCGATCTGTCCCGAGCTGATATTGAGACGCTGGCCGCTCTCCCTGGTGGCGACGGCGAGGGTCTGCTGACCGTTGATGACGTCCTGGCGGAGGGTGATGCCGCGAGATTCGGCGCCGGTGACGAGGGGGGTGGAGCCGGTGAGCACGTCGAACCCGCCGGGGCCGCGATCCACCACGGTGACATCGAGCAGGCCGGAGAGTTCCTTGACGGCGCTGTTGCGCTGGTCGCGCAGGGTGTTGGCGGGCTGGCCGCCCACTTCGGCCTGGGAGACCTGGCTGTTGAGGTCGGCGATGGAGGAGAGGAGTTGGTCGGCGCGGGTGACGGCCCCGGAGAGCTGCCCCTGGATCTGGGAGCGCTGGTTGGTGAGGTCTGAGCGAAGGTTCTGCAGGAACGCGGCCAGTTGATCGCCCTGCTGCACGACCGAGGCGCTGGAGTTGGTCTGGTTGGCCCGCTCCGACCAGGCGCTGAAAAACGACGAAAGTTGGCTGGAAAGATCGTTCTTGCCCAGCTCGCCCAGCGTGTCTTCCACCTGGGAGTAGATCGTCGATTGCGCGCCGGCGAAGCTGGCGCTGGCGGTGCTGGTGCGGAGCCTGGCTTCGATCGCGTCGTCCACCTGGCGCTGCACGGCGGCGATTCCCACCCCCGAGCCGGTGTTCCACGAGCTGGAATCGCCCCGCAGCGGCACGAATCGTCCCACCTGGCGCGAGTACCCCTGCGTCGAGACGTTGGCGATGTTGTTGCCGGCGATCTGGATGCCCAGCGAGCTTGCCGCCAGGGCCGACTGACCGATGTTGAGGGCGCCAGAGAGGCTCATCGTTCAGCTCCTGAGGTCAAGGGAAGAGACGACCGCCCCGCCGGCTTCAACTACGCCCTTGTGGGAGTAGGTGCCGGCGTGGCTGGCATGCTGGGCGACGGTGCGCATCAATCCTTCGATGTGCCCCAGCAGCGAGCGGGTGGCGCTGCCCACCACGCGGGTTGCTTCCTGCGTGCTCAGCACCCGCGCCCGCAGCAGCTCGGCCTTCTGAAGCAGTTCGGGGGCGTTTTTGTTGGGCAGGGCTTTGGCCAGGTCGCGCAGCGTGATGGGCCCGGTACGCTGGGCGGCAAGGGAGGGCAGGCAGGCCGCGGCGTCGTTGATGAGCGAACCCCGGCGGCTCTCCAGCATCGCGATGGCTTCGAGAATCACCCGCTGCGAGTTGGTGGCGGCGTCCACGCCCACGCCGTCGGCCTTGCGCAGGGCTTCGCGCTGGGCCGCGACTTGCTTGGCGAGCTGGTCGTACCGCACCAGATACGCGTCCAGCACGCCATCCAGGCGTTCCGCCAGTTCGCTGAGCGTGGGGGCCTTGGGAGTGGCAGTGGGCATCAGGGGAGTTCCTCGGTGGCGGGTGAGTTGGCGGCGGCGTTCTTGATCCACGCGGAGGGCACTTGCTTGGTGTCGGCTGGTTTGGCTGTGCCGCTGTCGTCGCCGCCTTTCCTAA
>JBAZUW010000295.1:0-4321 GCA_041661205.1 Phycisphaerales bacterium
GCCCCTCTTCGTCTGGGCCGTCTTCAGCTCCGGCATCATCCAGGTCCTCGCGACCCCCGTCATCGGCATCACCCTGCTCCTGCTCGTCTTTGAGCGCATCACCCACATCGGCATCTTCGATCCCGCCCTCGGCGGCGACCCCGTCCTCTATCAGCACTTCTTCTGGTTCTACAGCCACCCTGTGGTCTACGTCATGATCCTCCCCGGCATGGGCATCATCACCGAGTTGATCGCCGTCCACAGCCACAAGCGCATCTTCGGCTACCGCGCCATCGCCTTCGCCTCCCTGGGCATCGCCGGCGTCTCCTTCATCGTGTGGGGCCACCACATGTTCACCAGCATGAGCGAGGTCGCCAGCACCATCTTCTCGGCGCTCACCTTCCTCGTCGCCATCCCCACCGCCGTCAAGGTCTTCAACTGGGTCGGCACCCTCTACAAGGGCTCCATCACCATCAACACCCCGATGCTCTACGCCCTCATCTTCCTCTTCACCTTCAGCATCGGCGGGCTCACCGGCCTCCCCCTGGGCACCCTCTCCACCGACATGCACCTCCACGACACCTACTTCGTCGTCGCCCACTTCCACTACGTCATGATGGGCGGCACCATCATGGCCTTCATCGGGGGCATCCACCACTGGTGGCCCAAGATGTTCGGCAAGATGTACAACGAAAAGGGCGGCATGCTCGGCGCCACCCTCGTCTTCATCGGCTTCAACCTCACCTTCTTCACCCAGTTCTTCCTCGGCGTCCGCGGCATGCCCCGCCGCTACGCGAGCTACGTCGACGAGTTCCAGACCCTCCACATCATCTCAACCATCGGCTCCTTCGTTCTCCTCAGCGGCTTCCTCGTGCACCTCGCCGTCTTCGTCTCCAGCCTCGTCGCCGGCCGCAAGGCCCCCGCCAACCCCTGGGGCGGCATGACCTTCGAATGGCTCGCCGACAGCCCCCCGGAGGAGCACAACTTCGCCCACGAGCCCCTCTGCACCCACGGCCCGTACGACTACGACACCACCGTGCCCCCGCACTGGGACCCCAAGGACTACCCCATCCCCGCCGCCAACCTCGCCGCCGCCCATCACTGATTCCCGCCCCGCCTCTCGCCCCGACCCCCGACCCCGACGCCCCCTTGAGGAGCCGGTATGACGACGCTCGACAGCAGAGACAATCGCCCACTCTGGCAACGCTACAAACACGGCCACCACTGGCGCACCCAGGCCGAAGAGTTTGACGGCGCCAAGCTCGGCTTCTGGCTCTTCCTCACCACAGAAGTGCTCCTCTTCGGCGGCATCTTCTGTGCCTACGCCATCTTCCGCACCCTCTACCCAGAGGCCTGGAAAGAAGGCTCTTCGGTGCTCGACTGGAAAGTCGGCGGCCTCAACACCGCCGTCCTCCTCATCTCCAGCTACACCATGGCCGTCAGCATCTACTACATCCAGGTCGGCAAGATCAGCCGCGCCCGCCTCAACCTCATGTTCACCTTCTTCTGCGGGGCCCTCTTCGTCACCCTCAAGCTCCTCCTCGAATACACCCCCAAGTGGTCCGGCTGGTTCTTCTTCCTTGACCCCGCCCTCTCCCACCACACCGTCGACGCCTCCGCCGGCCACGGCCTCCTCGGCCTCTTCCGCTTCGTCGAGGGGTACGGCGGCAAGCGCCCCGGCAGCCTCTTCGAGTTCGGCTTCGGTCACGATCCTCACCTCCCCCTCTGGTGGAGCGTCTACTACTGCGGCACCTCCATCCACGCCCTCCACGTCCTCATCGGCATGGCCCTCATCTTCCGCGTGTGGCGCGGCGCCGGCAAAGGCGTCTATGGCCCCACCTACTACACCGGCGTCGAAATCGCCGGCCTCTACTGGCACTTGGTCGACCTCATCTGGATCTTCCTCTTCCCCCTCCTCTACCTCATCCACTAACCCCGCGGCTACACCCCGCCCGCGCTGCCTCGCAACCCGCCGCTTCGCCTCTCCAGCATTCGTCTCCGCCGCGACCTTCTCACGGAACCAGCCATGAGCCACGCCAACCCGGCCGCCCACTTTGACGAACTCGACCCGCACGGCTCCGAAAAGCACGCACACCACGCGCTGGTGGGCCCCTTCCAGCTCCGCCTGGTGCTGGTGGTCCTGCTCTTCTTCACCGCCGCCACCGTGGGCTTCGCACAGCTCGAAGTCTTCATTGAGGGGATCATCGGCACCTCCCTCCCCTGGTGGGTCAACGTCGCGGGCGCCATGTCCATCGCCGTCATCAAGAGCCTGCTGGTCATGGCCATCTTCATGCAGCTCCGCTACGACAACCCCATGAACAGCATCATCATGTGCTTCACCTTCGCGGCCCTCGCCGTCTTCATCACCTTCACCGGCATCGATCTCTTCGGCCGCTCCCTCATCGACACCTACAAAGGACCCTCCATCACCGCCGGTGGCACCGACAAGCTCGTCGAAAAAGGCCGCGAAAAGATGAAGGCCCAACTCGTCGACAAGTACGGCGCCGAAAAGGGCGCCGAGATGTACGCCGAACTCGACGAAGAGTTCTCCCACGGCCACGAAGGCCACGCCAAGCCCGACGGCAACACCCCCAGCTTCACCCGCCTCCGCACCGGCCTCTCCGGCGCCCTCTCCGCCTCAGCCCCCGCGGCCCACGGCCACGGCGCCCACGCCGGCCACGAAGGCACCCCGAAGGGCGAGCACGAGACCACGCCCGGCGAAAAGCCCGCCGACATGGGCCAGGAATCCGAAGGGCCATAACCCGCGGCGGCCCCCTACGCCGCCGGAAAGATCTTTCATGCGACGCATTCAACTCCGGCTCCTGGCGCTCTCCGGGCTCTGCGCCCTCGCCACCCTGGTGCTCGCCGGCTTCATGGTCCAGCGCATCGCCGCCTTCTACAAAGACCACCCGCCCCAAACCTTCGTCTTCATGCCCGTCGACAGCCGCGCCTTCCGCTTCGCCGACAAAGACGTCACCCTCACCGACGAAAACGTCGGCACCAGCAACGAAACCCTGGTCGTCACCTACGGCGACACCGTCGAGCGCCTCCGCGCCACCATCCCCGGCAACCACAAGCTCCCCAACCTCGCCCCCCACAGCGACTGGCTCCGCGTCGTCCGCTTCGCCAAGTTCGAAGGCCCCGACATCCACGCCCTCCAGGCCAGAATGGACACCGGCGACGTGCCCGACCGCCTCGCCATCGTCACCCGCACGCCCCCGCCCGGCACAGATTCCAGCACCTGGGGCGCCGCGTGGAAACGTGAATGGGTCTTCGACTTCTACGAGTTCAAGCCCGAGGGGGGCATCGCCCACGAGCGCCTGAAATACCCCACCACCAGCGGCATCAAACGCCCCAAAGACGGCGAACTCCGCGAGAGCACCTGGCAGTTCCAAGCCGCCCTGCAACTCATGCCCCAGGAAGGCGGCATCGGCCCCACCCACAACTTCTACGGCGACGCCCTCGGCGCCGTCTCCTGGCTCCTCCCCGCCGCCGCCTTCACCGGCGTCATCGGCACCTTCGCCCTCGCCTTCGCCTTCGCCCCGCCCAAGCGCCTGGCGTGAGGGTTGCCCTTCTTGGGTAGCACGGCACTCCGTGCCGTGTGCCGCTGCCTTGGTACCGCGGCACTCCGTGCCGTGTTCCGAAGTATTGGTACCGCGGCACTCCGTGCCGTGTGCCGGCTCGCAGAGCCGGCACTACCCCAGCACCCGCCTCGCAGAGCCGGCCCACCCAAACACTCCTCTCTTAGAGCCAACCACCCAGTCATCCGGCGTATGCTTGGCCCATGTCCATTCTCGTGCTGCAGCATTCAGACATCGGCACCCCCGGTCGCCTCGGCGCCACCCTCCGCGACCACGGCTTTCGCCTCGACATTCGTCGCGGCGATCTCGCCCCGGTCGGCTCCGCGCAGTGCGTCCCCCTCGACCTCGACAACATTCACGGCCTCCTCCTCATGGGCGGCCCGCAAAACGTCACCGACCTCGACAAGCACCCCTGGATGGCCGCCGAGATGGACCTCATCCGTAAGGCCCACGCCAAGCAGCTCCCCGTCATCGGCATCTGCCTGGGCGCCCAGATGATCGCCCACGCCCTCGGCGGCACCGTCGCCCCGCGCGACAAGCCCGCCATCGGCTTCTACGACATGGATGTCACCATCCCCGGCCAAACCGACACGCTCATGGCCGGCGTCCCGTGGCACTCCCCCCAGCTCTTCAGTTGCGGCCAGGAAGTAAAATCCGCCCCCGCCGGCGCCACCGTCCTCGCCAGCGCCAAGCACACCAAGGTCATCGCCTACCGCGTGGGCCTGCGCACCTTCGCCAGCCGCGCCCACTTCGAGTGCGAT
>JBAZUW010000296.1:0-4320 GCA_041661205.1 Phycisphaerales bacterium
GGGGAGTATGACCGGCACACGGCGGCGTTGTGGATGAGGCGGCTGGGGCCGCTGGGTCGCCTGGTCGGGCTCGTCAGCCCATCGCCAAACACCCGGCGCGGCGACAAGCTTGGGCGGCTGAGCTCGGCAGGGGCGTCGTGCGACTATCGGGAGCTTCGAACCGTCTTCACGCGCCGGCAGCTTTCTAGGCTGGCACCGGACCTGATGCTTCCCGAAAGGCGCGGCTGGCCGGCGCGGCCGTGGGATGATGACTTTGCGACATATCTGCCGGACGACCTGCTTCGCAAGGCGGATGGGGCGTCGATGAGTGTGGCGCTGGAACTGCGGGCACCGCTGCTGGATTCCACGATTGTGCGCCGCGCTCAGGCGACGCCGGCGGAGATGCTCCGGCGGGGCGGGCGGCCTAAGGGGTTGCTGCGTCAGCTCGCCGCCGAGCTGCTGCCCCTCCGGGCCCATCGCCGCCCTAAGAGGGGGTTCGCCGCGCCGGTGGGGACCTGGTTCCGGACCGACTTTGGCGGCCTGCGCACGCTGCTTCTGGACGCCACGGGTGCGGTCGACGCATTCCCGGCCGATTTTCTTGGGGTGGAGCTCTCGCGCTCGGAAATCGTTCGGATACGAGATGCGCACCTGGGCGGCAAAGAGGACCACTCGCAGCGTTTGTTTGCGTTGCTCGTTCTTGCGCTGTGGTGTCGCCAAAGTCGTCCATGACGCAGCGGTTATCAGGCCCCCACGCCGCTCAACCGACCTGCGTGGCGGGTATCATGAGTTTGCAAGGTTCCTTCCGCACCAAGTTTGCACCTCGCCGCCGGGGCGCACCGATGAATTCGCCGTGAACCCTCAAGATCGCCATTCCGTTGATCGCCGCGCCGTGATTCAGCAGGGCCTGATGCTGGGGGCGGCCGCGTTCCTTGCGGGCTGCCAGCAGACGCATCCGGCACGCGATGCACAGATTCCCTGGCCGGACGCGAGCGGCCCGGGCCCGGCGCCCGGAAACTCGGGCCCGTGGTCCAACCCGGGGCCGGTGACGCCCTCCCCTTCTCCGACACCTCGCGCGCCCAGCGGCTACTACTCGCTGCCGTCCAATGTCATCGCGCGGACTAACTGGACCGACCAGGGCATCATCAAGCAGCGGCTGACCGCCAATGGTCAGGATGGGCGCATGGGCACCATCGCCCGCATCACGGTGCACCACGACGCGCTGGATTCTTCGAGCGTAACCTCTCGGGGTGACGCGGTGCGGCGGATGCAGACGATCCGCCAGGGGCACATCACCCGCAAGCCGGATGCGTTTGCCGACATCGGCTATCACTTCGTGATCGACCCGAAGGGGAACATCTGGGAAGGGCGCAACCTGTACTACCAGGGTGCGCACGTGAAGGGTCAGAACGAAAACAACATGGGCATCATGGTGATGGGGAACTTCGAGTTCCAGCGCCCGACGCCAGCGGCGCTGGCCGCGCTTGATTCGTTTGTCGCGCAGCAGATGCGGCGGTACAACGTGCCGATCTCGCGTGTGAAGACGCACCAGGAGATGGCCCCTACCGAGTGCCCGGGGCGAAACCTGCAGCGCTACATGCTCGCGACGCGAGGGCGCGGCGGGAACATGGCGAAGTACGCGTAGCGGAAGAGGCGAAGGCATCGGCGATGATGCGAGCTTTGAGCTTGTTTGCGTGGCTGCTCCCGACTTACGCCGACCCCTTCAGGGTCGAAGAAATATGACGCGGCTTTCCGGGGGTGGCGCTCGAAGACTCGCTTCACCCCCGGCTACTGGCGACCAGGCCTTCGGCCTGAAGTCAGGGCTGAAGTCAGACCTGATGTGTGGCCAGAAGCGAGCCCTGAAGTGTAACCGGAAGCCGCGCCCTCAAGCGTGGCCGGAAGCGAGCCCTCAAGTGTGGCCAGAAGCCGGGCCTGGAGTAAGGCCGGAAAACAGGCGTAAGTCCGGTCCGAAAGCCCAAGGGCGAGGGTGGCGCTCGCGGGTTCAACCGTACTTTCGCTCGCGATTCAAGCGCGTCGTCGCACACCGCAACGCCTGAATTCAAGCCGCCTAGCCGCCCATGCCGGCCACGCGATCGACCTCGTCCAGGCTCGTAACGCCTTCGGCTACCAGCTTCCAGCCGAACTGCTGGAGGGTCGTGAAGAGGCCTTGCTCGATGATCCTTTTCATCGCCTGAATGCTGGGGCGCGTGAGAACGATGTCGCGCAGTTCGTCGTTGAAGTCCAGCAACTCGAAGAGCGCCCGGCGGCCGCGATAGCCGGTGCGCAGGCAGCGGGAGCATCCGGTGGAGGCGTAGATCTCGCTCTTGCCGCCGAGCCACTTGCCAAGGCGCGTTGCCTGGCCGGGGGTCACGGGCATCTTCTGCTTGCAGGTGTCGCAGAGGATGCGCACCAGGCGCTGGGCGAGAACCAGATCAAGCGAGTTGGCGACGAGATAGGGCTCCACCTTGAGATCCAACAGACGGAAGACCGAGGTGATGGTCTCTTTGCTGTGGATGCTGCTGAAGACCAGGTGCCCGGTGAGGGCGGCCTGCATGGCGGTGCGGGCGGTCTCCTCGTCGCGGATTTCGCCGACGAGGATGACGTCGGGGTCTTGACGCAGCACGCTGCGCAGAAGCTGTCCGAAGGTGTTGTTCTTCTGCTCGTCGACGGGGATCTGGGTGACGTGGTCCAGCTGGTACTCCACCGGATCTTCGATGGTCACGACGTTGCGCGTCGTGCGGTCGATGGTGCGGATGCAGTTGTACAGGGTCGTGGTCTTGCCCGAACCGGTGGGGCCGCACGCGAGCACCAGCCCGCTGTCCTGCTGGCAGGCCTGAGCGATGCGATCGAACATGTAGCTTGAGAAACCCAGCGACGACATAGACTCGGGCTGGCCCTTCTGGTCGAGGATTCGCACGACGAGCTTTTGCCCGTGAACAGTGGGCGTGAAGCTGATGCGGTATTCCACGCGCCGATCCGGGAACACGATTGAGAAGTGCCCTTCCTGGATCGCGTCACGCCCCGCCACGTGCATGTGGCACGCGGCTTTGATGACGCCGTAGACGAGTTCGCCCACGCGCTTGGGCAGGTCCATGATCGCGACCATGTCGCCATCGACACGCATGCGCACCTGGAAGCTCTCACCCTTGGGCTCCACGTGGATGTCGGTGGCGCGGGCCTTGCTGCCGGTCTGGAAGAGCAGGCGCACGGCGTTGGGGCCGTCGCTGGTGCCGGCCAGGACATCGCTGGGGCGGCCGTTCGCGTCGATGATGCTCACCAGCTCCGGCGCCTGATCTTTGGGGGGTAGGCTGTCCATCACCGCCTGGAGCTCGAACATCCATCCCACCTCGCGGCTGGCAATGAGCGAGCCCGAGGCCGCCATGGCGTCGGCGGGCATGTCCTTCAGCCCCTGGCCGATGTGGAAGGAGCCTTCGGCATCCGTATCCCCCGCGCCCGGGGCCGCCACCCCGTCACGCTCCACCAGAAACTCATGCGACCCGACCTTCAGCACGTCCCCGGGGTTCAGGGGCGACTCGGTCACGCGCACTTCGTTGACTTTGGTGCCGTTCCGCGAACCCAGGTCGCGCACCAGCCAGCCGCCCTTGCCATCGGGCTGCAAGACGCAGTGCTGGCGGCTGGCCCGCTCGTCGATGATCGCGACGGTGCACTCCGGGCTTCGACCAATGGTGACGCGGCCGCCGGTGAGCGGGACGGCCTTGGTCTGGCCACGAATGGGGGTCAGCTTCATGGAGGGCATTAGGTCAACTTTATTCGGGCGGGGTGCGTCGGGCGGCCTTTTCCGTGGTATCTACCACAATCGGCGCGTCAAGGTTGCAACCCTCGCGTTAGCCCCCGCTCGCCTTGGCCGGATACCCCAGTCCCTTGAGAATCTCGACCAACTTATCCCGATGGTCGCCTTGCAGCACCATCTCGCCATCCTTCACCGCGCCGCCCACGCCCAGCTTGGCCTTGAGTTCGCCCAAGAAGGCCTTCTGGTCGGCCTCGCGCAGCCCCAGCCCCGTGCACACGGTGACAAACTTTCCCCGCTGGCGCTCGCGCCGGACGCGGGCGTCCCACTTGGCGGGGTTGTGAACCTTGCCCTGATCGTCGCGCGGGCAGGTGCACTCGCCGTGAGGCTTGCCGCAACGCTCGCAGGTGACGGGTTGCTCGAGTTTGGTACCGGCGAAGAGGCCGCTCATGGGGGCAGATCGTACGCGACAGGCAACGGCCGATGCCGCAACCTACCCTCGCACCATGATCGACCTGAAGCAACTGCGCGAGAACCCCGCCCGCTTTGCCCTGGGCGCCAAGGAAAAGGGCATCCATGTGGACATCGAGCGCCTG
>JBAZUW010000297.1:0-4298 GCA_041661205.1 Phycisphaerales bacterium
CACGCTTGCCGAAGGGACACGCTGCATTCGAGTGTTATACGCCATCGACGCACTGTCGCCCAGGAGCCAACACGCTGACATGACCGCACGAAGCGGCCGCGAGGCCGCGAGCGGGCCCGCAGGGCCGTGTCCCTTCGGCAAGCGTGCGTGACGCGGAACCCACGGCCGGCGTAGGGTTGGCCCTCGCCCGATGGGGCGAGGAGGCGACACGATGCCATCGAGGAAGCTGGATAGGGTTGACGCGGAGCTTGCCGGGCTTCAGCGCCGGGTAGAGAATTGGCGACGAGCGGGGAAGCGGGGGCGCCGGATGCCTACGCCGCTGTGGCAGGCGGCGGTGGGGTTTGCCCGCGCCCACGGCGTGCACGCTGTGGCGCACTGCCTGCATCTCGACTACTACTCGCTGAAGCGCCGGGTTGGAGCCGCCCCAGCGACGGCAGCCCAGGCGCCGAGTTTGCCCGGGTTCGTGGAGGTGGCCCTCGGGCAGGTGCTGCCCGTTGCGTGCTCGACGGTGGAGATCACTCGGCCTGACGGCTTACGGCTGGCGATCCGGGCGGCTGGCCGCGACGAACTGGTGGCAGTGACCAGCGCATTTCTGGCGGCGGGCCGATGATTCAGCTCACGCCTCAGATGCGCATCTTGCTGGCCGTGGCGCCGGCGGACTTCCGCAAGGGTATCGATGGACTGGCGCGGCTGTGCAAGGCCGAGCTTGCCACGGACCCGTTCAGCGGAGCGCTGGTCGTGTTCCGCAACCGCCGCGGGACCTCGCTAAAGCTCCTGATGTACGATGGGCAGGGCTTCTGGTGCTGTCAGAAGCGGCTTTCGGCGGGCCAGTTCCGCTGGTGGCCGGGCCCGGGCAACGAGCGCTCGTGGCGGCTGTCGGTACACGAGCTGCAACTGTTGCTGTGGAACGGAGACCCTTCGCGAAGCCCGGCTGCACCGGTGTGGAGGCCCATCTCGGTGTCAGCCTGACACGGCACTTGCGTTCCAGGACTGGACATGGTAGCTTTCACTCATGTCCGCTCTGCTGCTGCGTTATCGAGGCCGGGACTACACGGCCGAAGACGCCTCCTTCATCCGGGCGCTGATCGCGGCGCACCCCGGTCTGACCCGGCGGCAACTCTCGGCAAAGCTCTGTGAGGCCTGGGGCTGGGTGCAGCCCAACGGGATGCCCCGGGACATGGTCGCCCGGGGGTTGATGCTGGCCCTGCATCGCGCCGGGCACATCGAGCTGCCAGCCAAGAAGGTGTCGCCGCCCAACAACGCGATCCGTCATCGTGACGCACCCGAGCAGCCTTCGCTGTTTGGCACGAAGCCGATCGTGGGGCCCCTGTCGGCACTGCTCCCGGTGGCCATCGAGCAGGTGCGCCGCAGCAGCTACGAGAAGCTCTTCGACGGCTTTGTGCAGCGCCACCACTACCTGGGCTACACCCGCCCCGTCGGGGAGCACCTGAAGTACCTCGTCTGGTCTGGGGGCATGCCGCTGGCCTGTCTGGCGTTCTCGTCCTCGCCGCGTCATATCGGCTGCCGCGATCGGTTCATCGGCTGGTCAGCCGTGACGCGGCGAGCTCATGTGCATCTGCTGGCGTACAACACGCGGTTCCTGATCCTGCCCTGGGTCCAGGTGCCGCATCTGGCCTCGCACCTTCTGGGTGCCGTGGCACGTCGGATCTCTGGGGACTGGGAGGCGCTCTACAAGCACCCCGTCTACCTCCTCGAGACCTTCGTCGATCCGGACCGTTTCCGGGGCACCTGCTATCGGGCGGCCAACTGGCAGTTCGTGGGGATGACGACGGGCGTGGGCAAGGCCTCGCGCACGAAGGTCGTCGACCGCTCGCTGAAGCAGACCCTGGTCTATCCTCTGGCAAAGGACTTTCGCCGACGGCTGGGCGTGAGATGAGCTCGAAGTCGACGACACCGGCCGCTCCGCGTCCCGAGCAACTGGAGTGGTTCCTCGAGCAGTTGAAGCCGCGGGTCTCCCGGCCCGTGTACGAGATGGCGTGCTGGCTGGTCAAGCTCGTGCAGAGTTTGCTCGTGGAGCTGGAGAGAAAGCGGGTGTCGGTTGGACGTCTGCGACAGCTGATCTTCGGGCCATCGAAGAACAAGCGAGAACAGTCGGGCTCACCGGTGTCGGGGGAGGCGAACGCCTCGGCGGGCAAGCGTCGCTCCGGGGGGAACCCGAAGGGCAAGGGCCACGGAAGAAACAGCCTGAAGCGGGCGTTCTGGGGAGCCATCCGGCATCTAGTCTTGCATCCGACTCTGAAGTCCGGCTCCGCTTGCGGCCCCGATTGCAGCGGCAAGATGAACGTGATGAAGCGGGTCAAGTCGGTTGCCCGGATCTTCGGGCAGCCCTTCCTGCCGATGCACATCTGGGACCAGCAAGGGCTACGCTGCTCGGCCTGCCAGCGGCTCGCCTGGGCCCCGCTGCCCCCGGAGGTCACAAGTTCCAAGCACGACCCGACGGCCGCCAGCATGGTGGCCATCCTGGTCTACGCCAACGGCATGCCGCTATCGCGACTCACGGCCCACCAGAAGAGCTGCGGTGTGCCCATCCCCGAGACGGTTCTGTGGGAACTGCTCGCGCACCTGGCCGACGACTGCGCTCCCGTCCACGACGCGCTGCTGTCGGTCGCAGCCCAGGGGAACATCTTCCACAACGATGATACGTACCGGAAGATCCTGTCGATGAAGGCCGGATGCGGGCGCGATGAAGACATCGCGTCCGACGCGGCAACCGGCAAGAAGGAACGAACCGGGACCTTCACGTCGGTCATCGTCTCGCGAGCCAAGGAGCAGACGAGCGTGCTTTTCTTCACCGGCCGCCGGCATGCCGGCGAGAACCTGCAGGAAGTCTTGCGTCGCCGGCGCCGCGAGCTCCCCAAGCCGATCCAGATGTGCGACGCGCTCTCACGCAACTGCCCCTCCGAGTTCGATACGGTGCTCTGCAACTGTCTCGCCCACGCCGGAAGCAAGGTGGCCGACCTGCGGAAGATCTATCCTGAGCCGGTCAATCACGTGCTCGGAGAGCTGAAGAAGATCCACGCGGTCGAGGCTCGCGCGCGCAAGGAGCACCTCACGGACTGGCAGCGCCTCCAGTTGCACCGGGAGCAGAGCTTGCCGGTGCTGGATGCGCTATGCGGGTGGCTGGAAGCCCAGTTTGCCGAGAAGCTCGTCGAGCCCAACTCCTCGCTCGGCGAAGCGTTCGCGTACATGCTCAACCACTGGTACCAACTGACCCAGTTCACAAGGGTGCCGGGGGCTCCATTGGAGAACAACTTCGCGGAGAGAATGCTGAAGATGGCGATCCGCCATCGCAAGAACTCCCTCTTCTACAAGACGTTGCGCGGCGCCGAGGTCGGCGATCGCCTGATGAGTCTGATCCAGACCACCCAGCTCGCCGGGGTCGACCCCTTCGGCTACCTTACGGCCCTACAGCGGCATCGCGACGCCGCGATGGCCGATCCGGCCGCCTGGCTCCCGTGGAACTTCGAGAAGACCATGGCTGCCCAGAAGGCCACGCCGGCGCCAAAGGCGGCACCGACTGCCGGGGCGTCACACGTGCCGGCCGACGGCGTGCCGAAGTCGTCGCGACCAGCGCCGGCTGCCGAACTCCACGCGGACGAGTTGAACCCCGTGGTGCCTGCGTCGCCTGATTGCGGGACGACCGCCGCGGCGTCGTCCTCCCCTGTGGACTCGCCGAGCGCAGCGCCGGCTACGTCGAGCCCCGGCACCCAGATGCCCGCATTGTGTCACAACGACCTTGCCAACGAGCCTGCGGCTGCCACGCCAGGGACACAGCCAACGGCAGTTGCGGTGCGCCTACGCCTGCACCTCGAGCCCGACGGCCCCGACGTACACCCGCAGCGCCCACGACCGCCAGGGCCTCTCCCAGGGCAACTCGCCAGTCCAAGCTGGCCGTCGGGAACCTCGCCGCCCTGAGCAACCTCCCCTATCCCGGGAGCCGCTCGAACGACGAGAGAATGTCCGAGTCGAGCTGACTACCGCCATCGCCGGGCCTGCCCACGCTTGACAAGGTGTTGGGTCGTGGTTTGCCGCGAAGCGACCACGCTGGCCTGCCACGCCAAGCGTGCCGGCCGCACCGGCGCCCGCACCTGCGTCGCGACCGCACTCAACTGTCACCCGGCTGCAGGGCACAGGTTTCCCGCACGCTTGCCGAAGGGACACGCTGCATTCGAGTGTTATACGCCATCGACGCACTGTCGCCCAGGAGCCAACACGCTGACATGACCGCACGAAGCGGCCGCGAGGCCGCGAGCGGGCCCGCAGGGCCCGCGAAGAAC
>JBAZUW010000298.1:0-4286 GCA_041661205.1 Phycisphaerales bacterium
AACACCAGGTAGTACACCGGCACGGCGGCCAGCGCGCCGGCGAAGATCCCCAGGACGTGGCCGAGGGCCTGCTGGCGTGGTTTCGCGCCCAGCATGTAACCGGGCTTGATGTCCATCAGCAGGTTGCTGGCGTTGCTGGCCACTTCCACGCACATGACGCCGGTCATGAGGTTGGTGGGGGGGTGCGTGGGGTCGGCGGCACCAAAGATGAACTGCGGAATCTTGGAGAGCGAACCCGTCGGCGTGATGCTGGTGAGCGCCGTGCTGCTCGCGGCGATCAGCGTCAGCACGATGATCAGCGGAATCGCCAGCGCGCCGAAAATCCACTTGACCCCGAACCAGTCGTGCGCCATCCACACGCCGATCGCCCCGACGATGGGGATGCCCACGGCCGAAATCCACAGCGGGAACTCGATGTGTTTGAGTACATCGTGCGAGCTCGATGCGGGGGTCTTCTTCGCAAACAGCCCCCTGAATGCTTCGACAAAGACCTTGGGCTTGCCCGCCAGAGACACCATGGAGGCCGCCACCATGATGACGATGCCCCACCACAAGGCCCAGCTGTTGACGACCCACGCGCGGCTGAAGACCGCCGTGCCCGCCTCCCACGAGCCCTTCTGCGGCTGAATCTCCCCGATCGAGATCATCCAGGGGACCAGAAACACAAAGTTGATGATCATGCCCAGCGTCATGTTCGACGCGGCTTTGATTCCCGTCAGTCCGCCCGCGCCGATCATCGCCAAATCCAGGCCCGGGTTCAGCCCGAGCTGCGCAACGGGCACCTTGGCCAGCTTCGGCTCCATGTTTTTGGTGGCCAGCCACGCGTACACGCCCTCCAGGTTTTCTGGCAGGTGCCAGGTGTCTTTGATCTGGTCCTTGTAGGTGACCAGCGTTTCGCTCCACGACTTGCCGTGCTTCGCGACGAGGATCACCACGTGCAGCGTCTGCAGGTAGCCGGTGCTCATCAGCGCCTGAAGCAGCCCGGCCCCGATCGCGGCGATCGCCATCACCTTCGCCTTGAACATGCCTACCGCAGCGTCCGAGGAATACAGCGCATCCAGCACCACGCCCGCGGCTCGTCCTTCGGGGAATGGTTGCTGCTCGTCGTTGATGAAGCGGCGCTTCATGGGGAACGCCACCAGCACGCCGAGGATCGAGAGCACCACGTTGAAGAGCAACATCTGCCACCACGGCATGATGGTGTTCTGCACCCACATGTACGCCGCCATCCCGGAGATCAGCGGTCCGGTCATGTACCCCGCGGCCGTCGCGATGGACTGCGAGCAGTTGTTCTCGAGAATCGTCATGTCACGCATGCCGAGCTGGCTCAGAATGCGAAACGCGGCGAATGCGAGAATGACGCTCGTAAGCCCCACCCCCAGCGACCACCCAGTCTTAGCGCCGATATAAAGATTGGTTGCGCACAGGACGCCGCCTAGAAAGAACCCGGTGAAGGCCGACCGCAGCGTCAACTGCGGCATCGTCTCCCGGTAAATCCTGGTGAACCACCACTGGTCCTTCTGCTCGCGGCTCCAGTCACGCACTTGCTCGGGTGATAGCTGTTCAATGGCCATGGCCCGAGGATACCGGATTGGCAGGAGCGGGGGAAACGCCACGTAAGCCTTTGTCAATCAAAGGATTATGGTTGAGCCTGTACGGTCTTCTCAGCGGGCCGGTCAAGCGATGAACCGAAGCGCCAGCATGCGAGGCTCCCGCAGCGGGCAAGCGGCCACCGTGCGAGTCGCCAAGCCGTGTTGGCGGGGTTTGCTGGGCAGTGGTCACGGCCACGAACACTCATGCACGAAACAAGGAACATAAAATATAACCGAACCACTTGCACAACGCACAATCGTTCGGTAATCTCTAATACGCCTTGTTGCTCCCGCGCCGTGTGTATTGGCGAAGGGTCGGCAGTGCAAGGCGGCTTGGGGGCTTGCTTGCAAACACGTCTTGTGCTCCGGCTGATCATCATCGCAATCGCGCTCGCGTTTGGTGCGTACCGGGGCATGCACCCCGCCACCAAGGCGAGAACCGTCACCGGGGCAAACGGTCAGGTCACGGTGCAGGCCGACGGGACTGATCCGCGACTGAAGGCGGCGGCGCAGGAGGCGGCCCGGCGTTGGCCGGAGTTCGCCGCGGCTTTCGCCACCCGTGGCCCGGATGATGTGTTCCTCGTCAAGCACCGGTTCAAGGCGGGCAGAACAGGCGGCGAGCACATGTGGCTGCGGGTGACTTCCGTCACCGCCGCCACCGTGGCGGGCGAGCTTGTCGATGAGCCCGTCAACAACATCGGTCTGAAAATGGGCGACTCCGCCACGATTCCCATCGCCGAAGTTGAAGACTGGGGCTTCAAAGTTGGCGATGGCCCGGCAGTCGGCGATTTCAGCGGCCCGGTGCTAGACGCGATGCAGAAAGAGAGCAAGTGAGTTTCAAGGCTGCCGTGCGGCCGGCCGCCAATGTGAATCAGTATTTCCGGGGGTGACGCGTGGACTCAAGAGCAGGCGCGGGGGTCGGGTTGTCGTTGCTGGCAGTAGTCGGCTTTGGCGTTCGCGTCTTTCTGCGATACGAAGCGAGCCAGTATCGCCACGAGAGCCGCCAGGAGCGTGAGCGGGATCGACTGGAAGAACTCAGCGACTCGTTCTCGTTCGAGGACAGCGATCCGAAGATCGTCGCGGCGAGCGCCGAGGCCCGGCAGCGCTTCCCGGAGTTTGCCACGCTCTACTCCAAGCACGAGCCTGGCGCGAGCTACCTGGTGGAGCTGAAGTTTCACGACGCCAACCAGCAGGGCGACAGCGAGTGGATCACGGTCGATAGTCTTGACACCTACAACGTGTCGGGCGTGATGGTCGAGGAGCCCGCGATCGACATTGGGCACCACAAGGGCCAGCGGGTGACGGTGGCCCAGACCGATGTGGTGGACTGGATGGTCAAGCACGCAGGGGGCACCAGCGAAGGCAACTTCATCGGGGCCGCGGTGGAGCAGCTGTACGCCGAGCACATGGCCAAAGGTGGCACGCAATAGGGCCAGCGCGGGCAGGCAGCAGTCACAAGGGAGCCGTCATGTCGATTCGTGTTCTTCTCGTCGCCATCGCCATCATGGCGGCCCTCGCCGTCGGGTTCTTCAAGGTCTACCTCCCCGGGCAGGTCGAAGCCCAGCGTGCGCGCAGCGAATACAACCGCCGCGAGCTGGAGAAGAAGAGCCATCGCCGCCCCGGTCAGGTCGAGATCGACGAGGACGACCCGCGTCTGCTTCAAGCCCGCGACGCCGCGCGAGCGCACTTCAGCGAGTTCGCCGCGTCCTTCGCGGAGCACAACTCCTACCACACCCACCTCGCGGAGCTGAGCTTCCCAACCGCCGACAAGCTGATCGATCTTGAGTGGATCACGGTCGACGCCATCGACGCCACGACCATCTCGGGCACCTTGGTCGAAGAGCCCGCGGCGGTCATCGGGCATCACAAGGGCGACCGCGTCACCATGTCGATCGACAGAGTCGCGGACTGGTTGGTGCGTTCACCGGAAGGGATTCGCGCCGGCAACTTTGTCGCCGACAAGAAGATGGAGATCGAGGCAGAAGAAGCCAGCAAAGGCCCACGCTAGAACCGCGCCCGCGAGCAACCGCGCCCGTCTTTCTGACTACCGGTCCAGTTCAGCCGCGACGACATTGATCGACCCGATCACCGCGACGATGTCGCTGAGCAGGTGCCCCTCCGCCAGCTTGCTGATGGTCGCGTAGTTGACGAAGCTCGGCGCACGGGTTTTGACGCGGAACGAGCGGGGGGAGCCGTCGCTCACGATGAAGTAGCCCAGTTCGCCGTTGGCGGTTTCGTTGGAGCCGTAGCACTCGGCCAAGGGCGGCTTCCACCCGCGGTTGGACATGATGATCTCAAAGTGCTGGATCAGCCCCTCGATCGACCCGTACACGTCCTTCTTGTTGGGCTTCACGACCTTGGAGTCGGCGAAGGCATCCACCGAGCCGCCGGGGATGTTGTCGATGAGCTGCTCGATGATTTTGACGCTCTGCTTGATCTCTTCGAGGCGCACGAAATAGCGGCAGTAGGCGTCGCCGCCCTCGGTGATCGGCACCTGGAACTTGACGGCCGAGGCGCCCAGCCCATCCCAGTTATCGGCGTAGCAGAGGTAAGGCTCGTCTTTGCGGAGGTCGCGGATGACGCCGCTGGCGCGAGCCATGGGGCCCGACACCGACCAGCCGATGGCCTCTTCCTTGGTGAGCACGCCGATGCCCTGCGTGCGATCCATGAAAATCCGGTTGCGGTTGGGCAGCG
>JBAZUW010000299.1:0-4277 GCA_041661205.1 Phycisphaerales bacterium
AAAAGGTTCCCAAGGCGTCGGCCAAAGGTTCCGTCCACCATCGCCGTTGATGCCGTGCCCAAGGATCCCTCTTGAGCGCCTAACAAGCGCCCAAGGGTGGGAAGACCAGCCACGCGCCCAACGGAAAGCAGAACCCACCCAACGCCCACCAGCCCCCGCGGCCGGCGTTGTCGCGTTCCCCCCCAAAAACACCACCACGCGCCAGCAGCGCGGCCCTGGCCGCACCACCTGCGCGTCTTCCTGCAACTTTGCTAGCCTTATGGCTGCGGGCCGCCGCCCTCAACTCCTAGCACAGGGCCAGGAAGCTCAACAGGCAAAGAATGGCAACCTGCTTACGGCGATCGGTCATGGCAAGGACGAGTCTCATGATTTCCTCCAGCACTTCTTGGGTTTTCCGCCTGCGTTCAGGGGAACTACAACAACCTCCGTGCCGCGCCGCTTTGCCGCCGTCCGTGGCGTGCCACGCTGCGCCCGCCGCGGCATTCTCGGGCGTGTGCCCGGCCGCCCCGCGGGCTGTGTGGCTCTCACGCTACATCCTCTGTTGCGTCTGTGCAACACTCTTCGCGGCAACATCCACCTTTGCCCAGTTTGGGGGCGATCAGGCCCCGCCCCCCGCCACATTTCCGGACGCGGCCGCGACGCCCCCGAGCCCGGACCAGACCATGGCGGCCTTCAGATATGTCCGGGCCCGCGTACGGGGCGAAACTCCCCCACTGCCGCCAAGCATGCCCGGTGTGGCGGTGACGCTGCGGCAAGCTGGCCAGATCGTGGGGCGCGGGTGGTCGCTGGATGCCCAGGGTTCGCTGGCCGCGGCCACCGATATCGCGCTGGCCGAGATGGACAAGCGAATCCCCCCGGCCCGCGACGCGCTGCTCGAGGAAATCCGCCGCAAGTCGCTGCGGGATGTTGCCATCAGCCTCGAGGCGGCGGGGCCGGCGATCCCCCTCACGCTTCGCACGTATGACGACGCGGACCTAGCCCTCTCGCCGGGGCTTGAGGGGGTGGGCATCACCAGCAACGACGGGAACTGGGCGATTTTTCCGGGCGCGATGCTGTATTCGAACATCACGCCCAGTGCCGCGTTCGCCTCGTGCGTGGCGCAGCTTTCCGGTGATGCGGCCCTGGCCCTGAAGGGCGTGCAGGGGCACGAGGCGGGCGATGTCGCCAAAGAAAAGCACTACACATTCGTGCATTTTCGGGTGACGCACCTCGCACAGTCCGCGGGCGATGACACGCCCTCGTTTCTCTATCGCGGCTCGCGTTACATCTCTCCGGCGGAGATGACGACGGCGAATCTCAAGACGTGGGCGGCGAAGCTTGCGGGGTCGCTGGCCGCCCGCGTGAGTGAGGGGCAGTTGGCGCCGGAGTACGACATCGCGCGGAATGTGGAATCGCACGAGGACGCCGGGGTCGACGTGGCGGCGCTGGCGGCGCTGGCGGCGCTGGCGTTGGCGGATTACGCCCGGGCGACGGGGGACGGGGCGGCGTCGAAAGCGGCGGCGGAACTTCTTGGCACGATTTTGACGGACCCGGGCGCGTTATCGAAGAATCGCCGGGCGGTGGGGCAGGCCGCGACAACGCTGGCGGCGCTTTCCACGTTGCGCCTCGCGAACGCGGGGCTGGCGATCAATCTGGATGCGAAGCACCCGGGCGCGCAGCAGACGCTCGTGAGCATCATTCGCGTGGCGATGACTGACGAGCATGGCTGGAAGCGCGGGCCGGGGGACGCGGAGCGCGGGATGGGCGCGTGGGCGCTGGCGATGGTTGAGGACCCCGCGGCGACGGACGCGATGGTCGCGACGTTTCGCGATGCGCCGGGGGGAAAGCTGATGGGGGCGATGCCGTGGCTGCAATACGCCGCGGCCATGCAGCCGAACCTGCCCAGCGCCCCGGGAATGCGTGACCTGCGCGACACGCTGGTGCAGGCGCAGCTGGCGACGGGGCAGTGCGACGAGGACGAAGTGGGCGCGGTGATGTTCTCGCGGGCGAGCGGCATTCGGCCGACGTGGCAGAGCGCACGGGCGACGCTGCTGCTGGCGGGCATGCTGGCCGAGCCGCGCCTGACCGAAGCCAAGGAAATATTGCCGCAGGTTTCGGCGCTGGTGGCGTCGCTGCGGTACCTGAGGCAGTTGTCGATCGATGAGTCGCTGGGGTGGACGACGCCGAACCTGGCGAAGGCCGCGTGGGGGGTGCGGCCGGCGTTGTGGGAGCTGAAGTCGTCGCCGGAAGCCAGTGCGCTCACGCTGCTGGCGGTCACCCGGAGTCTTGACGCCTTGCAGGCGGCGAGCACGCGGCTGGCGGCACCGCCGTCGCCGTCGCCGTCGCCCCGATAGCAGTCGATCGGCCGGGTAGCTTCGGCGTAGCCGCCGTACCCTCGCATCTATGACATTCAAGCGCGACTGGCGTGAGCAACTGGCGATCGTCGATGCATTGATGCGTGACGTGAGCCGTCAGACCGACCCGCAGGAACTGGTGAAGATGTACGCGGAGGGCGTGCAGAAGCTGTCGAGCCGCGACCGGATCGTGTCGGTGAGCCGCCGAGGACACACGCACCCGGAGTTTCGCGTGACCCGGAGCAGCACGTGGTCGCACGCGATCGATCCGTGGCGCGAGCGGGGGAAGCTGCCGCTGCTGCGGGGTGGGCTGCTGTGCGACCTGCTGTACGCCAACGAGCCGCGGGTGGTGCTGGACCTGAACCCGGACCCGGCGGACCCGGCGTACGAGTATCTGAAGGACATGCGGGCGCTGGTGACGCTGCCGCAGTACGAGGATGGCGAAGCGCTCAACATGGCGGTGATGCTGTACAGCGATCCGGCGAAGGTGGACCCGGAGACGTATCCCAACGCGGTGTGGCAGGCAAACCTGTTCGGGCGGAGCACGGCGAACATGGTGCTGCGGCGCGACCTGCGGGATGCGTATGACGCGCTGGACCGCGAGATGCGTGCGGTGGGCGAGATTCAGCGTTCACTGCTGCCAGCGTCGCTGCCGACCATCCCGGGCGTGGAGCTGGCGGCGAGCTATGAGACATCTCAGCGGGCCGGCGGGGACTATTACGACTTGTTTCCGATGGGGGGCGACCGTTGGGGGTTGTTCATCGCGGATGTCAGCGGGCATGGGACGCCGGCGGCGGTGATGATGGCGATCACCCACGCGGTGGCGCATGCGCGGCCGGGTGAGCCGGCCCCGCCGGACGTGATGCTGACGTACCTGAACCACGCGTTGTCGTCGCGGTACACGGGGGACACGGGGGCGTTTGTCACGGCGTTTTACGCGGTGCTGGATCCGAAGGGGCGGACGCTGACGTACGCGAACGCGGGGCATCCGCCGCCGCGGATTTATCTGCCGGGAATTTCGGCGCCGCTGGATGGGGATGCGGGTTTGCCGCTGGGAGTGCTCGCGGAAGAGACGTACGCGCTGAACGAAGTGGCGCTGATGCCCGGGAGTCAGTTGCTGCTGTTTACGGATGGGATTACCGAGGCCTTCTCTCAGGGCGGGGAGATGTTCGGGATGGATCGGCTGGACGAACTTGGCCGCCGCCATGTGGGGTCGGCCAAAGACCTGGTCGCGGCGATCAGCGAGGCGCTCAAGAAGTTTGCCGGAGAGGGGCACCCGAGCGACGACCGCACGCTGTTGGCGGCGGCGTTGCTGGCTGGCCATTAGCGTTGGGTTTGGCCGCGAGCGCTTTGGGGCGGATTCATCGCATAGGTGACAGAAACCTATCGGAACGGGCGTGGGCGTGGGTCAAACTTCGCCCGCCGGGCTAGAATGGGCCCCCCTCCCTGAGTTGTGAAGGACACGGGGGCGGCCGCCCTGCGGCAGCCCGGCGTAATACGCTGGCAATCGCCCCACCTACCCCTTCCCCAGCACGATGCTGCTCGGTGAAACAAGGAACGGACCCGAACGGATGAACGACCTCGCGCTCAGAACAGCCGCCCCAACACCCCTGCCGGCGTTGCTGAGCCCGCTGCATCTGGTGCGCACCCTCGGGCGCCACAGCGATTTGATCCGGCAGTTTGCGCTGCGGTACTTTCACGCCCGATATCGGGGGACGCAGCTTGGGTTTCTGTGGGCGCTGGTGTTTCCGCTGCTGACACTGGCGATCTACATGTTTCTGTTTAACGTGGTGATGGCACCCCGGATCCCCACCGGCGACCCGCAGACGCAGAGCCAGTTTGCGGTGGCGCTGTTCTGCAAGATCACCGTGTTTGCGATGTTCTCTGAGACGGTGGTGCGCAGCTGCGGGCTGGTGCTGGACAACCCCAACTACGTCACGAAAG
>JBAZUW010000300.1:0-4272 GCA_041661205.1 Phycisphaerales bacterium
GGCTGCTGGTGAGGGCGCGGGGGAGCCAGCCGCGGCTTTTGCACCGACCTCGACGGAGCCAGCGACGGCGCCGACGTCGAGCGTGTCGCCTTCTTTGGCGTTCCAACTGAGCACGCCGCCGTCGGGAGCGCGGAGCTCGACGTTGACCTTGTCGGTCTCGAGTTCGGCGACGACGTCGTCCTTGGCGACCTGCTCGCCGGCCTTTTTGACGAGCTTGGAAACGACCACGGTGGTGACGGCCTCGCCCACGCTGGGAATCACGATGTCGGTCGGCATGCAGCCCTCACGGTTGAGGCGACGGGTGGTCGCCGGGGGATCAGGAGTTCACCACAGAGGCACAGAGACACAGAAAGGAGAGAGACGAAGTTCCGGAGAGACGAAGAGACGGAGTTCAGGGCAGAAGAGAAAGAGAAGAAGAAAAAAGAGAGCGGAGAGAGAGAGAGAGGAAACCGGTGTCAGACGGCGCGGTGCATTTCACTTGACCACTTTGCCACTCGACCACTTCCGCCCTACTTCACCCCCGCCTTGGCCGGGGCGTCCTTCTTCCCGCCCGCGTCCTTGGCGGCTTCCTTCGGCTTGGGGCCGATGGCCGCGGCGATGACGGCTTCCTGGTGCAGCTTGTCGGCACGCTTGCTGCCCACGGCCGGGGTGGCGCTGGGCTCGCGCCCGATGTATTTGAGCTCGATCCCAAGCTGTGTGCGGAACTGGTCGGCGACGTAGAGGTACGCCCCGGCGTTGCGCGGCTCTTCCTGGGCGTAGACCATCTCGCTGCCCTTGGGATATTTGGCAATGATGGATTTCGCAAGCTCGGTGTTGAAGGGATAGAGCTGCTCGATGCGGACCAGGGCGATGTCCTTCTTGGCGAGCACCTTCACGCGCTCGGCGAGCTCGTGGTAGACCTTGCCGGAGCAGAAGACGACGCGTTTGACGCCCTTGCGATCAAGGCCGCCCTTGGTGTCGAAGGCGGGATCGTCGAAGATGTCCTTGAACGAGCCGCTCATGAGCTCGTCGATGGTCGAGGTGGGCACGCGCAACATGCTCTTGGGGGTCATCACGATCAGGGGCTTGCGGAAGCCGCGTTTGACCTGGCGGCGGAGCATGTGGAAGGTCTGCGCGCCGGTGGAGGGGTAGCAGACCTGCATGTTGTCGTCGGCGCAGAGCTGCAGGAAGCGTTCGAGCTTGGCGGAGCTGTGCTCGGGGCCGGCGCCTTCGTAGCCGTGAGGCAGGAGGAGAACCAGGCCCGACCAGCGGCTCCACTTGATCTCGCCGGATGACAGGAACTGATCGGGGATGACCTGGGCGGTGTTGGCGAAGTCGCCGAACTGGGCCTCCCACATCACCAGCATGTTGGGGTCGGCCAGGCTGTAGCCGTATTCGAACGCCATGATGGCGTACTCGCTCAGCGGGCTGTCATACACACAGAACCGGGCCTGCTTGCTGCGGCCATCGGCCTGATTTTGCGGCGGGGGCTTGGTGGGGTCGCCCATTTCGCGCATGTTGTTGAGGCCGACATAGGGAGCACCGCTGGTGAAATCGCGGATGACGGCGTGGCGCTGGGTGAAGGTGCCGCGGCGTGCGTCCTGGCCGGAGAGACGCACCGGGAGGCCTTCCAGAAGCAGCGTGCCGATGGCGAGGAGCTCGCCCTCGGAGTGGCTGACGTGGCCGGTTTGCACCAGTTCGGCGCGGGCCTTGAGCAGGCCCACCAGCTTGGGGTTCACCGCGAAGCCTTCCGGAGCGTGGCCGAGGGCGGCGCACACTTCTTCGAGCGTTTCCTTGGAGACGCCGGTGTTGATGGGTTCAAACGAAAACTCACCGGTCATGCCCGCCCAGCGGGCGCTGCCTGGGTCGATCAGAGGCACATTCGGGGCCTTTTTGGCCTTGGTTTGAGCCGCGTCGAGGGCGGCGTCGAGACGATCCCAGATCGCCTTGGCGTCGTCGGAGGTGATGACCTTCTCGGCGAGGAGTCGCTCGGCGTAGGTCTGGAGGGTGGCGGTCTTGGCCTTGATGAGAGCCGCGAGGATGGGCTGGGTGAAGCTGGGCTCGTCGCCTTCGTTGTGGCCGTACTTGCGATAGCAGACCATGTCGACGAAGACGTCTTTCTTGAACTGCTGGCGATACTCGATTGCCAAGCGGGCGACGGCGACGCAGGCCTCGGGGTCTTCGCCGTTGACGTGGAAGATCGGGGCGTCGACCATCTTGGCGACATCGGTGCAGTAGGTGCTGCTGCGGCCGTCTTCGGGCAGGGTGGTGAAGCCGATGAGGTTGTTGATGACGACGTGGACGGTGCCGCCGACGGTGTAGCCCTCGAGCTGGCTCATGTTGAGGCACTCGGCGACGACGCCCTGGCCGGCGACGGCGGCATCGCCGTGCATGAGCAGCGGCACCACGCGGCGGCGCTCGACGTCGCCCCGCACGCGCTGCTTGGCGCGGCAGCGGCCCAGCACCACGCCGTTGGCGGCTTCCAGGTGGCTGGGGTTGCTGGCCATGGCCAGGTGCATGGTTTGGCCGGTGCTGAGGGCGCGGGTGCCGGAGTAGCCACGGTGGTACTTGACGTCGCCGCCACCGTCGGCGAAGCCAGCTTCCCAGTTGTCCTCGAACTCGGTGAAGACCTGCTCGTAGCTCTTGCCCATGATGTTGATGAGCACGTTGACGCGCCCCCGGTGGGCCATGCCAACAACGATCTCTTCGACACCCAGGCCCCCGGCCCGCTCGATCATCTGGTCGAGCATGGGGATGAGGGAGATGCCGCCTTCGAGGCTGAAGCGTTTTTCGCTGCCGTAGCGCTTCTGGGCGAAGGCCTCGTAGCACTCGCCACGGGTGAGCTGGTCGAGCACGCGGAGTTGTTCTTGCTTGGAGGGGGTGCGCATGCCGCCGAACTTTTCGTAGTTGGCGAGGAACCAGGCGCGCTCGGCGTCGCTTCTGATGTGCATGAACTCAATGCCGATGCTGCGGCAATAGGTCCTTTCAAGGTGGGCCACGAGGTCGCGCAGGGTGGCGCCGTCGGGCAGGCCCACTTGAGCGCCGTTCACGGGACGCGAAAGGTCAGCGTCGGCCAGGCCGTGCGGCGCGAGCGCGAGGGTGGCGGGGCGGGGGCGCTCGCGATCGAAGGGGTCGAGCTTGGCGGCCAGGTGCCCCTGCTCGCGATAGGCGTTGATCAGGTCGACCACGTGCTCGTCGAAGCTGGAGCCAGAGGCGGCCCCGCCCGCGGGCGCGGCACCGTCGAGGCCTAGATCAAAGCCGCGCAAGAAAGCGGCCATGTCAGCAGGCACTGATGACGGGTCGGCCCGGAAGCGGCTGTACTCGGCGTCTAGGTATTCGGCGTTCCAACCGTTGACCGAGGCGGGCACCGGGCGGGGGGTTGTGTCGTTCATGCGTTTCTGCTTTCCCGAATGCGATCGTTCCAAAGCCGCGGCACGATCTCCGACTTGCAAAATCTACGTCCGGATAATCTTGTCCGGCCGCTCCGAGATGGTAGCCCACCCGGCGACGCGTCTGCGACGGGCGCTCCGCGGAACTATACAGATCGGTCTAGTTGGGGCGCGACTTTGGGAAGGGTGCGGGCATGTGGCGACGCAGCGCACTTTGGATGCTGGCTAGATTCGCCCGGTTCGGCCGATTCGCACCGCCGTGGCGACTGAATTCACCGGGTCCCCTTCGGCGGGTACGAACTCAGTCGTAAGTTCGCCGGCGGTGTCGTCGAGCTTGTCGCCTCCCGTGCCCTCCAGCAGCGAGAGCCGGAAGATGAAGCCCGGCCCCACCGGCAGGCGGCGGAGGGATTTGTCGCACGCGGCCTGGTCGAACCGCCAGGTGCGAAGTTCCTTGCCGTTGGCCCCCTTCAGGTGAAAGACGAACTCGCCGGGGACGAGGATGGAGGCCTCGGGGTAGGTGTTTGAGAAGATGTAGACGGTGACTTCCGTGGTGTCGAAGTAACCGTCGCCGTCGGTGTCTTCGAAAAAGCGGACGGAGGGGAAGAGGGTGGAGGCACGGGCGGCCGCAGGTTGGGCGTGGCGCGGGCCGCGAGGTTTGGATTCGGTGACGCACCCGAAAAGGAGGAGCGTCGCGGCGAAGGCGGCGACGAAGAGCCGCGCGGCGCGGCACGCGGCGTGTGTGCTTTGGCGAGTTGATGGCAAGGAGGTCAAGTAGGTCATGTCCATCGTGGTTCAGCGTAGCTGATCAAACAGGCGGGGCTAGAGAGGCGGCGTGGCGCTGCGGGGGGCGTCGGCATCGGGGTTTGTGGCGGGGGTCGCGGCTGGCTGAGCTGGTGCAGGGTTG
>JBAZUW010000301.1:0-4257 GCA_041661205.1 Phycisphaerales bacterium
TTCAAGCCGGCAAGCCGGTCGGCGTCATCCACGTCCACGATTTGCTGCGCGCAGGTGCTGCCTGAGGCTTTTTAGTTTTCGTGGCTAACCACGCGCTCGATGCGGCGGTCGGGCACCAGCCACATCGCCGACACGCCGCAGTAGAGCACAAAGGCCGCCAGGCTCCCGTAAGTCGCCCGATCAAAGAGCCCGGACTCGCCGCTGCTGAGGTGCCCGGGCAGCAGGAACGCCGCCGCGATGCCAAGGGTGGACAAGCCGGTCGAAGTCCACTCCTTGACCCCGCGGCCGACCGACACCCCAAGCAAACTCTGCTCACCGTGATGACGAATCAGGGTCCGTCGCAGGATGTCCCACGAAGCCGCGGCCAGCAGCAGGGCCACGCCGTAAAAACCGACCGGCACTGGCGCGAAGTGCGTCTGGCCCACCCAGCTGGTGGTAAACGGGAAGAGCGAAAGCCAGAAGAGCAGGTGCAAATTGGCCCACAACACAGAGCCGTTGACCTTGCGGCTGGCCATGAACAGGTGATGGTGATTCACCCAGTAGATTCCCACAAAAATAAAGCTGAGAAGATAGCTCACGAAAGTCGGAATCAACGGCATCAAGGATGTGGCCGTCGCCGCACTGTCGGTAGCCGGCGCCTTCATCTCCAGCACCATGATGGTGATGATGATGGCGAAGACGCCGTCGCTGAAGGCTTCGAGGCGGCCTTTGTTCATGAAGTGTTACTCATCGCTTGTGGCATGCCAAACAATCTGGAGCTCAAGGCCCGTGACCGTGATTGCCCGAATCGCACCTCCATCAAGCGGCAAGGTATACATCACATGGCGAACATAGATTTCCAAGGTGGCGTGGCAAGTGCAGCCATGAGTCTTTGCGAGCCGGAGAACGCGTTGGTTCTTGCTCGCCCAAGCAGCTATCGCTTTCAGCGGAGTGGTCTTTGAGGCTGTTCGACGGCCCAACTCATATCGCCACCGGTCGTGCGTCCAGGTCCCTCGGGCCAAGAGTCGTTCGTCGCCCCGCCTACGAATATGAGGCCGCGGCTTAAGGGCGGCAAGTCGCTTCACCAGAGACGTCGGAATTGGCGAGCGCCCGGACCAGATTTCCACTACCGGGCGCATACGAGTAGTTACGTTTCCCTTTGACCTAGTCATACGTGGGTCAGCTCCTGTCGCTGCTTGCTAGCAATGCCATCTGATTCTCAGCTCCAAACCGCAACTCCGAATCGACTCGAGCAGCTCGGCCTTTAGTGGCAAGACATAAGGTGATTGTTGTGAGTACGCGTAGACGTTGAGATAGGCCGCGAGTCTGCACCCGCTCTGTCGCGCAGCACCCACGAGCGACCGATTTGTGCGAACCCACTTCGCGATCGAACTGAGTGATCGAGTGCTTGACGCTGACTTGGCGGAGACCTCATAGCACCAATAGTCGTAGTCGGCGGTCCTTCCAAATCCAAGCGGAGTCGATCGATCAAAGAAATGCGGGTGCGGTCGACACGATTCGATACGTTCGACAAGAGCGTCGGGGAGCCGCTTGCGTCCAGACCAGATGGCGACCGTCGGCTGAATCAGCGTATCGAGTACTTTTCGCGATTTAGGCATTGAGTTGCCCTTACTTCGCTAGCCCCCGCTCCTTGAGCGCCCGAATCCTCTCCGGCAGGCTCAGCAGCCGGATGAACCCACCCGCGTCCTTCTGGCTGTACACATCTTCGCCCTCAAAGCTCACCATCTTCTCGGCGTACAAACTATGCGGGCTCTTGCGCTGCACCGGTGTCGCGGTGCCTTTGTACAGCCGCACCACCACCTCGCCCTCCAGCTTCTCCGCCACCTTGTCGGCAAACGCCCACAAAGCCTCGCGCAGGGGCGTGAACCACCGCCCGTCGTACACCAGCTCCGCGAACGTCAGCCCCACGTGCTCGCGATAGTGCCGGGTTTCGCGGTCGAGCACCAACTCCTCCATCGCGCGGATCGCCTCGACGATTACCGTGCCGCCCGGCGTCTCATACAGCCCGCGGCTCTTCATGCCCACGCGGCGGTTCTCCACCAAATCCACCCGTCCCACGCCGTGCGGCCCGGCGATGGCGTTGAGCTTCTCGATGATCTGCCAGGCCTCGAGCTTCTGGCCGTTGAGCGCCACCGGCCGCCCCTTGGCGAGCGTCACCGTGACCAACTGCGCCTTGTCCGGTGCCTTCGCCGGGTCGGCGGTCAGCATCCAGGCATCATCCGGCGGGGCGTTCCAGGGGTTCTCGATTTCGCCCCCCTCGTGGCTGATGTGCCAGAGGTTGCGATCGCGCGAGTAGATCTTCGTCGCGCTCGCCGTCGTGGGAATGTTCCTCTGCTTGAGGTAGTCGAGCATCGCCAGACGCCCCGACAGCTTCCACGCGTCCATGCGCCACGGCGCGATGATTTCCATCTCCGGTGCCAGCGCCGAATAGGCCGACTCAAACCGCACCTGGTCGTTCCCCTTGCCGGTGCAGCCGTGCGCCAAGGCCGTGCAGCCGGTCTTCTTCGCCACGTTCACCTGCCCGCGAGCCAGCACCGGGCGGGCCATGGCCGTGCCCAGCAAATAGCGGCCTTCGTACACGCCCCCCGTAATCACCGTGGGAATCACAAACTCGTCGACAAACTCGCGCTTGAGGTCAACAACGTGGCACTCCTTGGCACCGGAGTCCAGAGCCTTCTTCTCAACCCCCGCGAGTTCGTCGGAGCCTTGGCCGACATCGCCGACGACACACACAACCTCCGCGCCGGGGATGTTTTCTTTGAGCCAGGGGACGATGCAGGAAGTGTCGAGGCCGCCGGAGTATGCGAGTGCGATGCGCTTGGTCATGGGTGGGTCCTTGATATGTCAGTTTTCACCACAGAGACACAGAGAAGAAAAGCAAGAAGGGGAGAGAAAGTCGAGGAAGAGTGAGACTGGAGCCAGTGTCGTGAATGGTTGGGTGAAAAGTGATTGAACATGATGCGAAACACAAAGTCCGAAATCCAGCCGTCGGACGCGGCGCGGGGTGTTCGTGTGATTCTGCTACTTCCGTCTCATTCTTCCTCTTTCCCTCTATTTCTTTCCCTCTTCGCGATTGTTCTTTGATTTTTCTGTGCCTCTGTGCCTCTGTGGTAAATTCCTTCACCTTCCCCGCGTCCATCTCGGGATTCGCTCCGCTCATCCCGGGCGTGCTCACGCCCTCCCCAGCATCGCCACCAGCAACGCATCCTGCGCGTGCATCCGGTTCTCGGCCTGCTCATACACCAGGCTCGCCTTCGAGTCGATGACGTCGTCGGTCACTTCCACGCCCCGCTGGGCCGGCAGGCAGTGCATGAAGTAGGCCCCCTCAGGCAGCGAGAGCCCCTTGCTGGCCAAGGCCATAAGCACCGCGTTCACCTGGTACTCCGCAAACACCTTGCGGCGTTTGGCCGCCGTGTCCGCCTGCCCCATGCTCACCCATACATCGGTGTACACCGCGTGGTGGCCTTTGATGGCCGCGAGATCGTCGGTGATCACGAGCGTCGCGCCCGAGGCCTTGCACAACGCGTTGCACTCCGCGACCACATCGGGCGCGGGCTCGTACCCCTTGGGCGCAATCACCGTGGTGCTGACGCCCAGCATGGTGGCCGCGTGCATGAGCGAATGACACACGTTGTTGCCGTCGCCCACGTACGCGAGCTTCATCTGCGTCAGCGGCATTCCCAACGCCTCCGCCCGCTCGGCAATCGTGAACAAATCCGCCAGCGCCTGGCACGGGTGAAACCGGTCCGAGAGCGCGTTGATCACCGGCACGCTGGCATGCTCCGCCAACTCGTACAGCACCTCCTGGCTGTACACCCTCGCGATGATGCAGCTCACCCAGCGTTCAAGATTCAGCGCGTAATCCTTTACCGCCTCGCGCTCGCCGAGCTTCTGCTGGCTGTGATCCATGAAGATCGAACTGCCGCCGAGCATGGAGATCCCCGCCTCGAACGACATCTTGGTGCGCAAACTCGGCTTCTCAAAGAGCAGCACCGCCGTCACGTCCCGCAGCGGACGCGCCGCAACGATCGACCCCGCTTCTTTCGCGACGCCCTTCGCGCCAACATCCCCCGGCAACGCCAACCCCAGCCCCGCCCGAATCGCACGAAACTCTGCTTTGAGTTGTCGTGCTGACGCGAACAACTCCGCGACTACTCCAGGCGTGAGGCTCGCGAACGTCAGCAGGTCCGCACCCTTCAGGTCGCGCCGCGAGCGATAGCACCCGATGATGCCCACAGGCGTGGGCGCAGGAGCCGC
>JBAZUW010000302.1:0-4229 GCA_041661205.1 Phycisphaerales bacterium
GCAATCTCGGACTGATCTCCCGGCGCAAGGGCGACCTGGAGCACGCCGAGACGATGCTCAAGAAAGCCCTCTCCATCGACGAGCGGCTGGGGCGCCTGGAAGCCATGGCCAACGGCTACGGCAACATCGGGTTGATCATGAAGGCCCGGGGCGATTTGCAGGCCGCCGAGTCCTCGATTCGCCGGGCCCTGGCGCTCAACGAGGCCATCGGCCGCATCGAAGGCCTCGCAAACGATTACTACAACCTGGGGGATGTCTTCCGGGAGCGGGGCGACATGGAGGAGGCCGAGCGACTGCACCTGACGTCATTGGGCATCGAGCAGCGCCTGGGGCGGGTTGAGGGAATCGCCCGCAGCATGGAAGCGCTTGCGATCATCGACATGGCGCGGGCGAGGCCGGGGGAGGCGCGTCAACGCCTGTCCACCGCGATGCAGATTTTCGCGCGGGGGGGCATGCGGGGCGACGAAGCTCGCGTGCATCGCCGGCTGAAAGAACTGGGGGCGCCGTGAAGGCCGCCCATCCCCCCAATCGACGGCCAGGACACCATCGGCACCGGGCCCACAACGCTTATGGCTGCTGCGATCAAGCCCTGACCAGGTTCACGCGCACACCCGTGCAACGGGCCCGGCCGTCGATTGGAGGGACGGACGCGTAAGCCTACGTCCCCATGGACCCGACTTCCAACCGGCAACGTACACTCCTGACGTGAAGGACCAACCGGACCCCAACCCCCCGCACCAGCTTCGCAAGCCGGAGCTGCACCCCGCCGAGGCCCTGGCCAAGCAGCGGGCCAACATGCTGCGCTTTGTGCGGGCCGCGTTCTTCATTCTGGTGGTCACCGTCACCATGCTGGGGGTCATCCGCCAGCTTGATATCCGCCAGAACGGCGGCGAGACGGTGCACTGGTACATCCCGGGGATCATCGGGTCGCTGGTGATCTTCGGGCTGGCGGTGGCCGCGGACATTCTGACGCCCAACAAGAAGATCGCGACCATCACGAGCATCGTGGTGGGTGTGATTGCTGGCATGATCGCCACGCTGGCGCTGGGCTTCATCATCGATCTGGTCATCGAAAGCTGGGTGCCAACGAAAGAGGGCCTGGAGCCGATCAAGCCCACGGTCAACGCGATCAAGATACTGCTGGGCACCACGCTGTGCTACCTCGGCGTCTCCACGGTGCTGCAGAGCCAGGATGATTTTCGTCTGATCATTCCGTATGTGGAGTTCGTCAAGCAGTTGCGTGGCGTGCGCCCGGTGCTGGTTGATACCTCGGTGCTCATCGATGGGCGACTTGCGGATGTCGCGGCAACGGGCTTTCTGCAGGCCCCGCTGATTGTGCATCGCGCCGTGATCGGCGAGCTGCAGTTGCTGGCGGACAGCAACGACACCCTGACAAGGCAGAAGGGACGCCGTGGGTTGGAACTGATCGCCAAGCTCCAGCGCTCACCCCGGATCGACCTCACGGTGGATGACTCGCGCGTGCAGGCGAAATCAGTCGATCAGATTCTGGTCGAGCTGGCTCGCAATCTTCCCGCGGCCATCATGACCCTGGATTCCGGCCTGGCCAAGGTCGCCGCCATTTCATCGGTGCCCATCCTCAACCTCAACGATCTGGCGAACGCTCTCAAGAGTGCCCTGGTGCCCGGCGAAACCGTGGTCGCCAAGCTGCTGCGGGCTGGTGAGCAGCCCGGGCAGGCGGTGGGGTACCTCGCCGATGGCACGATGATCGTCGCGGAAGATGGCGGTGCGCACATCGGCGAAACCCCGACGATGACGGTGACCTCGTCGCTGCAAACTTCGGCGGGGCGACTGGTGTTCGCGAAGCTGAATGTCGCGCCGGTGGCCGTGCCGACGCCGAAAACTGCGGACGTCACTTCGGCGTCGCCCCCGGCCAGCGCCGCGCCCGAGGCGCCCGCCAACGGGGCGGTGGCAAGCGCGGAGGTAACCCCTGCCGCCATCGTGCCGCCGGTCGCAGCCGACGCGGCACAGGATGCCGCCCTCGCCAGCGACCCCAAGGCCCCGCGCAGCCCCTATCCGCCCAAGCCCCCGGCTTCGGTGCGCACCGGCACGCCACGGAACCCCCGCCGATGAAACACGCCCTTCGCTCCAATCCATCGTGGCGGCTGGCCGCGGGCATTCTTGTGCTGGCCGGCACCGGGATTCTCTGCGGCTGCGAAACCAACCAGGAATCGCACTACGGCGTGCACGTGCTGGACAACCAGCGATGGGTGTTGGAAGACCAGGTGGACGCGCTGAGCGAAACGCGCCTGAGACGGCACGCCAGAAACGCCGCGTGGTTCTTCTCTGAAGATCGCGGCAACTGGGACGACATCGGCGATCAGATCTCCGACTCGGAAGATCGCTGGGCCCGCTTGGCCGACCCGTGGCCCGCCCGCAACCTGCCCGCCGAAGACATCGACCTAGAGGACTAGCGGCGACAGCCAAGAGCAAAGACAGGCACCGATGAGCACCGAGGCGCGCGAGGGCCGGCGCGCTCCGATGCGGCATGGCGTTTACTCGCTACTCGCAAAAATGAAAAGCCCCACACTCGCGTGTGGGGCTCGAAGTACTCACTGAGGTTGTGGTCGGGAACTCCGGCCCTCATGCCGAGTGCCTGGTCCCTGTTGCCTACCTCTTACGGGCACTGGCCGCCAGCGACCACGTTGATGAGGCTGTCAACGTCACCCTGGTCGACGTTGCCGTCGCGGTTGAAGTCAGGGTCGATGTTGGTGGGGTTCTCGCCACCGGCAACGACGTTGATGAGGTAGTCGATGTCACCCTGGTCGGAGTTGCCGTCCTGGTTGACGTCGGGGTCGCAGGCGGGGGCGATGCCCGCGCTGATGATGTCCAGGTCGGCCTGGGTGATCTGGCCGTCGCCGTTCATGTCGCCACGGGCCCAGCCGCCGGCGGTACCGAGGTTGCCGGTCGCGATGGCGAGGTCGGCGGCGTCGACGGTGCCGTCGAGGTTCACGTCGCCCAGGGTGGTGCCGAGGATCGAGAGGATCTCGGTGATGTCATCCTGGTTGATCTTGAGGTCGCCGTTGATGTCGGCCGAGAGGTCGCCGCCGACCGCCTCGTTGAGGTTGGACCAGTTGAGCTCGCCGTCGGTGACGCGAGCGTTGCGGGCGAACTGGCCGAAGACGTAGTCGATGTCGGTGCCGTTGATGGCGCCGTCGCTGCCGACGGGGGCGTAACCGGGGGTGGTGCCGATGGCGCCGGCGATATCAGCGCGGCTGTCGCCGTTCTGGTAGGTGCCGTGGGCCTTGGTGGTGCCGAAGAAGTTGCCGCCGAAGGCAGCGTCAACCGCGATGAACGCGGCCTTGCGGTCGAGCGAGCCGCCGGAGAGGGCCAGGCCGTCGGCGAAGTAGCGGACGTCGGCGCTGTTGAAGTTGCCGTCGTTGTTGAAGTCACCGATCACGTCGAGGGCGAGCATCCCCTCGGTGCCGGCGGTGTAGATGCCGGTGGGGGCGACGAAGGTGGCGCGGCTGGTGACCGCGGCGATCATGCCCGCGGTATCGTTGATGTCACGCACGCCGTCCTGGTTGAAGTCGCCGGAGATGCGGTTGCGGATGTTCATGAAGCCGCCGCCCGCGATCGTCGAGCCGTTCTGCTGAACGTAGAGGCTGGTGCCGCCGTCGGTGTAGGTGCCGGTGGTCCGCGGGGTGCGGGTGGGGACGATGCCGGCGGTGTTGGTGTTGAAGGACTGGTATTCAGCGCGGGTGAAGACGGTGTTGTTGGCGCGGATGTTGTCCTGCAGCGCCTGGTTGAGCTGGGTGTTGGGGATCAGCGCCTTGGGGTCCAGGGGGTCGGGCACGTTGTCGGTCGCGGCCACCAGGATGAAGTTCAGGGCGAGGAACTCGCCGGGGGTGAAGTCGGCCTGGTTCTGGCCGAAGGCGACGAAGCTCTGGATGGAGCGGCTGATGTTGTTGAGGTACTCGGCGGCGAAGTTGTTGCGGATCGCCGGGTTGCTGTTGCTCAGACCCGACTCAGCGTTGAATGCATCGCGGACGCCGTTGCCGTTGAGGTCGGTGAAGCTCTCGCCGACCTGGTAGACGCCGTCGGCGGGGAAGCCGTTGGAGCCGTCAACGAAGGGATCGAACGCACCAGCCCAGCCGGTGCCGCCGCTGGCGGGGGCCGCCGCGCGGGGGTCGCCGATGCTGGCGAAGGTTTCGGGGCCGGCGATGTTGTAGCCGTTAGCGTCGTTGTCGAGGAGGTTGTTGATGGTGGGG
>JBAZUW010000303.1:0-4195 GCA_041661205.1 Phycisphaerales bacterium
TTGGCCAGCATAGCCGCGTGGCGTGATGATTCCAAAATGCCGGAACAGCGGCGTGAAGGGTGAGGTGTTGAGTGTGAATTGTGTGGCGAAAGGGGAGAAGAGACTCCCAAAACAAAAGTGCCCCGCGCGAGTGGGCGCGGGGCGCTGCGTTCGTTGATGACTTGTGATTGTTCGCGCGAGGTTCACACCAGCCGATATGCGAGAAGCGCGCCTGATAGGACAGAGAGCGTTCGGGCGCTGACGCGGGACGATCAGTGAACGTCGTCGGCGTGGGCGCGGGCCCGGGTGGCTTCGACCTTTTCGGCGCGGCTCACGCGGCGGTCGTCTTCGTCGGCCATGGGCTGGCGATCGGGGATCTCGCGCACTTCGGGGCGCGGGGCGGGCCGGGTGGACCCGGTTTCGATGTCCTCCTCAACGCTCTTGAGGCCCTTCTTGAACTCGATGATGCCGCGACCGAGGTTCTTGCCGACTTCAGGGAGGCGGCCGCCGAAAATGAGCAAACCAACTGCCAACAGAATCACCATGTCCATAGTGGTGAAACTGCCAAGACCAAACGCGAGGGTGTGCATGACCTTCTCCAAGATCGGGGAAACCGGATAATTCCGGGCCCCGCCGGGCGTTCCTTGCCCACAGGGCAATCAAAGCGACCCCCGTCTCAGGAGTCAACGACCATACGGGGTGCGGATTGCCCCGGATTCATTCCCGATGCCGAACCGGGCACGAACAGAGGGCGACTTTGCTAGGACTGGGACCTGCCGTAGCGCCGCTCGGCGGCTTCGACCACGTTGAGGAGGAGCATGGAGACGGTCATGGGACCGACGCCGCCGGGGACGGGGCTGATGGCGCTGGCGAGGCGGCTGGCACCCTCGAAGGAGACGTCGCCGACGGTGCGCATCTTGCCTTCGGGGGTTTTGATGCGGTTGACGCCGACATCGATGACGATGGCGCCGGGCTTGACCATTTCGGCGGTAACCAGGCCAGGGACGCCGGCAGCGGCGATGAGCACGTCGGCGCTGCGGGCGACCTCGGCCAGGGCGGGGGTGAACTTGTTGCAGGAGACGACGGTGGCTTCGTGGCGCATGAGCAGCACGGCGATGGGCTTGCCGACGACATCGCCGGCACCGACGACGACGGCGATCTTGCCGCGGAGGAGGGGCTGGTGGGCGGCGCCCTGCGGGACGCCGAGCACGTGCTCGATCATTTTGACGACGGCGAGGGCCGTGCAGGGGGCGAGGGAGGAGCGGCCGTAGACGATGTTGCCGATGTTGGCGGGGTTGACGCCTTCGACGTCCTTGTCGGCGGCGATGAGTCGCTGCACGCGATAGGGATCGACGCCGGCAGGGAGCGGGAGGTGGAGCATGATGGCGGTGACGTCGTCGTCGCTGCTGAGGAGGAGGACGCGGCCGGCGATGTCGTCGAAGGTGGGCAGGTGGCCTTCGGGGGCGAGGATGCGGTGGAGGCGATACTCGATGCCGAGCTGGGCGCAGGTCTTGGCCTGATTCTCGGCGTAGACGCGGGCGGCGTTGTCGCCGGACTCGACGAGCACCGCGTCGAGGCGGACTTGGCCGGCCTTGGCGATGACGGCCTTGACGCGCGCGGCGATCTGCTCGCGGTAGGTGTTGGCGAGGGCGAGACCGTCGATGATGGTGGCCCGGGAGGTCATGCGGGGGATGGTATGGAGATGAAGGAAGCCTCATGCGCCAGCGTGGGGGCCGAATAAGTCGGCGGCCGCCGTGTTCGTTGTACCAGCGTGTTGGCTCTAACATTGGGTGTGAGCACTGGAAACACACATTCAAAGGCCGCGATACGGGTGAGGGAACTGCGCGAGCTCTTGGCACGCGCGAACCGGGCGTACTACGTCGATGCGTCGCCGGTGATGAGCGACCAGGAGTTTGATCGGGAGCTGGCCGAGTTGGAGAAGGCGCACCCGGAGCTGGATGATCCGGACAGCCCGACCAAGCGGGTTGGGGGTGAGCCGATTGATGGGTTTAGCACGATCACGCACGCGCGGCCGATGCTGAGCATTGACAACACATATACCGAAGGGGACGTGCGCGAGTGGTATGCGCGGGTGCTGAAGGGGTTGGGGGCGAGCGAGGGCGGGCTGTTTGCGGGCGGGAGCGTGGCGTGCGTGTGCGACCCCAAGATTGATGGGCTGGCGGTGTCGCTGCGATACGAGCGCGGGCGGCTGAAGCACGCGGTGACGCGGGGGGATGGGGTGAAGGGTGATGACGTGTCGCACGCGGCGCGGGTGATTCGGGCGATGCCGCTGGTGCTGGGGGCGGGGGCACCGGAGGTGCTGGAGGTTCGGGGCGAGGTGTATTTGCCGCTGGACCAGTTCGCGAGGATCAATGCGGAGCGGGAGGAGGCGGGGGAGGAGTTGTTTATGAACCCGCGGAACGCCGCGGCGGGGACGCTGAAGAATCTGGATCCGACGTTGATCGCGTCGCGGCGGCTGGGGTTCATCGCGCACGGGCGGGGTGAGGTGAGCGAGGGGTTTGCAAGCGGGTATTGGGAGTTTTTGGGTCGCTTGCGCGAGATGGGGTTGCCGACGAGCCCGCACGCGGTGCAGGCCAGCGGCGTGGATGAGATTCTCAAGGCGATTCGCGGCTTTGAGGCGGCCCGGCATGGGCTCAACTATGCGACCGATGGCATGGTGGTGCGAGTGGATTCGGTTGCGCAGCAGGACCAACTGGGCATCACCAGCAAGAGCCCGCGGTGGGTGATCGCGTTCAAGTACCCGGCGGAGCGCACGACCACGACGCTGATCCGCGTGGAGCACCAGGTGGGCAAGACGGGGAAGATCACGCCGCGGGCAGTGATGGAGGCGGTGGTGCTGGCGGGAACGACGGTGCAGCACGCGACGCTGCACAACTATGGGCGGGTGCTGAAGTCGCCGGTGAACCCGGATGCGCCGGGGGGCGAGACCACGGACATCCGCATCGGCGACACGGTGTATGTGGAGAAGGCGGGAGAAGTGATTCCGCAGGTGGTGGGCGTGGTGATCGCCAAGCGGCCCGCGAAAGCGGCCCGGGTGGTGGCGCCGACGGCGTGCCCGGTGTGCGAGTCGGTGGTGGAAGTGGAACCTCCGGAGGCGGAGGATGCGCCGACGCTGGAAACAGCGCGGCGGTGCATCAACCCCGAGTGCCCGGCGCAGATTCGCGAGAAACTCGTGTGGTTCGCCGGGCGAAAGCAGATGGACATCGAGGGGTTAGGCGAGAAGACCGTGGACCAGATCATCGCCAGCGGGACGATTCCGCTGCGGACGTTCGCGGATATTTTCCGGTTGAAGGAGTATCGCGAGGCGCTGCTGTCGCTGGAGCGCATGGGGGAGAAGAAGGTCGAGAATCTGCTGGCGGGCATTGAAGAAGCCAAGTCGCGCGGGCTGGCCAAGGTGCTCGCGGGCATGGGCATTCGGCATGTGGGGGACACGACGGGCAAGCTGCTGGCGCGGCGGTACGAGAGCCTGGACGCGCTGATGAACGCGAGCGTGCGCGACCTGATGCCCAATGCCAAGCTGTCGAAAGATGAAGCGGCGCGGCTGGGTGTGCCTGCCGAGGGGCCGGGGGGGCAGGAGACGGGGCTCGGAAAGGACACCGCGGGCATTGTGCACGCGTACTTGCACAGCCCGGCAGCGAAGAAGACATTTGCGGAGTTGGGCGCGGCGTGTGTGGATTTGAGGTCGAAGGACTATCGGGCACATAGCGCGGCGGGCTCGCCCAAGGGGCCGTTCGCGGGCAAGACCATCGTGCTGACGGGCACGCTGGCGCACTACGAACGCGAGGAACTCAAGGCGGTGCTGGAGGGGCTGGGGGGGAAGGTGAGCGGGTCGGTGTCGAGCAAGACCAGCCTTGTAGTGGCGGGTGAATCGGCGGGGAGCAAGCTGGAGAAGGCGCGCGAACTGGGCGTGGAGGTGTGGGACGAGGCGAAGCTGCTTGTCGGGCTGCGCGAGGCGGGGGTGGAGGTGCCGGAGGCGAAGAAGGAATGAAGCGCGGGTAGAGCACAGGCGGGACGCCTGTGCCACGAGATGTGGTAGAGTTCGGGTTGGGGCCAGGGCAGGTGCGAAGCAGTCATCCATGCACAACATCGAGTTCAAATGCGAGCTTCGGGATATCAGCGTCGCGCGGGCCACGTGCCGGTCGCTGAAGGCGACGCACATCCTGTCGTTCGATCAGACCGATACGTACTTTCGGGT
>JBAZUW010000304.1:0-4160 GCA_041661205.1 Phycisphaerales bacterium
GGTGCCGGCGGTGGTCGTGTGGCGGCTCACGCGTCACAAAGGCTCGCTGCGGTTCGTCGCGACGTTTGCCGTCGGGCTGTGGCTTTGCGGCATGGCGGTGTGGCTGTGGAACGCGTATGCGTGGCCTCATCTGGTCTACCACCCGGAAACCGGTGAAGGCGTGCGGTTTTTCAAGGGCTTTGTCGAGCAGTACAAAAACGTCACGTTGCGCCGGCTGCCGGGCATGGAGATGAGCGAGCTGGAGTACTACGGCTGGTGGCCGCTGCGTGTGGTGCTCATGTTGTTTGTCGTCAACATGGTCGTCGCCACCGTGCGCCGGATCGAGTTCACGTTCAAGAATCTGGGCGTACTCACCGTGCACACCGGCATCGTGACCATCGCGCTGGGGAGCGTCTATTACCACGGGGCGAAAAAGGAAGGCGACACGCTGCTGCTGGCGGGCGCGGTGGACCCGGCGACGGGCAAGCCGGGGGTCGGCCCGGCGCAGGATGCGTTTTACGACAACACGCGGGTGGCGCTATTTGTGGATGTGGGGGGCGGCTGGGAATCGCGCCCGCTGCACGGGGTGCCCAGATACAACGACTACGACCTGAGCGCCATCGGCGCCACGACGGCGCTGGATACAGCGCTGCAGGCGACGGGGTTTGCGAGGCCTTGGGAGGAGAAAAAGCCCCGAAGTCTCAAGATCGAGGTGCCGCCGGCCGCGAACTCCGCGGCGACCGACATCGGCGTGAGAATCGTCGGCTACGCGGCGTATGCCGAGCCGCAGGCGGATTGGGTGAAAGTGGAACCCGCCGACACACGGGGGGTGAGCGCCGGGAACACGAACACGCCCTTGCGGATCGTGTACGTGCACAGCGCGCTGCCCGATGACTCGGGCAAGGTGCATGATGCGCCGGTGTATCCGTTTGTGGTGGCACCCAAGGTGCCGGTGAGCCGCGTGGCGAATGCGGCGGGCGGCGTGCTGGATTTGGAATACACGCTCGGCGCCAAGGCAGGCATGACCCCGGAGCGATGGCGGGCGCTGACGGAGGTCGTTCCCGACGGCACGCGGCACGCACTGGTGGTGGAGGTGCCCGCGACGGAGACAACGCCGGAGTTTCGGGGCGTCTTTCCGGTCGAAGACGGAAGCGAGGTTGCCGCGGGCGGGTACCGGTTAAGGGTCTCGCAGTTGTTGCCCCAGCCGCCATTTCCGATCATCACTGAGGGGTATCGCAACGCCACCAGCAGCGTGGCGGTGGTGCGGGTGGTGACGCCCAGCGGCGAGAAGTTTGACCGGTATGTCTACTACCGCTTTCCGGAGATCAATCAGGACCTGTTCCCGGAGAAGCTCAACGCGCGGGGCATGCCCACGCAGCGCGATGCCGATCCGGCGATCCGGATCTATCTGGTAGAGAGCGACCAGCTGCATGTGATGATCGACGAGCCGGTGCTGGGGAAGACTCGCGCCATTGTGCGGCGACCGGGGGGGCAGGTGCGGGTGGTGGGGGAGGATGAGTTGGCCGCCAAGGGGCCGGACGGCACCGATGGATGGATCAAGGATGTGGTGCCGCAGGTCAGCCTGCACATCGGCGAACGCTGGGACGCGGCAACCCGGGTGGAGCGCCCGAGCCCGGTGCCCCCGGAGCGTCAGGACAAGCAGGCGATCGGCACGCACGAGAAGGCGATGCTAGGGGTGGAGATCAGCGCGGCCCGCCCCACCGGCGAGCCATTCAAGCGCGTCATGTGGATTCCGTTCACTCGCTACATGGGCATCAGCAGCGACGGGCAACGCACGCTCGTGCTCCCCGACGGGCGGCATGTGCAACTGGCCTTCGGGCGGCTGATTTATCAGTTGCCCGGGTTCGATGTGCGCCTGGTGGATTTCAAAATGCTGGCGTACGACCATCGCGGGGCCCCGCGCGACTATCAGAGCATTCTGAAGGTGGAGCCGACGGACGGCAAGTTCGAGGCCTTCGAGCACGTGACACAGCTCAACGCGCCGCTCAAGGCCCCCTTCATGTGGAGCGACGAGCGCGGGTGGTTGGCGAACGTCGCGGGGAGTTTTCTGGCCGGGCTCAACCCCAATGAGTTCAAGTTCAGTCAGGCGGGGTGGGACCAGTCCGGCTGGCAGCGCACGCAGGCGCAGGCGGATGCGGGAATGATCCCGCACCCGTATGCGAGCTTCACGATTCTGGGCGTGGGCAACAACCCGGGCATTCACGTGATTGCGTTTGGTGGCGTGCTGATGGGGCTGGGCATTCCGTGGGCGTTCTACTTCAAGCCCTACTTGGTTCGGCGCGAGAAGCGGCGGATTCAGCGGGAGGTGGCGGAAGGGAAGTTCAAGCGGCCCGAGCGGATCGGGGCTGCGGAGGTGGGCGTGTCATGATGAGATACATCGCGATGATGATGGTGATGCTTGTGTCCGGGCTGTGCGCCGCGCAGACCGCCCCCGACGGCAACGCCCACCCGGCGACGCAGGAACTGAGCGAAGCGGGCAAGACGCTGGCCAACCCGTTTGGAGATCACAACACCGAGCAGACCAAGGTGGCGTCGATCGCGGAGAAAATCGCCTTCGCGAAGGCGGTGGACCTGAGGCCGCTGCGCGACTTGGCGGTCTTTCACAACGGGCGGGTGAAGATCTGGGACACGCTGGGGCGTGAGACGGTGCAGACCATTGTGGGGCGGAAGAGCTACCAGGATTTCGTGCATGAGAAAGCTGCGACTGGCGACGGCGTAACGACGTACGCCTACGACCCGCTCTTCACACTACTCGATCTGACCATCGACCCGGCGTACTACCTCGACAAGCCGGTGATCGGCGTGGCGTACGTGCCTTTGCGCGAAGAGATGCTGGACAAGATCTTTCCCGGCACGAAGGAAGGCGATCCGCTGCGGGACAAGGACGGCAAAGAGACCAAGCGGGGGGAGCGAGAGCGCTGGATTCGCCTGAGCCGCATGACGCCCCTGATGGTGGAGCAGACGCTGCCGGAGTTTGCCAACGCGCACCCGGAGCAGGACTCATGGCGGCGGGGCGTGCAGCAGGTGGACCAGGGCGTCGGCCTGTTCATCGAGTGCAAGGCGAACTACCTGGCCGTCGCGCCGGAGAAGAGCACTGACCCGTGGATGCACATCTCAACGTTGCCCGAGAGCAGTGAGGCCCGCAAGGCGGCGCTGGCGCTGGGCGACGCGTGGCGCAACATGGATGTGGCGAAGGTGAACGCGGCAGCCGCGGCCCTGGGTGCGGCGTTGCCAAAGATCAATGCCGCCCAGTACCCCGCCGGGCGCCGGAAGCTCGAAGACACCTACAACCGCCTGAACGCTTTTGAGTGGGGCTTCTGGGCGTACGCGTTGTCGCTGCTGACTTTGCTGTTGGCGTTTGGCACTGGCCGCAAGTGGCTGGCGGCGTTGGGTGGTGCGTTCCTGTTCCTCGCGCTGGCCCTGCATGGCAGCGGGTTTGCGATGCGGTGCATCATCGCGGAGCGGTTTGCGATTCAGAACCAGTTTGAGAGCATGACGGGGTTGAGTTTGTTCGCGGTGATCGTGGGCGCGAGCATCATGGTGCTGCGCCGGCAGTGGCTGTTTGGGGCGGCGGCCGCGGGGGTTGGGTTCCTGGTGCTCATCACCGCGACGCAGACCAAAATCCCCGGTCAGAGCATCGAACGCGAGGCCGCGATCTTGAACACCAGCGTGCTGCTGAAGTATCACGTGACGACGGTGCTCAGCAGCTACGGGCTCATTTCGCTAGGCATGGTGGTGAGCCTGTTTTACCTGGGCACGCACTATGCCGCCAAGCTGGCGGGGGCGGCCCAGACTCCCGCGCTGGCCGGGGGCGGCATGGCGAGCGTGGCGCTAGGTGACGATCGCGGGGCGATCGGCACGCGGGCGCGCCTGCTGGCCGACCTTGATACAGCCCAGATGATCGTGCTGCAACTGGCTTTCTGGACGCTAGGAGTTGGCATCCTGCTGGGGGCATGGTGGGCCGACCATAGCTGGGGACGCTGGTGGGCCTTTGACCCAAAAGAGACGTGGGCGCTGATCACGTGGATTGTCTATCTGGTGGTGATCCATGTGCGGATCGCTTCGCCAAGCAACAAGGCGCTGAGCACGGCGTGGCTGAGCGTGCTGGGGTTCATCGTGATGCTGTGGACGTACTTCGGGGTAAACCTGCTGCTGCCGGG
>JBAZUW010000305.1:0-4150 GCA_041661205.1 Phycisphaerales bacterium
ATCGGACGGCTTGCCCGCCGTCGGAAGTGAGCGCATCCTAATAGCGGTCAATCTCGGCCTGGTCGTCGCAGGCTGCGACGAAGGAGATGGCCTCGGTGAACTTGTACACGGGGCCGCCGTTAAGGGCGGTCATCTTTTGCCCGGCGAGCTGGAAGGCGATGGTCATCACGGTGCCGGGAGGAAAACGAAAAACCCGCGTTGGAGCGCGGGTTTGAGTCGCAAGCTTGATGATCACGCGGGCGTCAGCGGGGTTCAGACGTTGGTGATCATGAGAATGAGGCCGGAGGTGGCGGGCATTTCCATCTTGGTGCTGACGAGGGCCAGCCGCATTCCCTTGCTGATGCCGTCGATCTGGGTGGTCTGGAGGCCGGCGCCGGGGGCGATGATCGCCAGTTCCTTCTCAATGACATCGGTGTCGGAGAGGACGACGAGGCGGTAGTTCTCGCCGGGCTTGGCAGTGAGGCCGCTGACAAAGATGCGGGCCTTGGCCCACGTGGGGTTCATGAACACGCCGGCCTGGCCGTGGAAGTCGGCGGGGGCTCCCTGAGCCATCTCGAAGATGGCGTGGCGGGTCTCCTGCCCGAACAACATGCCGTTCAACTGCTGACCGTTACCCCACAGGTTGGTCAGGGCGGTGAGCTGGCGGTCATCGGTCAGGCGCTGCTGCATTTCCGCGTTGTCGGAGTACACCTTCACGAACGCGACGGCGAGAATGACGCTGGCGCAGAGGAGGGCAACGCCAGCGGTGCGCCAGGAAGATGCGACGCGGCGGGAGGGACGCAGTTCAAACTCGGGGGATTCGGCTTCGAGTTCGGCGTGGGCGCGGGCGGCGACCTCGCGATCGATCGCGGCCACGACGCGGGCGCGCAGGTCGGCGGAGGGGGTTTCGTCGCTCAGCATGATCTGCTGGCTGGCCCAACGGGCCTGATCCTCGCGGATCTGGGCCTTGACGGCGGGGGAGGCGGCGCGGAAGGCGGCTTCGAAAGCCGCGGCTTCCTGCTCATCGAGCATCCCCAGTGCGTCAAGATGTGCTTGCTCAAGTAGGTCCTTCAGGGTCATACAACAAACTCCTCGCCCGTGCGTTCCCGCAGTCGTGTGAGCGCCCTGCTGAGGGCGCTTTTGATCGTTCCCAAGGGGGTGTTGAGTTCTTCGCCGATCTGCCGCAATGTCTGCCCCCCGAGATACGCCCTCATCACCACTGTTCTTTGAAGTTCGGGCAGGGCGTCAATCCGTTTCATCATGAGTTTCAATCGATCATCCGTGTCGAGTCGTGATTCGTTTTCCTCTCGGGCCGCCAGGGGGGCCTGAGTGAGTTCGATGCTTCCGGCCTTGATCCTGGCCCGCTGCCGGCGCAGCTTGTCGACCAGGTGGCGGCGGGAGATGAGCATGACCCAGGTGACCAAAGCCGCCCGAGTGTCGTCATATCGTTCCGCCGTCCTCCACAAACGCACAAACACTTCCTGAACCGCGTCTTCCGCTTCCTGCCTGCTGGGCATCGCCTGCAGGGCCATTCTGAAAACCAGAGTGCCGAACCGGTCGTACAACTCTCCGACGGCCGCCTGGTCGTTGGCCGCGACGCGCTGCATGAGCGCGAGATCGGCACCAGCCGGAGTTGTTCGGTCGGACTTGCGGGCCGGTTCCGGAGAACCATCCGCACGCCCTTTGTCGGCCCCCATGTCACTGTCCTTCCTAAAGCCGCGACCGGCCCGGATGGCCCGAGCAGCAGCATGCCGCCCGGCACCTGACTCTTCGCAACCCAACCCCGGCATGATCCTCGATTTATGATGGAATTTGCAAGCCGAAAAACGGTTTCAGGCATCCAAATAGAGAGCAACCGATCGTGTACCGAACAAAATGCGAAGTCAAGGGAAAACTCTTGAGGAAATTGGTAGAGGTTGATTCAGAAAAAGCTTGCGGGCTGTTCGGTGATCCGATAGTCTGATAGAGAGGTCAGGACAGTCTGCTTGTCACGGGGTACTCGTGGTGACACATTCACAGACAATCAGCCGGATGACGACTGCCCGCAGGGGCGGCCGCGGCTTCACGTTGATTGACGTGCTGGTGTCGATCTTTGTGATCGCGATTCTGATCGGTCTGCTGCTGCCGAGCCTGGCGTCGGTGAATGAGACGGCGCGGCGCGTGGTGTGCCAGTCGAACATCCGGCAGGTGGGGCTGGGGCTGATCATGTACGCCGACGACAACAAGGGCATGTTGCCGAGCTCCATTTTTCTGCCTTCGGCGACGTCGCCCTTCGCGCGGGGTGGGCCGCAGGATCGCCCGCAAGAGATGGTGACGGTGCGGCTGTCTCCGGACGAGACCCAGCGCACGGTGGAGCCTTGGGACGGCCTTGGTTTCCTCTTCGCACGCGGGTACATCTCGGCTCCGAAGGTGTTTTACTGCCCGAGCCATCACGGCGATGCGCCTTACAGTCGCTATGCCAAGGCCTGGTCTGAAGATGGCGGCGAGGTGGTCTGCAACTATCACTTCCGGGGTGAAGGCCCGTTGACACAGGCGCCTCACGGAGCCGACCCGAGTTCGGTGCCGACTACCCGCGAGTTGTACAAGATCGATCCGGCGCAGTCGTCGCTGCTGGCGGATGGGCTGCGGACGCGGGCGGATTACAACCACAAGGTGGGCGTCAACTTCTTCCGGGCGGATCTCACGGTGCACTGGTTCGCCGATCCCACGTCGTCGCTCGCGACGATCTTGCCAGCGTCGAAAGACGCGGCGACCGCCACGGGCGTTGACAGTGCGTGGCATCTGTTCGATGTCAGCACCCTGACCCCGCAGACCCCGCAGTAAGGCACTCCGGCCTGGCCGTGTGGCGAGTGCGGTAAACTGGACTCATGAACCGAGCCGCCACGACGCTTCTTCGCGTTTCGTTTTCTATCCTGAGCGCTTGCCTGATCGCGGAAGAGGCGGGCGCGCAGCTTTCGCCTACGAAGCTCTACTTCGGTATCGGGCGGCCGATTGCGATGGACGTGGCCCTGCCGCCGGGTACCTCCGGGGAGGCGCGAATCGCGCTGTACGTTCCGGGCGGTGAAGACGCGGCGTTTACGGCCCCGGTGGCCCCCGGCGCGGCGGATCTTGCGAGCCTGTTCCCGAACCTGTGGAAGCCGGGGGTGGGAAAGGACGCCGCCACCCCGCCCGCGCTCCCGCGTCTGTACTACGCGCAGCTCGAAGTGGGGGAGCGGAAGATCGGCGCGCCGGTGGTGCTGCAGCCGATGCTGAACCCGGGCATTTTCATGCTGTACAGCTTCGATGTGGAGAAGCCGTACTTCGTGGATCCAAAGTCGCAGAAGCCAAGCATCGAGCCCAAGCAGGGGCGGATCATGCACACGCCCGACTCGCCGGTGTACTCGGGGTTGTGCGCGTACGTGGAGCAGCACGCGGTCTTCGAGACGTCGCTGGGCGCGATCGAGTTTCGCATGCGACCCGACGCGGCCCCCAACACGGTGCGCAACTTCGTGCAGCTCGTCGAGGGGGGCTTTTACGATGACATCATTTTCCATCGGGTGGTGCCGCGGTCGCCGGCGGGGCTTCCGTTTGTGATTCAAGTGGGGGCCCCCACCGGCACTGGCTCGGGAGGGCCCGGATACTCGGTTGATTTCGAGCTGTCGAGCCTGCCTCACGACTTTGGCGTGCTGTCGATGGCGCGGGACGCGGACCCGAATACGAACGGCTCGCAGGTGTTCGTGTGCCTGAGCCGCGAGGGAACGGCGGCCTTGGACGGGAAGTATGTGTCGTTCGGTGAAGCGGTCAGCGGGGCTGACGTGATCTTGGCGATCGGTGCCACGCCGGTGAAGGGGGATCGGCCGGTTGACCCCCCGGTGCTCAAGCACGTGAAACTGGTGCCAGCGCCGCCATTTGGGATGGGGCCGCAGCCCTTGAAGCGGCCTTTGGCGAAGGATGTGCCGTCGGGGCGATGAGGCAATGTGAGGGCGCGTCGGGCGTTTGACGTAGCGGTGGGCTTCGGGCTCGTTCGCAGGGGACGCACATGAAAACGTGGCTGAGCATGATCGCGGGTGTGTTGCTGTGCTCCGGGGTAGCGATGGCGCAGGAGCACGCGCCGGATGACATGCTCGCCGGCCCTGCGCTCGCGGCTCCGGGCGGGTATCGGCTCGCGGGGGGGCCCTTTGAGGTTTCGACC
>JBAZUW010000306.1:0-4149 GCA_041661205.1 Phycisphaerales bacterium
GACGACGCTGGCGCTGGGAGCGCTCCTCTCGCAAAATGCCAACCTGGTGCGGCAGAAAAAGATGACCGTCGACGCCTGGCGCTCCGACTCGGCCCGGCAGATCGCGCTCACCCTCAAGGGCCTCGTGCAGGACGAACTTTTCCGTGCTGAGGCGGTGGCCTCGCTCACCCCGCAGCAGCGGCAAGGGTTATTCTCGTTCCTGCAGACCATTCAAGAAGACTTGCGCCGCGAATCCGGCGGCAGCCGGGAGGCCGCCCGCAGGCGCATCGAGGAAGAAGGCCTCACCACCGAGGAGTACCTGCGCCGTCGCGAGGAACTGGCCTTGATCGGCGAGCAGTTGCACACCAAGGTCACGCGAAGGGTCAACGTCACGTGGCGCGACATCAGCCAGGCGTATTACGGCCGCATGTACGACAAGTACAACCCGCCTGTGCGATACCTCTACCGGCTCATCATCGTGGACGGGGCGGACGAGGCGGCCAAGAGCGAGGTTGCCTCGCAGTTGGCCGCGGGCAAGCCCTTCGCGGAAGTCGCGGCGCTCCCCCTCAACGGCTCGCGAGCCGCGACGGGCGGCATGCAAACGCCGCGCGACGTGGAAGGCGACCCCAAAGCCATCAAGTTCTTCCCGAATGCGGACCTGGATGCCGCGGCCCACTCCCTCTCCCCGGGGCAGACTTCAGAGCCGATCAAGGTCGGCTCGCAGGTGGCGTGGCTGCACTTTGATTCGATCGAAGACAAGAAGCAGAGCATCTACGACGCGCAGCTGGAGATCTACGCGACGATCTTCAACACACGTCTGGGCTTTGAGCAGAACAAGTACTACAACCAGTTGCTGAGCCATGCCAGCGTGACGTCGCTCATCGAAATGCAGAACCGGCTGCTCCAGATCGCTGAAGAGCGTTACCTGCGGGGCGGCATTCCCCGCCCTCAGAACTGAAGCACTTCGGCATGGTCCGCATCCTCTCGCGTCTGCTGCAACGACTGAACCGCGTGCTGGGCCTTGCGGGGCGCGCCGGGGAAGGGCCGCCCCGCGAGGAGTCGGTGCTGGGAGCCAAGGGCGAGGCCTTCGCGGCGAAGTACCTGCAGCGCGCGGGATACACGATCCTTGAACGCAACGCGCGGCTGCCGATGGGCGAGGCGGACCTGATCGTGCGTACGCCGCAGGGCACGCACGTGGTGGTGGAAGTAAAAACCCGCGCCCGGGGCAAGAACGCCCGGAGCGACCAGGCGGCCCCGGAGCTGGCGATCACGCGCCATAAGCGCCGCACGCTGCGCGCGATTGCGACCTTTCTGGGCCGGGCCAACAACTGGGGCAGAGTGAGTGTCGATGTCATCGCGGTGGAGTGGCCATTGGCGGGCGGAGCGCCGACGCTGCGACACCACCAAGGCGTGCTGTAGTGGGATCACGCCCCGCGAAGGCCAGAGGCAAACTCGCCGCGAAGATCCGGCTCGTCGGCGGGCAGCGGGGGCGGCGGGGGCTTGAGCTCCAGAGGCAGAATGAGGCTGAACATTGACCCGCGCCCCACTTCGCTGAGCACCTGGATTTCGCCCCCAAGAATCCCCGCCAGTTCCTTGGAGATGGAGAGCCCAAGCCCGGTGCCGGCGTGCTCGCGGGTGTGGCCCGCGTCCATCTGATAGAACTTCTCGAAGATCTTGCTCTGCTCGTCGGGGGCGATGCCCGGGCCGTTGTCGATGACGCTGACGCGCACTCGCTCTTCAGCCCCGGGCCCGGAGGCAACCAGCCGTTCGGCACGAAGCGTGATCTTGGGCGTGCGCCCCGTGCGGGCCTCGGCCACGGTGAACTTCACGGCGTTGCTGAGAAAGTTGAACAGCACCTGCTGAAACTTCTTCGCGTCGGTCAGGATGACCGGGGCATCGTCGCTGACTTCCAGCGACAACAGGATGCCCTTCTTGTCGGCCAGGGGGGAGATCAGGCCGATCAACCCCTCGCACGCGTCGCGCAGGTTCATCTTCTCGATGCGAAGCTCGACGCGCCCGGCCTCGATCCGGGCCATTTCTAACAGCGAGTTGATGAGGGCGAGCAGCCCCCGCCCGGCGGTCAGAATGTTCTCGAGGTATCGCGCCCGCTTGGTCACGCTGGGGGGCGCATCCGGCACGCCCTGCTCGCTCTTGGCCTGCTCCAGCAGCAGCTCCGCGAAGCCGTTGATCGAGTTCAGAGGCGTGCGCAGCTCGTGGCTTACATTCGCCAGGAAATCTCCCTTGACCTTGGCCGCCTGGTACAAGGCGTTGTTGCTCTCGGTCAGTTCGTGAAGCTTCACGTCCAGGGCGGCGTTGATCGAGCGCAGGCGGTCCTGCGAGCTCTGCAAATCGCCCAGCATGCTGTTGAGCGTCTCCGAGAGCTCCTGAAACTCATCGCCGGTGTCGAGGTCGGCGCGAATCGCGAGATTGCCTTCGCGCACGCGCTCGGCAGTGGTCTTGAGGGCCAGCATCGGGGCGAGAATCACGCGGCGCGTGATGATGTAAAACACCAGCAACGCCATCGTGAGCACCAGCCCGCCCGCCAGCAGCAGATAAACGATGTTGGTGACCACCAGCCGGGCGGCCTGAATGGACCGGCGCTCCAGCACGATGATGCCGGTGAGGCGGGCGGTGTCCCTCGCCCGCACTGCCTTCGCGTAGAAGTACTCACGGGTAGTGCCCGTCCACCGGGCGGCCTGATAATCGGCCCGGTCGTTGCTGGCCGCGAAGCGTTTGAGGGCTGAGGCCAGAAACTCATCGCCTTTGGCCGCGGCCCCGGCCTGATCGAGCGTCCAACGCGTGGCGCTGATGCCGTTGTGCTCCACGCGTTTGCCGACCTGCGGGACCACCTGCAACCCCAGCGGGCCGGCCGCCCGTTCGTCGTCGTCCAGGCGTTCCCAGGCGTCCACCAGCTGGCGATTGACGTCGAGCTGGCCTTCGTCGACGAGTGTGGCCATGCGCAGCCACCCGACCCATAACGCCGCGAGCACGATGAGGACGACCGCCGCCCCAAAGAGCACGAGGCACTTGCCCGCCAGTGAAAGCCGCTTGAGCATCTAAGCACAGTCTAGGAAATACGCGTGGCGAGCGTACAATCGGCCCACGCCATGGCCCGCACCGTGTACCTCGAAACCTTCGGCTGCCAGATGAACGAGCTCGACAGCGAGCTGGTCTCGGGACAGCTCCGCGCGCTGGGCTACACCTTCACGCAGGATGCCTCCGGGGCCGATGTGGTGCTGTACAACACCTGCTCAGTGCGCGAGCACGCCGAGCAGAAGGTCTGGTCGCGCTTAGGTGAGCTCAAGGCCACCAAGCTGGAACGCCCGGGGCTGGTGGTGGGCGTGCTGGGGTGCATGGCCGAGCGCGACGGGGCGGCCCTCATGCGCCGCATGCCCGTGGTCGATGTCATGTGCGGGCCGGGTGAGCTCGACAAACTGCCAACTTTGCTCGACAACGCGGTGAGAACGCGAACCAGCCTGTTGGCCGACGCGAGCGTGGACGAGCCTCAGGAAGTTTCGGCTCGCCAGGCGGCTTTGCAAGGGGGCACCTCGCGCCGCAGCGCCACGCTGGCCGCGGCGGCCGACACGCTCGAGATGCTCGACCTTTCGCGATCCACCTTCGCCACCGAGGGGGACGCGGGGACCCCCAAAAAGACCGCATACGTCCGCATCACCCGGGGGTGCAACAAGTTCTGCACCTACTGCGTGGTGCCCTTCACGCGCGGGGCCGAGGTACATCGCCCGCCCCAGCACATCATCGATGAGTGCAAGCTGCTTGCCGATCAGGGCGTCATCGAGATCACCCTGCTGGGGCAGACGGTGAACCACTACCGATTCGAGCACGGGGCTGCCGTCACCATCGGGGGCGTGGTGCAGCCCCAGAAGGGGCGCAGCTACCTGGGCGGACACCGGCGGGACCCCTTCGCGGGCAACCACGTGACGACCTTCGCGGATCTGCTGCGGCGGATTCACGACGAAGTGCCGTCGATTCAGCGCCTGCGTTTCGTGACGAGTTACCCGCGCGACTTCGGCGATGACGTGCTGGAAGTGATCCGCGATCACCCGCGGATCTGCCGCTATCTGCACGTGCCGGCGCAGACCGGCTCCGATCGTCTCCTCAAGCTGATGAACCGTGGATACGAGGTGGGCGAGTACCTCGAGTTTCTGGATC
>JBAZUW010000307.1:0-4114 GCA_041661205.1 Phycisphaerales bacterium
CGGGGGTGCGGCGGGCTGCGGCGAGCCAGAGCCCGGAGTTGTTCCTGAGCTTTGATCCGGCGACGCGCGAGCTGGTGACGAGGCCGATGAAGGGAACGCGCCCCGCGGGCGGGGCGGCCGCGTTGAGCGAAAGCCCCAAAGACCGCGCCGAACTGGCGATGATCGTGGATCTCATGCGAAATGATCTGGGCCGGGTATGCAGGCTGGGGAGCGTGCGGGTGGATGAGGCGCGGGTGATCGAGCGTCACGGCACAGGGCCAAGCGAGATTGTGCAGGCGACCGCGACGGTGCGGGGGGAGGTGCCGGCGGGCGCGAGCGCGTGGGATGTGCTGCGCGGGACGTTTCCCGGGGGATCCGTGACCGGGGCGCCCAAGATTCGCGCGATGCAGATCATCGATGAGTTGGAGCCGGTAGCGCGCGGGCCGTATTGCGGGGCGATGGGGTTTGTGAGTGACAGCGGGCACATGGCGTTCAATCTGGCGATTCGCACGGCGCTGATTTCAGGGCATGGCGATGTGCGCGGCAGGATTGAGGGCGAGGTGTCGTACAGCGTGGGGGCGGGGATCGTGGCCGACAGCCGGGCGGAGGAGGAGTGGGAGGAGACGCTGCAGAAAGCCGCGGGGTTTGAGCATGTGTTGAGGCTGGGTCGTCTTTCGTGACCTTGTGGCACAGGCGTCTGGCCTGTGTCCTACACGTGCTCTTGGTGGCGATTGATTTGGGAAGTTGCGGCGCCGGAAGGAGAAGCGAAGTGGGAAATCAAAGAGGTAATGATGTGGAAGGCTCAGGCGGGACGCCTGTGCCACGAGATGGGGTAGGTCCGCGGCTGCGCACCGACATCGTGGACGTATACGTCTTCCGTGTGCGTGCCACCGAGGTTGAGTTTCTCCAGCTTCTTCGGCGCGAGGCTCCGATGGCGCAGACCTGGCACCCGGTGATGGGGCATGTGGAGGCGGGCGAGCGCGCGACGCAGACCGCGGTTCGCGAACTCGTCGAAGAAATCGGGCTGGATGTGACCGGGCCTCAGTGCCTTGGGCTGTGGCAACTGAATCAGGTCCACCCCTTCTACATCGCGGCGACGGATGAGATCTTGCTTTCGCCACGCTTCGCGGCCCGGGTGGTGCCGGAGTTTGAACCACGCCTGTGCGAGGAGCACGAGCGGCGGCGCTGGGTGCCGGCGCGGGAGGTGGAAGGGTGCTTCATGTGGCCCGGACAGCGGGCGGCGATCGCCGAGGTGCTGCGGGAGATCGTGGAGGAGCGGTCGCTGGCGCGGGAGTTCTTGCGGGTAAAGGTGGAAGGGCTCAAGAAGTAGATCTGGCAGAACGCGGGCCGGAAGCCCGTGCCGCGTGATTGGCCCGGGCGCCTCGCGTTACGCCCGGCCGGTGCGCCCGGCGGCTTTGAGGGCGGCCAGCACGGCGGGGGGAAGTACGAGCAGCGCGGCCAGCGCGATGGGCCAGGCGCGACCGGCGGGGTTGGACTGGGAAGACCAGATCAGCACGCCGGCGGCGACCACGGTGCAGGCTCCGATGGTCGCAACGCCCAGACGCTTGGATGACTCGCTCATGCCGCCCTCGCACAGACAGGCTGGGTGGGGGTGGGGAAACACCCCACGGGGAAACACCGAATCCCACCCGAATAGGGAGGGAGCGTAGCGGGCGGGGAGGTGCTGGGCAAGCCGCCAGAACGGTCTAGGGAGGCGGCGGGGGCATCCCGGGAAATGGAATGCGGTTTGTCCTTTGGGTTCGGCGGCGGTATCGTCCGCTCCCTGTGATTGAACCTACCTCGGGACTTCGATGGCACAACCCGCGACGCGGCATTGGTGCGTTGGCGTTAGCGCTGATGGCTGGTGTGGCCAGCGGGCAGACTTCGCCCGCGCCCGAGCCGCCCCCGATTCGAGCCGGTCAGAAGGTGCCACCGGATTTGGAGCCGTATGAGGGGCGCCCGGTGAAGCGGGTGATTATTTTGGTCCCCGGCAAAGGGGATGGGCCGAACACGAGCCTGCCGGAGAAGGACGAGCAGTATGCCCGCAATCAGTTGCGGCTGCGGGAGGGGATTGCGTTTTCGTCGAAGCTGGTGACGGAGGATATTTCGAGGTTGAACCGGCTGGGGCAGTTCAAGTCGATCGAGAGCCGCGTGCAGCAGTTGGCGGACGGGTCGGTGGAGCTGGTGTACTTCATGACGCCCCAGCCGACGGTGACGGCGGTGCAGACGGTGGGCAACCGGGCGTTTTCCGACGAGGAGTTGGGCGCGGAGATCCAGATTTTCGTGGGCACGCCGGTGGATGGGGAGGCGCTGGGGAGGGCGTGCCGCAAGATTGAGGAGCGGTACCGGGCGAAGGGGTACTACAACGCGCTGTGCTCGGTGGATCAGGCGGAGCTGGACGCGAACGGGATCGTGCTCTTCAAGATCCGCGAGGGGGACAAGACCGCGATCACGGACATTCAGTTTGAAGGCCTGAAGAGCTTTACACCCCGGCAGGTGCGGACCGCGATCAAGACCTCAGAGGCGGCGTGGCTGCGGTTCATCGATCGCGGGGAGATCGACAACGACAAGCTGGACGACGATGTCGCCAACATCATCGAGTTTTACAAGGATCGCGGGTACATCGATGTGCGGGCGGACCGGGTGGTCACGCCCAGCCCGGATGGCAAAGAGGCGATCGTCACCTTCGTGGTGGACGAAGGGCGGCTGTACACCCTGCGAAATCTGACGCTGGACTTTGACAAGGACAGCGACCCGGTCTTCAGCGCCGAGCAGTTGCAGGGGCTGATGCTCATCAAGCCGGGTGACCAGTACAGCGAGAGGAAGCTGAAGGACTCGATCAAAGCGATCGAAGACGCGTACGGCACGCTTGGATATGTTGACCGGCGGGTGCGGCGGCAGGACCTGCGGGACGGCGAGAAGCCCCTGGTGGATATCAAGCTCAGCGTTGCCCCCGGGCGGCGGTTCCGGACCGGGTTGATCGACATCCAGGGCAATGACGGCACCAACGACAACGTGATCCGGCGGCAGACGACCCTCAAGCAGGACCGGCCGCTGGACATGCTGGAGATCGAAGAGACCAAGAAGCGCATCAGCGACACGCGGCTGTTCGCGCCCAACTCGGTCAAGATCAACATACTGCCCGAGCGGGATGACGAGCCGGGGTATCGCGATGTGCTGGTTGAAGTGGGCGAAACCAATACCGGCTCGTTCAACGTCGGCGCGGGGGTGACGTCGGACTCGGGGCTGGTCGGGCAGATCAGCGTCTCGCAGAAGAACTTTGATATCACCGATTTGCCGGATTCGTTCGGCGAACTCTTCACGGGCGAGTCGTTCCACGGCGGCGGGCAGACGCTCAGCCTGAATGTGCTCCCCGGTACGTTGAGCCAGTATTACTCGATCTCGCTGACTGACCCCTATGTCTTTGACAGCGAGTACACCGCCTCGGGAGAGGTGTTTTACCGCAAGCGGCAATACACCGGCTACGACGAGCAGCGCTACGGCGCGAAGGTGGCGCTGGGGCGGCGCTTCGGGTCGCAGTGGAGCGTGAGCTTTCCGGTGCGAGGTGAGCGGGTGGAGTTGAGCAGCATCGATGCGGACTCGCCCACGGAGTTCTTCAGGGTGCGCGACCCGGCGGATCTGGGGTCGGTGGGGATCGCATTGGTGCGTTCTTCGGTGGACAGCTTCGCGTTCCCCAGCAAGGGGAGCAAGATCGAGCTGAGTGCCGAGCAGATCTTCGGGGACTTCAACTTCACGAAGCTGAATGCCCAGTACACGCGGTACTTCAAGCTGGATGAAGACGTGCTGGGCGCGAAGACGACGCTCAAGCTGACGGGCCGCGTGGCGTACATCCCGCAGGGCTCGAGCGAGACGCCGTTTTATGAGCGGTACTACCTCGGCGGCGAAACCTTTCGCGGGTTTGGCTACCGGGGCGTGGCCCCCGGGGGCATCCGCAACGACAACGGGCAGCAGAGCGATCTGACGGTGGGCGGCACGTTCCTGACGTTCCTGGGCGCGGAAGTGCGCCGACCGATCTTGACGGACGTGCTGTCGGTCGTCGGATTTGTGGATTCGGGCTCGGTGAGCAACCAGGTGGGGCCGACGCCGTTTCGGTTGTCGGTGGGCGTGGGCCTGG
>JBAZUW010000308.1:0-4092 GCA_041661205.1 Phycisphaerales bacterium
CGGGTGCCCTCGCGGGAGGGCAGCGGCTTCGAAAAATCAGGGAGCTCAAAGGGGGCGGGGGCAAGCGTCGTCATGGGTCAGGGCCTCGTGAATCATCGCGCCGAGCGCGTTCCTGCAGTTCGCAAACTGTTTGGAAAATACGCGGCCAGCCGCGCGGCGTCATGCTAGGCATCGCGGCCAGGGTTCTGGGTGCCTGGTTGCACGCCCGGGATGAGGGCGTCAGCCCGAATCCCGAGATCGACGCGGCGACCAACACCCAAGCACCCCGCGTCCGCATTGCCCCTTCCGAGAGCTCGTTCAGGTTCCATCTGGGGTTTCGCTCTTTGGGCTCATCCCGGCCGTGCCTACCAGCCCCGCCACCCAAATCCCGTCCCATATCCACCCCCACCCAACGACAAAATCCGGTTATTCACTCCAATCCCTACAAAACGCTGGCATTTCTACCATTTCTGGTGCATCTTACTGAAGGAGGGTGTGCGTCCGTGCTCGCGTGGCCGGCGCCCCCAACTGGAAGAAGGACTCATCCATGATCATCGAAACCCTCGCACTGGCCGCGGCCATCACCGCCACCGATCCCTTCAACCACCCCGGCTACTCGCTGCCCAGCGGTGCCAGCGGCGCCCGCCCGATCGACGGCCCGCCCCCTTACCCCTACGCCCGCGTTGATTCCACCCGCCGCCCCGGCTTCGGCGGCCGCCTCTGGCTCACCCTTCCCTACATGGGCGGCGTCGACGTCTACCCCACCGGCGAGCAGGACCTCGCCGAAGCCCACGGCGTCATCGAACGCGGCCAGGTCGTCCATGCCCGCGTCGGTGAGCTCTCCGTCCCCATCAGCCCCTGGCAGCGCTGGGACGATCGCAGCTACATCCGCCTCGAAGCCTCGCGCCAGCAGTGGCTCGCCGAAAACGGCTTCACCGGCGGCGTGCGCACCTTCGTGAACGATGCCAACTTCGATTGGACCGGCAGCGGCGAAGCAAAGTACGAAATCGCCCAGGCCGCCCCCGCCCGCATCGACCCCGCCACCATCCAGCCCCGCGCGATTATCGAGCTCTCGCCCGAGGTCACCAAGTTCCGCAGCCGCATGCACGTCAACGCCGGCGACGCCACCAAGGCCCTCGCCCGCGCGGGCGTCCAAGCCCACACCGTGACCAAGGTCATCGTGCCCGACCAGCAGGTGGCGCAGATCAAGTAAGTTCAGCCCAACACGCAACAACCATCGCCACCGCTCCGCACTTCAAACCCAACGCTGCCAAACGCAAAAGGCCCGGCGAGCAGTCCCGCCGGGCCTTTTCTCTTTATCAGTGCCCAGTGCCTAATGCCCAGTGCCTTCCCTCACGGACACTCCCCGCCCGCGATCGCGCTCACCAGCGCATCGACATCGCCCTGGTCGCCGGCCCCGTCGTGATTGAAGTCTGTGTTCAGCCCCGGGGGCGTGCCACCCCCGGCGATCGCGTTGATCAGCACATCAACGTCCCCTTGGTCGGGTACGCCGTCGCCATTGAGATCTGGGTTGCAGGGGTCGTGGCATAGGGTCGTCCAGCGAGCAAACGAGGTGCTGACCACGCCATCGATGACGGAAAACTTGCCGCCCACGACAAAGCCGCCTTCGACTTCCTGGATAGACGTGACGACGCGTTCGCGATCATCGGGGCCGATGTTGGCTTCGACCGTGATGGAGTCCGACGCAGCGCGGTATCGAACCACGTGATTTTCGAACTGCTGTGACTCCGGCTCATACAACGACGCAATTCCTAGCAGGTCGCCTTCCGTTCGCGAAGCGTTTGTGAGCCAGATCCGCGAGAGGAACGGATTCGACTCGATCGGGACCGCGTGCCACGTCCCGGCCTGATGATCGAGCCGAGCGATACCTTGAGCGTCGACGCCGTTGATTACACCAAATGATCCATAGGCGATGATGTCGCCGCCCGGCAGCGGCGATACCCCGGTGATGTAATCCGTCGAAGAGCCCAGGTGCGCGTCCAGGGCCGACCAGGTCGAAGTAGCGACATCAAGCACTGCGAGCGGCGACAGACTCTGTCCGTTCGATACCAAGTTGCTGCCCGCCAGGATCACGCGGTTGTCCGTCGTGACCGCGAACGCGTCGGGGTCATACCCGGTCAATGGCGTACCCGCATTGGTCCATTGCGATTCACCAAACCGGAATCGCCGCACTTGAAAACTACGCTGATCTCCCACATAGCCAAGTTCAAGACTGATGAGCGAATCGTCACCGAGGGCCCACATCCCGCGGTTGTACTCCGAGAGCGCCGGACCCGCGATAGACAACGTCTCGGTCGCGGCGGAAAAGCGCACAAGCGATGAACCACCGGAACCATTGCCCAACCCACCCACACCCACCAGATCACCGTTCGGCAGCCGGACAATCTGCCCAAGGCTGCGATCCTCCAGACCCGGCACGATGGTCCACTGACCCGTTTGCGATCTGTAGATCCTGACTGCGCCGTGCGGGTATGAGAAAGCCAGATCTTGACGCCACACGCCCAAAACGTCGCCGTTCGGAAGTGGCGCCATGGATTCGATCCACCCTGCTTCGCCCTGTCGCTCAGGCTGCCACGTGTGGTCGCTGCCCCGCAATCGAACGAGGTTTCGCGCGGGCAACACCGTTCGATCGAATGGCTCCGCCACCGTCAGGATGTCGCCCGAGGGCAACTCGACCGCGGCCGTCGGGTTCACGATCACATCATCGCTCAGCGCATTCATCTCACCGGTGCGCGGATCAAGCGATATCAGCGGCACTGGATATGGGCTATACGGGCCATCGCTATTGCCCACCAGCACCCGGCCGCCCGACAATCGTTCCAGAACGCTCACAGGCCAACCGTTGAACTCCTCGCCCATCGGGATCCATGAACTTGTGGCGACCTCATATCGCGCCAGGTTTCCCGCTGGCGCGTCGCCCGCCTGGCCAAACTCTCCCCCAACCATCAGATCCCCGTTGTCCAGCACAAGCAAGTGTTTCACCGACAGACCTGAAAAGATGTATGAACTCTTGAACAGGCCATCCGCGAACAAGCCCCACGTCTGACTCTGCGCGTCGAACACGTAGATCGCCCCGGCGACGCCTTCCTGCGGGCTTCCAATTTCCGTCCCCGCGATCAGCCGCCCATCCGGCAGCACCGCGAGCGCCCGCACCGTGCCTCGCAAGCCTGACACTCCGCCGTCCCCCAGATGGGAGACCGTGTTTGACTCGGGGTCGTACAGCGCAACACTCACCCAGTCGAACGACCCAAGAAAATCGAACCCTCCGCCAAGAACCACCCGGCCGTCGGGCAGTTCCGCCATCGCATACGTGCCGCCGACTTCGAATCCTTCGACAGGCACGATCTCGCCTGTCGACGGGAAGTAGTGATACAAGCACCTCGTGGGCGAAAACTGAGGCTGCGGAAAATAGCCGCCTACCAGCACACTGCCGTCCGAAAGTTCGAGCAGCGAATCAACCTCTCCTATGCCGATGCCCGAAAAGAAATCACCGAACCCGCGGAAGGTGCCAGAATCCGGGTCATATTCGACCAGATTCTGCGACGCAGTGTCGCCCGCGGCTCGGAAGATCCCTCCAAGCAAAACCCCACCGTCAGTCAGCCGCAGCATGGCGCGGATTTCCCCATCCACCCCCGCCACCCCCCGCCCCTCAATCCACCGCCCCGGGCACTGCCCCCACGCCCCCGCAACCAGCACCAGCCCCGCGGCAACCACCCCCACAACCCGAGACAACGTGCATTGACCCATGGCAATCCTTCTGATGAACCCGCACAAGCTCATCGGCCCGCAGCCCCGCGCCCCGGCAGATTTGCGGCATCCCCTCCGCGCCGCGGCGTATTAATATGAGCTAAAGATCAAACAAACGTCGGCGATAGCGCGGCACCCGTTGTCGGTTCCCCAGCCGTCCTTCGCCCCGCGCGGCCGCGCTCCCGCAAGATGGCCCGGCAAGCCGCCCCGCAACGCGCCCCAACCCAACGCCGCAAATCCGCACCCGCTGCACCCGTCCTGGCGTCTCCCAGCAACTCCCACGCCCGCCGCCCAGGTCGCCCGCAAGCTTCCCCACCCCGGCGCCCCACGGCCGCCGCCGTCTCG
>JBAZUW010000309.1:0-4073 GCA_041661205.1 Phycisphaerales bacterium
CCTTCGGGATATTCGTTGAGGTAGATGTCGCATGCCTTGACGATCGGGCGGATGTCGGCGCGGGGGCCGGGGGTGATGACTCGAGCGAGCCCGGGGCCGAGGGCGGCACGAATGGGCGCAAAGTCTCCGGGCCCGACGCCGACCCACCACGCGTGCGGGTGCGACGAGAGAAACGCATCGAGGTCACGCACGAAAGACCCCGCGAGCAATCGCTGCGGCAAACGGTTGCCCGCGCTGACCAAGGCGAGGGCATCAGAGGGCAGACCAAGGTCTACGCGTGATTCGGCTCGCGCGTGAACACCCGCGCTCGCGTCACCTCCGGAGGTTTCCACGCTGCGCGAGGCGATGCCGCGCGCGGTGAGGAAGGCTCGGTCCTGTGCCCAGCGGCGCGGGCTGTTGTACACGATCTCATCGATGCCCGAGAGGGGAAGCGGCACACCGATGTTCATGTTGACTTGGCGCGGGGCAATGCGGGCAAAGGCGCAGGCCGCCTGCACGGGGCAGGCGGGGCTTGCCACGAAGACGGCGACATCCGGCGCGAGCGCACGGGAGGCGGCGATCGCCGCGCGGGCTCCGGCAAGTAGGTCGCCCGCTGGCTCCAGCAGCGTCAGCGAGCCGAGGGGGAGCGTGGCGATGGTCTTGTCGCCGACACGAGACGACGGCGAATCCGGATACTCAAGAAAATTCAGCGTCGGGGTGCGCCGGGTGAACTCTTCGACGCACAGCACATGAGCTACGAAGCGTGACGGATCGTGCAGGCGGCAGAAACGGGCGATGTTGGCGCTGGCCGCCTGCCCATCGACGAGTGACGACACGAGATAAAGAACGCGAAGGGGGCGAGCGCCAGAGGGCGGCGTCGCGGAGTGGGGCGACGCGGCGGGCTTCAAGCCCGCGAGCGCGAAGAGCTCGGCGTAAAGATCACAGAGCACGCGGGCGTGGGCGGCATCGGCGAGGAAGGCCTGCTGGTGTTGCTGAATGTCGGCGACAGCAGCCGCGGCGACGCACTCGATGCTCTGGGCCACTCGGCCGGCCTGCGCGTGGTCGACGGCGGGCTTGAGGCAGCCGCCGATGTGAGGGGGGATGGTGAGTGTGGCGGCCACGCCAGTGAACATCGGTCCGAGAAGGTGGGCCGCTGCAAGGGCCGGAGCGAAGGGGCGGATAACCATTCGCGAAGTTACTTGCGGGCTTTGAGGGCGTCGCACTTTCCGAAAAGGTGGTACCGGTGCGAAGCTCTGAAATAAATCTCATGTCCGGGACGGATGGGGGAGGACTCCTCGGGCCGAAAATAGAGGCATGGAGTACCCCCCGCACCCCATAGACCCAGCGGTCATCGCGAGCAATCGCCGGCGCGCCGGGCGGGTGCACTGCGAGGGGCTCACCTGCTCGTGGGGGCGGGTAATCGACCTCTCTGCAACCGGTGTGCGAGTGCAGATGCATCTGCGGCGGCCGAGCGTGGGACAACTGATGACGGTGCAGATGGCCACGCCGCACGGCATCGTGTCGATCATCGCGCGGGCGGCATGGGTGCGGAGCGCGGGGTTCCTCGCCTGGGAGGCCGGGTGTGAGTTTGCGCCGATGACGGACGACGTGAAGGCGGCGTTGATGGCGGCGGCGCAGGCCGCGAAGGCGACCGACTCGCTGCGCAAAGTGGCGTGAGCACTCGCCGCATTACGCCACGGCTGCTGCGGTGCGAGCCGATCGCGAGTGGCGTTTGTCTTCCTGTCGCTTCTCTGCTGCTTTCAACGCTTCTTGAGATGCACGATGAACGACTCGTACGGTCCCAGCGTGCCCGAGGGCTGGTAGCTCTCGAAGCCCCCCTGCGCATTGGCAATCAGGTTGAGGCCCGGGTTGCCGGTGAGCAAATCGGCGGCGACAAAGTCACTACGCAAGGGCGACGCGGGAAGCGTGAGAGCGTAATCGGTCACACGATGGTCGCTGAGGTTGACCACGACGAGCACCGCGTCGAGACTTCCATCGACGCCGGGCTGCGTGCGCAGAAACGAATAGAGGGCGGTGTTGTCGACGGTAACGGGGAAGAGCTCGCCCCGGCGCAGCGCGGCGTGCTCCTTGCGGAGCTTGATGAGCCGCTGGTAGTGACGCAGAAGCGAAGATGGGTCGGCAAGTTCGGCTTCGACGTTGATGGTGCTCGTGTCCTTGTTGGCCGCCTGCCACGGGGCGTGGGTGGAAAAGCCCGCGTTGGGGCCCGCCGCCCACTGCATGGGCGTGCGAAGGTGTTCGTCGGGCTTGTCGCCGGTCATGCCGATTTCTTCGCCGTAGTAAATGAACGGCACGCCCGGACCGGTGAGCAGCAAGGTGGCGGCCAGCTTGGCCTTCGCCGGGTCGTTCTTCAGAATGTTCATCACCCGGGTCTGGTCGTGATTGGTGAGGAACGTGCCGTATTGGTTGCGCGGATACGCCTTGGCGACTTTGGCGTACGTCTCCCGGAGTTTCTCACCATCGCCCTTGTTGATGGCGTTGAGCGTCTCTTGCGCGAGCTGGAACTCGAAGACCATGTCGAGCTGATCGCCGACGTAGGCCGCGGCATTCTCAGAACTGTCCCACACTTCGCCCACCGTCATGGAATCGCTCTTGGCCTTCTTGAGAAACGTGCGATAGTCCCGCAGCCAGGCGTGGGTCTCGGGCGTGTTTTCCTGCTTGCCATCCACCTCGATGAGGTGGCGCACCGCGTCGAGCCGAAACCCGTCGATGCCGACATCCTGCAACCAGAATCGGCTGAGCTGCTGGAGAACGTTGGTGACTTTGGGGTTCGTGCAGTTAAAGTCGGGCATCCCCTTGGAGAAGATGCCGTAGTAATACGAATCACCGAGCTTGTGCCACGGGGAGCCGCCGTAGGCCCCACCCTGGCGGGGCGGAGCTTCCTTGGTCCACACGAACCAGTCGTGGGTGGGGCTGTCGGGCTTGATGGCGTCTTTGAACCACTGGTGCTCGCTGGAGCAGTGGTTGAGCGTCAGGTCGAGGATGACGCGGATGCGGCGTTTGTGGCATTCTTTCAGCAGCCGCTTGAACGACGCGACGGTGCCGTAGTCGGGGTTGGTCGAGTAGTAATCGCTGACGTCGTAGCCGTGATAGCTTGGCGAGGGGAAGATGGGCATGAGCCATAGACCCGTGACTCCAAGCCCGCCACCTTTGCCGTCGCTGAGGTAATCGAGTTTTTCCGTCATGCCGTCGAAGTCGCCGATGCCGTCGTTAGCAAAGGGGCCGGACGCGGAATCCTTGAACGATCGCACGAACGCCTCGTAAAACACGGCGTCGTTCCACCAGGCATCACTCGGGGCCGACGTAGGTGCGGCTTGGTTTCCCGCGTCGGCGGCGGGCGGGGCGGTTTGGGCGAGACAGGGCGCGGCCATCGCAGGCAGCAGGAAAGCCGCAGCCAGGGAACTGACGCGAGCCAGACGCCGAATGTCAATGCGGTGGGACCACAAGGTAGTATGCACGGGTGCTTTCTCCGAAAGCCGCGGGGAGAGAATGCCAACAAACGGCCACAAGTCAGCGTAGCGTGGCGGGCCGACGGGGGGTTGAAGCGACGTGGAACTGCGAGCCGCGACATCGGACACCCCAGCGACGAACGACGCGCGTGAAGAAGCCCCGGTGCGCCCGCAGAGCCTGCGCCGCTATGCCCAACGGGTTTGGCCTCGCGTGGCGGCGCTCCTCGTGCTGGTGCTGAGCCTCAGGTGGAGCGGCATCGTGGAATCGCTGGCCTTTTATGTCCCCTCCCGACATAAAGAGCTAACGCCACGCGGGGCCGAGGAAGTGTGGATCACCACACCCGACGGCGCGAGGCTGCACGGGTGGTTCTTGCGGGCGGCCGACGCGGCGCCAGGTGAGAAACGCCCCGCCGTGTTCCACTGCCACGGCAATGCGGGAAACATCGCCGACCATCTCGGCTTCTCGCAGTTTCTCACGCAGCGCGGCGTGCATGTCCTTCTCTTCGACTATCGCGGCTATGGCGAGTCGACACAGGATCATCGCCTGACACGCGAGAAACTGCGCACGGATTCGCTGGCCGCGTTTGACTCTCTCGCGGCGAGGACCGATGTCGACGCGACCCAAAT
>JBAZUW010000310.1:0-4070 GCA_041661205.1 Phycisphaerales bacterium
CCTCGAGCGCATCAATGCCTTCGTCGCCACCACCCAGTGCGACACCGAGAGCTTCACCGGCAACCACGCCCCCACCATCACCGACGCGGGGCGGCTGTACATCATCCCCTCCCAGACGCCCTTCACGCTCACCCCCGTCGCATACGCCGATGTGGATGGGGACGCGCTGAGCTTCTCGTGGGAACAGATCGACACCGGTCCCCCGGTTGAAATGCCCCTCACCGACAACGGCTTCTCGCCCATCTTCCGCGTCTTCCCCTTCACCACTTCCCCCGCTCGCACCTTCCCCAACCTCACCACCCTGCGCACCAATGTTCCCGCCATCGGCGAGGTGCTTCCCGCGACCGCACGCGATCTCAACTTCCGCTGTGTTGTCCGTGACAATCGCGCCGGCGGGGGCGGCACCGCCTTTGCGACGCGCCGCATCACCGTCAACGCCAACAGCGGGCCCTTCGTCGTCACCTCTCCCAACACCAACGTCCAGTGGTTCGGCACCCGCACCGTCACCTGGAACAAGGCCAACACCGACATCGCGCCGGTGAGCTGCCTCAACGTGCGGATCCTTCTCTCCCTTGACGCTGGCGCGACGTTCCCCATCGTGCTCGCCAACAGCGTGCCCAACACCGGCACCGCGCAGGTGCTTATCCCCGCCGACACCACGCCTTCCACCCAGGCCCGCATCCGGGTCGAGGGGATCAACAACATCTTCTTTGATCAGTCCGATGTGAACTTCCAGATCATCGCCCCGCCCCAGACCGTCTCCTTTGTCGCCACCGGCAAGAACACCTTCAGCGACGCGGAGCCCAACGGCAACCGCAATAACGGCATCGACCCCGGCGAGAACAACATCGCGGTCTATGTCGAAGTCATCAACAGCGGCCTGGCCACCGGCACCAACGTGCGGGGCACGCTGGTCAGCCTGACCCCCGGCATCACCGTCGTCACCAATACCGCCAACTACCCCAACATGACGACCAACTCCGCGCAGCGGAATCTCACCCCCTTCATCATCGCCGCCAGCCCGAACTTCAACTGCACCAGCACCATCAACCTTCGGATGACCCTCAACTCTGACCAGGGGCCCATGGGCGGCCTGCAGATTCCCTTCAGCTTCCCCAGTGGCACGCTCCCTTCGCCCGTGCAGCACGTGTATAGCTTCCAGGGTCCCCCCGTGGCGATTCCTGATTTCTCCGGGCCCGCCGCCACCGTGCCGATCGTCGTCAGCGGCCTGACCGACCCCATCAGCGAAGTGCGCTTCAGCTTCGACGGCACCACCTGCAGCAACGCCCAAGGCGCCACCACTGTGGGGCTGGACCACAGCTACATCAGCGATTTGCGAGTCACGCTGAGCGCCCCGCCGGTGGGTGCCACCCCCCCGAGCGCGATCCTGATCAACCGCGCCGGCTACGTCGCCCCCACCAGCCAGAACCCGCTGGGCGGGGATAACCCCGGCAACAACTTCTGCAACACGTTCCTCGAAGACAACGCCCCCTCGGGCCTTTCGATTCAGAACGTCACCTCCGGCGATGCCCCCTTCAACGGGCACTATGTCCCCAACGAGAGCTTCTCGGTCTTCCGTGGTCTCTCCGGCAACCGCCTCAACGGCACGTGGACGCTCTCGGTTCAGGACCTCTCCGGCGGAGATACCGGCAGCATCCGCCGCTTCTCGCTCGTCATCGTGACCCAGGGCGGACGCTTCTGTCAGAGCCCCGGCACCCCCTGCGACCCCGACCTCAACCAGGATGGCAACGCCGACCAGGGTGACGTCGACTACCTCATCAACGTCGTGGCCGGCGGGGCCAACCCCAACGGCATCGACCCGGACTTCAACGGCGACGGCAACGCCGACTCCAGCGATATCGACGCGCTGATCAATGCCATCGCGGGCGGGGGTTGCCCGTAACGCATCCGCACCTCGCGCGAAACAACTCTGGCGCTTTCACACGGCCTTGGCGCACTCGCCAAGGCCGTGTGCGTTCGTGTCAGGCCCGGGAAAGGCAGGAAAAACCCACCTTGGTGACTTCCAGCTGCAAATCAGCGAATCTTCCTTGCGTGGGCCGCGTTGAAAGGTATATCTATCTCTGGCACGCTGCGTGGCGTGCCATCGACCTTGCCGGTGGCAAGGTTCTCGGGCCGGATGGTTCGCGGCGGCAGCAGAGGCCGCCCGGCCCGGCGGCGGCGTGTTGAGTAAGCGGGTTTGGGCGAGAAGTTTGGCCCGGACGGAAGACGGACACGGATCTGGTCTTGGTGTCAAGAACGTAGAGAGGATGACATGAAAGTGCACACGAACGAGCGTATTTCTCAGGGTGGTGGGAGGCTCCGCTTGGTCCGCATGCTGGCCATCGCTGGCGCGGCGGCTGGCCTTGTTGCTTTTTCGTCCCTCGCCGCCGGGGCCGCCGGCACCGAACCTCAGAACATCAACGAAAAGTTTGCCGATTATGGCCCGGGACTTCCCCCGGTTGATATTCGCACCGACGCTGGCGGGGCTCCGGTCGCGGCCGTGGTGCAGGCCCGCGAAGCGTGGGCGGCCTCTCCCTCCGGCCGGGGCGTCACCGCCGCGGAGGAAGCTCTGAAAACTCAGTTCCCCAGCCTGCGTTCGTACCGCGATCCGGCGCTGGGCAGCGTCAAGTGGCTGGGCGCGACGGCTGACTTTCTGACTCCCGCGTCGCCCGCGGCTGTCAAAGCCTCGCCGACGCAGGTCGTCAAGGACTTCATGGCCGCGCACCCCGCGCTGTTTGAGGTCGGCCCCGCGCTGCTCGACCAATCCATTCAAGTTCGCAACTTTGAGACGCCGGGCGCGAACATGACGCACCTGACCTGGCAGCAGACCATCGGGGGCGTGCGAATCGAAAACGCGCGACTGAACGCCAGCGTCACCGCCGACGGCCGCCTCATCAACATCGGCGGCACGCTGCTGCCCGAGCCCATCGAGGGCTTTGCCACCACCAAGTTTTCGTTGAGCGAGACGCAGGCCATCCACGCCGCCGCCTTGGCGTGCGGGGTGACCATCGCGGCCGACCCCGTGCCCACCGGCAAAACCACCCCGAACGGTGACAAGGTGTGGACCACCCCGGAAGAGCTTCGTCAGGACGAAGCCGTGCTCACCCGCCAGATCTACTTCGCCGTCACCCGCACCGACATCCGGGCGGCGTACGCGGTGCTGGTTCCGATCCGCGGCGTCGGGCACTGGTACGAGCTTATCGTCGATGCCGAGACCGGCCAGATGCTCACCCGCCAGAACTTTCTGATGTGGGACACCACCGAGCCCGCGACCTACCGCGTCTACATCAGCGACAGCCCATCACCATCCTCCCCCGGCACGCAGACTCCCAGCGGCATGCAGTTTCCGTTTGTGCCCCGCCAGAGCGTGACCATCCAACCCGGCGATATCTCGGCGATCAACCCAAACGGCTGGATCCCCGACGGAGGCACCTCCACGCTGGGCAACAACGTGGACGGCTACATCGACGCGGCCAACGATAACGCCGGTTCGCCCGCCGACCGCGCCACCAGCGCCACCCGCAACTTTGACTTCGCGCTTCCCACCGACGTGAACAACATGCCCACCGCCGCCCCCGCGACCTATCGCGACGCGGCCATCACGCAGTTGTTCTACCTCGCCAACAACTACCACGACCGCCTGTGGCTGATGGGCTTCAACGAGGCCGCGGGCAACTTCCAGACCGACAACTTCGGCCGTGGGGGCAACGCCGGCGACTTCGTGCACGCCGAGTGTCAGGACGGGGGCGGCACCAACAACGCCAACTTCGGCACGACTTCTTCGGACGGCTCCACCGGGCGCATGCAGATGTACATCTTCACCGGCCCAAACCCTGATCGCGACGGCTCGCTTGACGGAGACGTCGTGTACCACGAACTCTCACACGGCTTGTCCATCCGCTTGCACGGCCCGGCGGGCGGCCTGGGCAGCGGCACCCAAAGCGGCGGCATGGGCGAAGGCTGGGGCGACTTCTTCGGCATCTGCCTCAATGCCGAGGCGGGCGACGACTTCTCCCAGACGTACAGCACGGGCGCCTACGCCACCCGCGATTTCGGAAGTGAAGGAACGC
>JBAZUW010000311.1:0-4060 GCA_041661205.1 Phycisphaerales bacterium
ACCCCGGAATGGATTGGCGCCCAGTACCCGGACGCTCAGATATTCCTGACCGAGTTCGGGATGCTCTACGACAAGAACAACCCCGGTTCCCCGGACTGGACCGACGAGCAGCGTATCGACTGGCTGATGAAGTTTGCCCCGCGCTGCACGGTCAATCCGCAGATTGCCAAGATGTTCTATTTTATCCCGTTGGGCACGCCCGATCAGAGCCAGCACTTCCTCGACACGCCCGCCGAGAAGAACGCGATGAGGATGATGTGCGACGGCTGGCGGGCAGCGCGCGCCTGGCCCCGTGGCGCCGTGGCGCCGCCCGTGGTACCAGCCGAGCCCGCCAACTACGACACCGAACACCTGCGGATTGTGCGCGCCCTCAACGAGCGCATCCGTCAGCGCGTCGAGATAGCATCGGCCGCACTGGGCGGGATAGACAGCGACGCGCAGGAGGCGATCGACCGGCTGGCGATGGCGGGGCTCGACCGCCCTTTCCCGTAGAGCCCCCAGCGATTGAGACGCGCTGGGGGCCAGTGCCTGAACCGCTGGCGGCGCTGATCCGCGCCGAGTTTCCGGCCGCGCAATGGGTCAACGCGGGCGAGATCAGTTACCTGGAGTCCGGCTGGCGGGCCGATGCCGAGGCCGACACGCGCTGGCGAGCGGACGGCGAGCTCGGAGTCGAGTACACGATGGACGACGGCAGAAGCGCGCTCACAGAGTGGGCGGTCGGCTACTATCAGATCAACATTGGCGCGCACGGCGGCGACTTCGCCACCTGGAGCGACCCCGCGCGCAACGTCGCCAAGGCGCGTGAGTTGTGGGGGTACAGCGGTTGGTCACCATGGTACTACTCGGCTCAATCGCTGGGGCTACTGTGAGGCGGGCGCTGCTGGCGCGGATCGGCGCCGAGGCCAGCGCGGGGAGCCAGGGATGAACGATGCCGAATACGCTGCTCAAAAGGCCCGCGTACAAAAGCTGATTGACAAGTGGCTACTCCCGCTGGGCCTCAAGTACTGGAATGTAACGGTCGATTTTGATCGCACTGAATACGTGGGGCGGGATGACGATGAGGCCGCGAACTGGAAGCAGGTCGCCAAGTGCGCGGTCCGGTGGCAATACTTTCAGGCTCACATGACGTGGCGGCTGTTAGTCACAAAGGACGCCAGCGACGAGGAGCTAGAACGCTATTTCCTTCATGAATGCATGCATGTGTTTCTGCACGAAATGCGCGAGGACGACCCCGAATTGGCGCATGAGGAGCGCGTGGCCTCAATGCTAGCTAACGCCTTTTGGTGGGTCCACACGACGATGGCCGAGGCCAGCGCGGGGAGCGGGGGATGACTTGGCAGTGCCGTTTGGTTGATCGTGAAACAGCACTCGCCCGGGGGGAACAATCGCAGGTGGGCGATATGTGGTTCCTGCCGGCGATGCTCAATCCCGAGCATGGTAGTTTCTACCTTGACAATATTCTCAGCGCTGAGTACCAGCGCGACTGGCTGGGTAAGCGCCCGCCCATCTGTGTTGTTCTACCCGGTGGCCACTGGTTCAACGTGGACAGCCAGGCCTCAGGCGCCGGTGACAAGCACGGCTGGACTGTCACGGGCGAGGCGCCAAACATCACCGTTCATCCGTCAATAAATTGTGTGGGCACTTACCACGGCTGGTTGCGCAACGGGGTGCTCAGCGACGATTGCGAGGGGAGACGGTTCGCGGAGACACCGCCATGAAACCCGGTTACTGGGCCTGGTGGCGGCGGTTCGTCGTGCGACGCCAACACCCGCCACCGCGCGGGCGCTAGACACACACCCTCCTTCCTCTCGCGGCATCGCCGGCTTGGCAACCCCGCCCTCGATTAGACATCTAGTCGAAGGCGGGGCAACGGGTCGGCGTTGCCGTTTTGACTCCGTTAACTCGGACTCATTGTTTGCCTCCGTGCTTAATTGTAAACTCTCACGACTAGGCGCGCTAATCTATTGACAACGCACGGGTAGCCGTGCTATACTACACTCAGAGATTGAGAGAGGAGCAACGCAGATGACGACGGAGAACCAAATCGCCTACATCGAGAGCCTGACAACCGTACCCGAGCGCTACCCCCACGAACTACTAGAGCGCATCGGCACCTACATTGCGATTGACAAGGCAACGGCGGTTGCCCCCACGGTGCTGACCGCAATGCGCGATGAAATCCGCGAACGGGCCGCCACGATGGACACCGCCGCCGCCAGCGCCCTGATCGACTCCCTCAAAACCTACGGCCTGACCGGTACATGGACTGGATTGGTCGGAGTCGCCACTGGGCGCGGCAGCGCCAATAGCCACCGTCTCAACGCCGAGGAAGCGCAGGCCACCTGCGGCGCGCTGAACCGGATTGCCGGCGAGACGGTCTACGCCCCGATGCCCCGGCCGGCGGGCGACGGCACATACCTCATTGGCGCCGCTAACCCGGCCTGGGAGGACTGAATGAGCGACTACGCCCGCATTGCCCAGATGCTCGCGGAGGGGATCGACCCCTCCGCCTCCGTGCGCTATCAGTATCTCGACGGCCGGCCCTTCGCCTGGGCCTACCGCAACGACGGCGAGGGCGGCGACGAGATACTAGCCCTTGGCGGCGGCGACGATGCCACGTCTGCCTGGCGGATGTTGCTGAGGGTGCTCGCCCGCGACGACCGCGCGCTCTCGACGCAGGAGGCAGCCCAGGCGCTAGGCGTGGACGACAGCCGCGTGCGCCGGTTCGCTCTAGCCGGGCGCCTCGTGCCGCTGTCGCGGGGTGTGGGCACGGCCGCCAGCCGGTTTGCCCCCGGCGAGGTGCACCGGTTCGCGGGGCTGGCCCGTAGGCGGGGCATGGGATTAGGGCGCTGATGGGCCCACAACGCGAGGTCCGCCGTTTCAGCGACGACGAGACGGCCTATATCTGCGACCATCTCGGCGATGCGCCCGTCGCGGTAGCCCATGCGCTGAATCGCGACCTATCGGCAGTCTGCTACGCGCAGCGGCGGGTCTCCCAGGGCTGGGCCACAGCGCTGCGCTGGGACACCTGCACGATCTGTAGCAAACCAGTCTGCGGCCCCAGCCTGCCGGCCCGCTCGCTCTCGTAGGGTTATTAACTTCCAGCGGTCAATCGTTGGTTCAGCCATCACTCTCCATCCACTGACTATTACAATACCCACCGGCATATTTGGGGAATAACTCATACCAAATTGCTCGTTTACCCCTTGACAAGGCATACCGGGGGGTATATGATATGTCCACAGGACAAAACGGGAGGCGGACGGATGAGTCTAGTCGAAAAACTCCAACACCTACAGGGTGAGCGCAACCAGGATGAGTTCGCCGCCCATCTAGGCATCAGCCAGGGCACGCTCAGCCGCATCTACGCGGGCAAGCGCCAGTTGGGTCAAGACGTGGCGGCCAAGATCGCGCGCCGGCACCCCGAGCTGGCCTTCGACCTGGCGGCTTTTTTGTTGACCACCGATATACCCACAGAACAAGACGAACTTAGCGCATAGAACATAAAGGCTTGCCAACTGCCCCCAGAACGCTGGAGGCGCCCAATTTGGCCCCTTAGAGGCCAAGCGAAAGGAAATCCAGATGCGAACCGCCAAGCAGCCCCAGAACCCCGTACAGCTCGTCTACCGCGAGCACGAGACGCCCGCCGACCGTGCGGCGCAGGCGCAGGCCTGGCGGCTGCTGGTGGCGGCGTGCTGCCCCAAACGCGGCACTGCCGACCCGGTGATCATTGCCCCTCGCATCAATCGTACTCCCAGCGTTCGTTGACTTTGCAGTTGACTCTTAGGAGGCCCGCGATGGTCATCACCGCGAACACGCCGTTTCGCGCCAACGTCATGCACTTACCTAACGACCGCTACGGGGTGGTCATCCAGGCGCAGCGGATGGTGGCGCTGGAACTCACCTTCGACGAAGCGCTCGCCCTGCGCGACGAAATCAACGCCGCCCTGGGGTTGACCTTCGCCAACTACGCCGAGTTCTCTGGGAGGTAGGGACTATGGACACATTGGCACTCATCGGGCTCGCGCTCTTCTGCGGCGGGCTCGGGATGCGAATAGGA
>JBAZUW010000312.1:0-1610 GCA_041661205.1 Phycisphaerales bacterium
CCTACGGCTTGATCGTCAGCTTGGATCCGGTGGCGGATGCCACCCGTCGCGCCGCCTTCCTCGCACGCTACGGCCTCACCGGCACCGAGACGATCCTTGGACCGTACAGCGGCAAACTGGACAATTCGGCGGACTCCGTGGAACTCACCATGCCGTCCGCCCCCGATCCGACGAGCGGCAACGTGGAGCGCATTCTGGTGGACAAGGTGCGCTATCATGGCAACTCGCCATGGCCCGTGGCGGCGGATGGCGCTGGCTTCTCGCTGCACCGCATCCAGCAGGCGCAGTACGGCAACGATGTGATCAACTGGGCTGCCGGTGCGGCGACGCCGGCCGGAGCCTATGCGTCCGGCGCAGCGCCTTTCATCACCGAGCAGCCGGCGAGTCAGACCAACAACCTCGGCGCCCAGGTGACGTTTGCCGTGACGGCAACAGGCCCCGGCACGTTGCGTTACCAATGGCGTTTCAACGGCGCCAATGTCACGGGTGCCACCAATCGCATCCTTGTTCTCGCGTCCGCCCAGTTCAATCAGTCGGGCGAGTATGAAGTTGTGGTGCTGAATGAAACGGGTTCGGTGGTCAGCAGCCCCGCGATGCTGGTCTGCAACTCGATCTTCCAGTTCATCGCGCAGCCGGCGGGGGTCATGCTCACGGGTTCCACCAATCTGACCAATTATGGCAGCACCACCAATGGAGTGGCGAACTTCAGCGCGAGCGCGCTGGGCAACGGGCTGGTGACTTACCAATGGCGCTTCAAGGGCAGCCCCATCCCGGACGCCAACGGCACGACGTTGACTGTCACCAATGTCGATCTCTCTCTCCAGGGCAACTACGACGTGGTCGTGACCGACGCCATCGGCTCGATCGTGTCGCAGCCGGCCTTCCTGGGCGTGTTGATCAAGCCCGTCATCGTGGTCTGGCCTTCGGCGCAGACCAATGTCGCGGGAGCGACAACCACGTTTGCGATGCAGATTCGCGGCAGCCCGCCGCCGTTCCAGTACCGGTTGAATCGCGGTTCGACTGGCATGATCACCAATGTCAGCGACAGCACAAACCATGTCTTTACCTACGGCCCACTGACGTCCACCGATGGGGCCAATTGGCGCATGATTGTCACCAACGCGGCGCTGCCAAGTCCCGCCGCGGCCGACACCCGGGTGTTCGCCCTCACCGTGCAGGCGGACGCCGACGGGGACGGATTGCCCGACCCGTGGGAGGTGGCCAACGGTTATCCGACCAACGACGCCAGCAATGCCACGGCCGACTATGATGGTGACGGCCACACGCTGCGCCAGGAATACGTCGCCGGCACGGATCCATCGAATGCCGTCAGCGTGCTGCGCTTTGATACCGCCGCGCTGGGCTCGGGTGGTGGACTCCAGTTCTTTGCGCTGTCCAACCGCACCTACTCGGTGCAGTTCAAGGAATCGCCCTCGGTGCCGTGGTGGTCGAATCTGCAGCAAATCGTCATCGTGCGGACCAACAGCACGGCGGCGGTGAGCGATCCAGGCGCAACCAACTCGCCGCAGCGCATCTACCGAATCGCCGTGCCGGCGCAGCCGTGAGACGCGCGGCGTAACAGCATTGAAAAATCACCCGGGCCGGATGTT
>JBAZUW010000312.1:1620-4037 GCA_041661205.1 Phycisphaerales bacterium
CCCCGTCGAGGACATCCGGCCCGGCATTTTGGCAATTGGCGCCTTCATGCAAAGGCGCGCTTCGTCGCTTGCCCGACGCGGTGGTTCTGCTCATTCTCCCGCCATGTTGAAATCCCGGGTGCTTTGCGTCATTGCCTTGCTTCTCGCTGTCGCTCCGCTTCGCGCTGCCGAGGAGGTCTTGATCGTGGCCGATGAATTTCCCGCAATGCAGGTGCTGGCCGACCAGTTGAAAACCCAGGAAGGAATCGCCAGCCGCATCGTCAAGCAGACCGGGATGCCGCGCAAACTGGCACCGTTCAAGGCCGTCGTGGTTTACATCCATCGCGCGCTCAATGCCCAGCCCGAGAAGGCGATGCTCGACTACCTCACCAACGGCGGCCGGCTCGTGGCGTTGCATCACTCCATCAGTTCCGGCAAGCGCACCAATGAAAACTGGTTCGCCACGTTCGGGGTGGATTTGCCCAAAGGCGATGTGACCAACGGCGGCTATAAATGGATCGAAGGCGTCACCATCGAAGTGGCGAATCTCGCGCCCGACCAGTTTGTCACCACCCACAAGGTGACCTATCCCAACCTCATCGCGCCCGTCACGAATGCGGGTGGAGCCACCGCCGCGCCGCTGCCGGGCATCCGATTCCCGGAGTCGGAGGTTTACCTGAATCACATCCTTTCCGGCGAGCGCACGACGTTGCTTGCCCTGAAATACACCGACGCGAAGACCGGCCAGGCGTGGATGCAGCCAACGGCCGGCTGGACCAGGCTGGTGGGGCAGGGGCGGCTCTATTACTTCATGCCCGGCCACAGCGTGCGCGACTTCGAGAACCCGGCCTACACGCGCATCGTGATCAACGCGGTGATCGCGAAGTAATCGCGTCGGCGTGCGGTGGAGGTTCGACCCGAATCTTGGTCCCGCTGCGCCGTGGCCGAACCGTGGATGCTCGCCACGAACCGGAAGGATAGATGCCATGAGTAGTTGGCGGGCGAGCGCGTGAGGCGCTACACCCACCAACGTATGAAACAACCGACCGTCAACAACTCCGAAGTTCGCGCGGAGCCAGCCGCGAGCAAGCAGCATCAGATCATCAAACTGGGGCTGGACGTGCATGCCGAGTCGATCGTGGTGGCGCGCCAAGTTGATCACAGCGCGCCGCAGCCGCCGCAGAAGTTCACCCCGGCCAAGTTTCTGGCGTGGGTCAAAACCCAGGTGGCCCTGGCCGACGTGGTCCATTCGTGCTACGAGGCCGGCGCCTTTGGTTTCGGGCTGCACCGCCAGCTGGTGGTGTTGGGGGTGCAGAACGTGGTGGCGCAGCCGGTCTGCCTGGACGAACAGCACAAGAAGGTGAACCACGACGGGAGCGACGCGCTGGCCCTGCTGGCGCGGCTGGACCGGTGGGTGGCGGGCAACCCCCAGGCCCTGGCCATCGTGCGCGTGCCCGGCGAGGCCGAGGAACAGAAGCGCATCGAGAGCCGGCAGCGCGAACAGCTCAAACGCGAGGTGCAACGCGTGGCCGCGCAAGGGCGCAGCCTGCTCCTCTCGCAAGGCTGGCACGAGAAGAACAAATGGTGGCAGTCCGCCCGGTGGGCAGGACTGCGACCGCGGCTGCCCGCGTGGCTGGTGGCGCGGCTGGAGACCTTCCGGCGCGTGCTCGCCACCCTGACCACCGAACTGACGGCGGCGACCCGGGCGGTGAGCGCGGCCGCCCCGGCGGTGCGGCCCAAAGGTCTGGGCGGCCTGACCTGTGAAACGCTGGAACGCGAAGTGGGCGACTGGGGGGCGCTTCCACAACCGGCGGGAAGTGGGCAGCTACACCGGACTGTGCGGCGGGGTGAGCGCCAGCGGGAAGAGCCATCACCCACTCTCCATCACCAAGCACGGCAACGCGCGGCTGCGCACCGCGCTGGTGGAGATGGCCTGGCGGCTGGTGCTGTGGCAGCCCGACTGCCGGCTGGTGAAGAAATGGTGGCCGGTGCTGGGCAACCCGCGGGCGACCAAGGCCGCCCGCAAGAAAGCCATTGTGGCGGTGGCGCGGCAGATGGCGGTGGACCTGTGGCGCTGGCGCACCGGGCGCGTGCAGCCCGCAGCCCTGGGCTGGGTGATGCTGGCCTGAGCACGGAAGGAACTTCCGCCTGGAAACAAAGGATGAAGGCCGACCGCAGCGATTTGAAACGGCGCGCGCCCGGACGCGCCCTTGGGTCGGGAACGACCCGCCAGGTAGATGGGGCGCGCTCGTTTCCCGGCCGTGACCGGATGAGTCAACGGGTGCTGTCTGTCCGCGCGAGCGGGCGGCCACGCACGGATAGCAGGTGGAGCAACGGAACAACGCTGCTCGCCCGCCGGGAAGACGTTTCGCTGAACGGGCGAGTCCAGGCCGGAAAGGAAAACCCGAAGAAGATCTGTTAAGAGAAAAACAAGAAAC
>JBAZUW010000313.1:0-3989 GCA_041661205.1 Phycisphaerales bacterium
CTCCCGAAGATCCGTGTGCAGTTCCTCGCCCACTTCCGGCGGTCCACCCGCCGGTACGTGTCGCCCTTGCCAGCCTCGCCGTTCACGCGCCAAACCCCGCACGGCCGCGCCAGTACCACGCGCCCACCCCGAGCGAATGGTCCTCCTCAACCGGAGATCCCATGATACGGACGCACTCCTCGGGGATTCGGTCGGCCTCCGCGAACCGGCTGTTCACTATGCGAATCCAGCCGAGCCGCGACCAGCACACCAGCGTCGGCGGTACTGGCGGCGGCGCGTTGGCGATGGCCTCTTTGAGCCGCTGAATGTCACCCAGGAAATCGGGCACACCCGCGCCCGACCAGTCAGACGAAATGATCCCTTCCATGCTCATGCCCCCACCCCCGCGAAGACCTCGCCGGGGTTGAACTCAAAGCCCACGTCGGCCCCGGGCTTCACCATCACGCCGTCGATCTCCACCGGGGCAAGCGACCCGAACCGCACCGCCTCGGTGTCGCCGTGGAATATCTCCACCACGCTGCATCGGCACGAATAACCGTTCGGCGGGGTGATTGTCTTCCACGCGGGGTCATCCTTCGGAGCCGTGAACCCGTCGAGTGCCGCGTGCGTCGGCCGCGTCCGGTCATCGTCGCGTGCCGAGTATTCAAACCCCCACAGCACCTCTTGAATCTCCGGCGCCTGGTTGCTCTCCCACCGGCCCGCCGAGTACCCCATCTGAACCTGCGTGCGGTACACCGTCTCAATCGCGTAGTCCGGTACCCCGGCGTCCCCGCCAATCCCCGCAGCGTCCATCGCCTCCCTAATCCGAGCGACCCCGCCCCGGACGTGCTCGCCGCTCTTGACCGCCTCCAGGACCGCGGCGTCCACCTTGCCGCTCGCGTACCCGCTCAGGTCGCCGATCACCCGCTGGGCCTCTTCGCCGTACCGCGTCTGGATGCCCGCCAGGTCCGCGTCGGTCAGGTCCATCCGGCGCTTGGTGAACTCGATTGCAGACCGGTACGGGTCGGCCAGCGCGATCCGATCACCCATCGCACGCCGGGCCGTGATCTGAGAGCGGAGCATCCCGGCGAGGTGGCTTGCGACCATCGCGTCCGTGACCATCGGCACCGCCCGCATGATCTCGGCCCGCATGGCGACGGCGGGATCATCGCCACGCCGGTACGCCCTGAGCGCCGCGACCCGCGCCCGGCGAGTGATCGGCTTGACCGCGCGGATGCCCAGGGCCGTCATCCGCTCGCGTTCGGCGTCCATCGCGTGCGCGGATTGGAGGGCGGCGCGGGTCATTCGGACTTTCCCAAGAGCGACAGCACGATCACGCATTCACCCAAGGCCACGACTATCAGGATCGCCCGCACGATCTGGAAGTCCACCGAGCCGTTGACCACCTCGCGCAGGGCCTTGATCTCATTCTGATTCATCGCCCTCCTCCCCGCAGAACGTGTCCAGGAACGCACTCGCCTTCTCAATCGCCGCCCGGTCGTCGATCTCGCAGCGCTCCCATTCCGCGATCACCGCCGACAGTCCGGCGAGCAACGCGGCAAAGGCGTCTATCCGCCGCACGTCCACCGTGATCTCCACGGGGGCGCTCATGGACACGCCTTTGCAACTAGGGAGACACCTGCATGGTCGGACACTACCAGCCGTTGCAGGTCCCCGAACCTACCGATCGACCCGCCGGGGAAGATACACACTTCCACGTCGCGGTGCGCGCGGAGCACGCCGATATGTCCGTGAACGTGAACCGCCTTTGTAGTGGAGTCAACGGTCACGGTATCGGCCGATGATCCGCGCCCGACGACAAGAGTGACGCCCCCGGTTCTCTTGTTTCCCCGCTTCTTTTTCATCGCATCCTCCCGCTCCGGTACACATGGCTCATCGCGGCGGTCAGCGGATTGGTGCCGGGCTTCACGACCGGGGCAGGCTTCGGTTGCTTGGCCGCACTGCTCACGATCTGGTCGATCACCGAATCGCCTACCCCCGGGAACGCCGCCTTCATCATCAGCCGCACCGTCTCGGGCGGCAACTGCCGATCGGCGATCGTCATAACGAGCGTCACCATGCTGGCGATCTGCGCACCGTTCAGGCTTTGGTCCGCGACCGCTTGCTGGGCTGGCCCCGGCTGGGTGGCGATCTGGTTGGCGACCTGCGTTGGATCGACCACCGGAACCGCCGCCTGGTCCACGGTCTCGGTCGCCTTCGGAATCCCCACCTGGTCCAGTATCGCGTCCACGTCGAACGCCGTCAGGAACAGGTCCACGTTCGCGGGGTTCGTGTAGACCGCGGTGACCAGCCCGCGCAGGAACTCCTTCTCATCGCCCGTGAGTTTGGCCTGAACGATCCTGACCTTGCCCCGCGCGTTCGGCCCGAAGTTGGCGGCGAGCAGCGTGTCCACCACCTGCCGGTTGATCTGGCCTACCAATCCATCGCCGGTTTCCTGCGCGATCTGGATGCCCAGGTCGGCGTGAACCCCGGCCTCTGCCTTGGTGCCGAACTGGCCTTCGATGACCGCCCGCTCGGGGACCAGCCACCCCCGGACCTTGAGCGCGTCGAAGTACCGCAGCGAGTCGGTGAACTCCGCACCGTGGCCGGCGGATGTTTCGAGAAAGTCGATCTGCCACGCCATCAGGCTCTTGGGGTCAATGCCCCGTGCAATCGCGTCCTCCATCCAACTCAGCAACTGCCACGGGAACGCGACACCCGCCCCGCTCCCCAGCGTGCTCAACACCTGCCTCGCGTTGTCGTCGTTCGATACCGTGGCCCCGTTCTCGCCGGCGCTCGTGCCCACCGGGTACCGGATGATCGGGATCACGCCCGCCGCCTTGCCGTAGTAGTGCTCCATTTGCCGGAAAATCCCGCGCCACGGGGTCCAGGCGTTCTCGCGGACGTTCTCGTTTCGGCTACGCCCGTAGGGGTTCCCGGCCTCCGCGTCATAGGCAAACACCAGCGACTTCATCGGCGACAGCGTCACGTCCCCCTGCCGGACCCCCAGCGTGTCTCCGTGCGCTTGCCCCACGATGATGTCGGTCATGTCGGGGAGCAGCGGTTTGAACCGCTCCACCACCATCGCGCCCTGACTCGCGTTCCACACGACCTCTAGGGGCTGCCACCCGTAGTCCAGCGCCCGCAGGCCCTCGGTCAACAGCACGGGGCGGTGATCGTCGATCAGGTCCTGGACCATGTCGGCCGCGTCGGACGGCGCATCGTCGTCGGCCTCGACGGCCCACGCCGCGCCCTTCACCGGCGCGCACGCAGCGGCCCGGACCATCGCCAGCGTCGGATCGGCCCGCATCCGGCGGTACGTCTCGTAGGTGCCGGCCCACGGCTTGTCCCACGCGAGCAGCCCGCCGACCGAGCTGAAGACCCCGCCGTAGGCCCGCTGCCTGCCGGTCATTTCGCCGGTCTTGGGCTCGGCGGTTCCGTTGAGTGTGGGCATGACGGGCTCCTAGATGAGTGACTGTATCCGCTTGGCGAGTGTCTGGGCCTGCGGGTCGTTCTGGCACCGGGCCAGCGCGATGATCGCGGCCTGCGCCTCGGTGCGGGTCAGGACGATCGGCCGCCCCATCTTGATCGGCTGCGCGTGTACCGGCCTGATCCCGTTGTCCAGCCTGATCCCGTAGGGACCGCCCTCGCAATTCCGCGCCGCCTTGCTCTTTCGCTGTTCCATGCTGCTACCCCATTGGGACGTTGGGTGTCCCGAAGATGAACCGCCCGCCGACCTCGCTTGATTCGACCCGCCCGCCGGCCCTTCGCAGGTAGTGGACCGCGTACCCGCAAGCCGCGCCGCTGTGCCCCATCGACCGCTCCGATTCGTCGGGCTTCCCATCTTCATCAACGCCCTGCTCCCGCATGTCGCGGATCAGCAGAGGGCAATCGGGGTGAATCCGCATGTGCCGGACCCCAGACGCATCGCAGAGCGTGTCGTTCATCGAGCTTACACGGTCGATGATCGGCGGGTTTCCGATCGGCACCCGAAACCGGACGGGCACGCC
>JBAZUW010000314.1:0-3978 GCA_041661205.1 Phycisphaerales bacterium
CCCCGGTGTGGGCCAGATCCTCGCGCTTCAGCCAGATCTTCGCGCCAAGGTCGTGCCCGGCGCTGCCACGGGCAAACTCAGTAAGGCGCTTGGCGAAGTACAGCGAGGTGGGGCGGCCGACAAAGGTCTTGAGCAGGTCGCGCAGTTCGTCCCAGAAACGTTCCTCGTTGCAGACGCGTTCATAAGTTTCGCGCAGTTGCTCCAGCGCCCCGCACAGGGTTTCGGGCACATAGGTGCCGCCGTAATCGCCGAAGCGACCGACCTGGCTGGGCACCTCGCTCAGCTTGGGTGGGGCCAGTTCGCGGACGATGGTGGGGGAGTTGGAGGGAGCGTTTGGTGGCATGGCGAGGGATGGTACGCGGGGGGTTTCTCAAGCAGCGAATGGTGCATTTCATGGGGCGGCGTGGCGAAGCGACGCTAGGAATTGCGACGGCCTGACGCCGGACCTGAGTCCGCGAAGGTCCGGGTCGAACGCTACGTCCACCCGGAGCTTCGCCAAGCCTCAGCTCCGGTGTCCTGAGGAGGATATTTGCGCGGCGCGACCTTCATGCTGTTTGAAGCCAACCAAAGCACCCTAACCTCCCGGCCCATGGTCACAGTGTTCTTATCTCCGACCGGCCTTGTCTTCGCCATCGCGACCACGTCGGATGTGGCGGCGCTGCACCTGGGGCCAGCGGCTCTGGCCGCCCTCTTCAGCGTCGCGCTCGTTGCCGGATGCATCGACGCGATCGCCGGTGGGGGCGGACTGCTGTCTGTGCCCGCACTCTTTGCCGCCGGCTTGCCCCCCGCGATGGTTCTCGGAACGAACAAAGTGCAGGGCACGGCCGGGTCGCTCTCGGCGAGCATTCATTTCGTGCGGGCCGGCGCGGTGGATTTCCGGCGTTTCTGGCCGGCGTTTGTGGCCGCCCTCGTCGGGGGCGTGCTGGGGGCGTACGCCTTGCAGCTGGTTGATCCGTCGGTGCTGCGCCGCATCATCCCGTGGATGCTCATTGCCATCGCGCTCTACATGCTGCTCGCCAAGCGAGCGGGCGAAGTGGAGCGGCACTCGCGCGTCACGTTGCCCATCTTCGCGCTCACCGTGGCGTTGCTGGTGGGGGCGTACGACGGTTTCTTCGGCCCCGGCGCGGGGACGTTCTACGCGCTCGGGTGCGTGGCGCTGCTGGGCCTCACACTGCCGGTGGCGACGGCCCACAGCAAGGTGCTGAACTTTGCGAGCAACATCGCGTCGCTTACTTTCTTTGTGCTGGCGGGCAAGGTGCTGTGGGTGCCGGGGCTCACGATGGCCGCCGGGCAGTTTCTGGGTGCTCAAGTGGGCGCCCGGCTGGTCATCCGTGGTGGGGCCAGGCTGGTGCGGGTGCTGCTGGTGGTCATGTCGATCCTCCTCGCGGCCAAGCTCATCCACGACGACAAGAACGCTGATCGAACCCCACGCGCGAGCGTGGGGCCGCACTGACTCCGGATCTCGCAGCGGCTCCATGCTCACGCGTGGGGTTCGTGGGGCCCCTTCTACACTTGGCCTCTCGCGTTCTGGAGGTCTGCATGCATCACGACATCGATGGTTCCACGCTCTCGGCGCTTCGCGCCCTGGCCGCCCGGTTTCCCAATATTGAATCGGCCGTGTCAGAGGCGGCCGCCCTGCGGGCCCGCCTGTCGCTGCCCATGGGCGTTGTCCACGTCATCAGCGACGTCCACGGCGAAGACGCCAAGCTCCGCCACGTCATCAATAACGCCTCGGGCGAACTTCGCCTGCTGGTGGACCAGATGCTCGGCGACTCGCTGACCCCTGCGAAAAAGGCCGAGTTTCTGTCGGTGCTCTACTACCCGCGCGAGGCGATTAACGAGCTTTCGCACGCCATCGTGCAGCGGGGCAAGCGGCGTGACTGGGTCTTTGAGATGTTGCAGAACCAGTTCAAGGTGATCCGCGAGCTTCGCCGCCATTACCGGCGCGTGCACTTTGAGGCGTTGCTTCCTGAGTGGTACCGCGAGCTGTTTGTGGAGCTGGGCAGCAACCAGCGCCCGGAGTACATCCGGCACATGCTCGACGAACTGGCCCGCTACGACCGCGACTGGGGCGCGGTGCGGGCGGGGGCACGCCTCATCCGCAACCTCAGCACCGACGAGCTGCTCGTGATCGGCGATCTGGGCGATCGCGGCCCGCGCATGGACCGCGTGTGCGACACACTCATGCGCCAACCCCGCTGCCGCATCGTGTGGGGCAATCACGACATGCTGTGGCTCGGTGCCCACCTGGGGCACGAGCCCACCATGCTCACGATGCTGCGCTTCAGCATTCGCTATCGGCGCATCAGCCAGCTCGAAGAGGGCTACGGCGTGATGATGGCCCCGTTGGAACGCCTCGTCCGGCAGATGTACGCCGACGACCCCGCGACCAGGTTTGTCCCCAAAGGCGAGGGCTTTCGCGAAACCGTGATGATCGCCCGCATGCAGAAGGCCATCGCGATTCTGCAGTTCAAGGCCGAGGGCAAGCTGCTGGAGCGTCACCCGGAGTGGGGCCTCAATCACCGGCGCCTGTTGCATCACATTCGGTTTGAAGGCAGCAAGGCCGTGGCCATTACCATCGACGGCGTGGAACACCCGTTGGCCGACGGCCACCTGCCCACCGTCGACCCCAAAGACCCCTACGCCTATTCGCCCGAAGAACAAGCGTGCGTCGATCGTCTGCGCGAGAGCTTCCGGCGTTCGATGAAGTTACGCCAGCACATGGAGTGGCTGGTGCGGCATGGCTCGATGTGGACGCGCCGCGATGACGTTCTCTTCTTTCATGCGTGCGTGCCGGTGGACGACAAGGGCACGCCCCTCACGCTGAATGTCGACGGGCGCGAGCTCGCCGGGCGAGAACTGATGGACGCGCTGGGGTCGGTACTGCGTCGCGCGATGCGCAAGCGCTGGTTCGGGCTCGACGCCGATGCCGACTGGCTCTGGTACCTCTGGGGCGGCCCGCGTTCGCCCCTCTTCGGCAAAGACAAACTCTCCACTTTCGAAACCTGCTTTATCGCCGACAAAGCCACGCACAAGGAGCACAAGAACCCGTACTTTGAGCTCCTGCACGACGCGGCTTTCGTCCGGCGCATTGGCGCCCTCTTCGGCATGGGCGACGACGTCCTACTTGTCAATGGACACGTGCCCGTCAAACTCGAGAACGGCGAGCAGCCCATCAAGCGAGGCGGCAACGCCATCACCATCGACGGCGCCTTCAGCCAGGCCTACGGCGATCGCGGCTACACCCTTGTGCTCCGCCCGGATCGGATCGATCTGGCGCAGCACGCCCCCTTCGACGGCGTGGAGGCCGCGATTCGCGCCGGGGCGGACATTGTGCCCACTGTGACCCGCGTGCGCGAGTACTCCGCCCCGCGCACGGTGGGGGATACGCTGTTGGGGGAGCAGATCCGCACCGAGATCGCCGACCTGGAATCGCTGGTGAAGGCGTACCAGGAAGGAATCGTGACCGAGCGCGACGAAGCGATGCAAGATTGACCTCGGAGAAGTTCTGCGCCGGGGAACACTGCGAAGGGGCCGCCGATGACCATCGACGCTGACACGCTGCTCGAACACGCGATGAAGGGCGACACAGCGTCGCTCGCCAAGCTGCTCGAACTTTGTGGCCCAAAGGTGCGCTCGCGAATCGAGGGGCGCATCAGCCCTGCGCATCGCTCCAGTCTCGACGCCGACGATGTCATGCAGGTGACCTATGTGGAAGAGGTGATGCGTCTGGCCCGCTTCAAAGGGGGCGGGGCGAGCGGGTTTCTGGCGTGGCTCAGCCGCATGGCGGAGAACAACCTGATCGACGCGGTGCGGGCCCTCGAGGCGGGCCGCCGCCCGGATCCGGGGCGCCGGGTTGCCAATGCCGGTGGAACCTCTGGGTCGGTGGTGGCGCTCATTGACCTTCTCAGTGGCACCATGACAACCCCAAGCCGGCACGCCGCCCACGACGAGGCGGCCGCGCACTTACAGCGGGCC
>JBAZUW010000315.1:0-3928 GCA_041661205.1 Phycisphaerales bacterium
GAGGGCGAGGGGTGGCAAGCGCCATGGGCGGGGGCGGGCGCAGAAAAAACCCGCCGTGGCGGCGGGTTGGAAAAGGAGCGCGGATGCTGGGGTTGAGTTACTTGGGCTTGGGTAGCTTGTTGGCCATCTGGCCGAAGGTTTGGGCCGGGGGCTTCACGAGCGGCTTGGGCGTGGTGCGGGCGGTTTGGGGTTGGGTTTGCGGCTTGGTGACCTTCACGCGGAAGAGTTCGCCCTTGTTGTTGAACTCGACGGTGGCGGATTTGGCGGCGACCTTCTGGGCGGTGATCACGCCGGTCTTCTTGTTCTGCGAGGCGACCATGACGGAGGGGAGCTTGCCGGTGGACTTGTGCGGGGTCAGGGGGACGGTGATCGACTGCGCGGTGCCGGGCTTGTAGCTGGGGTCGTTCATGGCGGTCTTGACGGCCTTGGTGACGCCGGCGGGCTTGGTGAAGGCGGAGACGGTGCGGGTCATTTTGTTGTCGGTGCGCTTGACGAGCTGGGCCTGCGAGATGCCCTTGCCGCCGGTGGCGGGGCTTTGCAGGGTGTGTTTTTTGATGGTGTGGCCTTTGCTGCCGCTTTCGTCTGCGAGGATTTTGGAGGCCGCGTCTTTTTTGCCGAAGGTGCTCATGACGTTTCTTCCGAGGGGTGCGAGGTGTGCGAACGCGAGAAGAGCGTACCGCGCGGGGTGGGGCGTCACAATGGAACGCGGCGCGGAATGCCGGGCGGGGGCGCGGAAATGCGGGGTCGGTAGAATGTGGATATGAGAACGCGCATGAGCGGACGGGGGTGGGTGAGCGGGGTTGTGGTGGCCGCGTTGGTGGGGATGACGGGTTGCCACCAGAAAACGCTGGTGGAGGTTTTTAACAACGGGCCGATGGGGGCGAAGGGGGGCTCGGCGGGGTATCGGTGGGTGGATGATCCGTCGCGGCCGACGCCTGGGAACACGTGGGTGAGGGTTGATCCGGAGTCGCTGACGGCGGAGCAGCGGAAGCGGATTTATACGGAGAGGGAGTGGACGGGGAGGTGAGTCCGCTGGCGCGGGGGTGCCCCGATGTTGCCGCGTTCTTGCGAGCCGGTGCCGATATCTGCTGCGGAAGCCAAATAAAGCGCCGCGGACCACGGGCAGGGTCTGAATAAGAGCGGCTCAAATACTCTGAATTGGGCCAAGATCAGAGCAAACGAGGCCGAGATCGGAGTGATCTGGGACGAGATTAGAGAGAATTGGGCCGGCAACGGAGTGAAGCGGGCCAAGATTAGGGCAAGTGTGCCCGAGATCGGCGTGAACACGGGCAGGATCAGAGCAAAATAGGCCAAAGTCAGAGCGACGTTGGGCGGGATTCGAGCGAAACTAGCCAATGCCACGGCGGCATGGGACGAGTGCATTGAAGGCCAAATCATAGTGGATCAAGACACTGTCGAGCCAGCGAATGCGTCTTTGCCGGTTTCGCTTGGATTTATGAACGAGAGCACCCGTGCGAGGCAAGGGAACAACAGTCATCGTCAGTCTTCGAGCCATCGCTCTTTGTATGCGATGTTCTCTTCTTCTTCAAGCTGAGTGAACACGCGAAGCACCCAGGCTTTGGTCGATTCGGCTGCCTGCCTCGCCGCCGTGTCCATCGTCAGATTTCTAAGATCATTGCGAGACACGGCATTATTTAGAGCGTCGTTTTGAATTTGCACTTGCGACCGGCGTTTCAGGTTATGCTCGATGGCTAGAATGTCCAAGGCATTAGCATTGAGCCGTGACCAATGCTCGCTCATTTTGATAAAGCTATCGTCTTTGTGGGTGTGGTGCCTCTCAAGTTGGCGTGACAATTCGTTTCGGCGATCGGTGAAGGCGGGGTCTCCACCAACCTTGTCGAGGGCCGCTTTCGTGTCAGCGATGCGGACTGCGACGGACGCAGCCTCCTCCTGCACATACGCATACATCATGCCCGTCGCGGCGAACGTGGCATACGCGTTACGAAGCTTCGCGTACCTCTCCTTCACACGAGTTGCTTTGTGGATGAACCTCTGTATTTGAAATGTGAATCCCCAGGTCAGAATGACTGCCCCAAGGGTGAACAGGCCCGAGCCCCACCAAGGTGCTTCTGCAAAAGTGATCATGCCGTCCCTTTTTCTGAGAATGGCGACCCATTACCGACACCGTTCCAAGCATGGGAGCATCGCTGCCTTCCATTACTTTCAGTGAAGTGTAGCAACGGCTTTGCCGACGGTCATGGGACGTGTCCGTTCTACCAGCCTTTCAGGAGACTCCCCCATGTCCGTACTCCCGCAAAACCAGAATGACGTCATCATCTTCTGTGAAGCCCATGCACCCGTTTGGGCGGGAACTCCGGCCTCGATTGGGTTGACGGCCGCCCAGGTGACCGCGCTCTCGACCGCGACAACCACTGCTCGCAAGAGCTACAACGATGCCCAGTCCGCTCGCGAGGCGAGCAAGGCCAAGACGATTCAACTGAACAATGACGTCAAGACGATCCGCACTCAGGCGTCGAACCTGATCGCCCAGATCAAGGCGTTTGCGGATTTGCAGGCTTCGCCCGCCAACGTGTATGCCGCGGCTCAGATTCCTCAGCCCGCGGCGCCGACGCCGTTGCCCGCACCCGGCAAGCCGACCGACTTCAGCGTGGTGCTTAATAGTGATGGCAGCGTCACGCTGTCGTGGGATTCGACGGATTCGGCGGCGAGCAGCGGCGCGTTCTTTGCCATCAGCCGCAAGTTGCCGGGTCAGGGGGCCTTCAGCGGGATCGGCGGGGCGCCGGGGACCACGCTGGAGACACGCCGCGCGGCGTTTACCGACGCCACCGTCCCGGCGTCGGCCGCCAGCCAGGGAGCGCAGTACATCGTGCAGGGGTTCAGGGGCACCCGCATGGGTGAAGCGAGCGACGCTGTGATTGTGCAGTTTGGTGTGGATTCCGGCGGGGGCTTTACCAGCGCGAATGTGCGGCTGGCTGCCTGACATGTTGGTTGGTTAACTGAAATCGAAGGCCGCGCCGGGAGGGACCGGGGCGGCTTTTTCGCTTTTTGCGGCTATTGCATGACGCGCTGGACGAACCAGACTAGGGCGATGGCGGCGATGGCGAGGGACAAGGGGATGGCGATGCGGGGGCGGTACCAGGGTTTGGTGCGTGTCCAGCCGAGGAGGAGGAAGGCGGCGGCGAGGACGGTGAGGTGGCCGCATTCGACTCCGATGTTGAAGGAGATGAGTCCGGCGACGAGTTGGCCGGTGGGGAGGCCGACTTCGCTGAGGGCGGAGGCGAAGCCCATGCCGTGGACGAGGCCGAAGATGAAGGCGACGACGGGGCGCCAGCGGTGGACGCGGGTGGTGGAGAGGTTTTCGATGGCGATGAAGGCGATGGAGGCGGCGATGGTGGGTTCGATGATGATGCTGGGGAGGGTGAGGAGGTGGAGGGTGGTGAGGGTGAGGGTGAGGGAGTGGGCGATGGTGAAGGCGGTGATTTGCCAGAGGAGGGCTTTGACGCGGGGGGAGAGGAGGAAGAGGCCGCAGACGAAGAGAACGTGGTCGAAGCCGCCGGGGAGGATGTGGGTGAAGCCGAGGATGATGTAGCGTTTGGAGACGTCGAGCCAGGTGAGGTGGGCGACGGGAGCGCGGAGGGTGTCGGTGGGGGAGGATTCGCCGGAGTTGGGCGGCGCGGTGAGGCTGGATGAAGGGGGCGCGGTGGGGGGCAACTCCAGTGCGGGGGAGGTTTCGCCGGAGAGGAGGGGGAAGCCGAGGGGTTCTTGGCCGGGGCGATCGATGGTGAGGATGGCGTCGCCCAGGACTTTGGGGAACTCGATGGTGATGGCGCGGGTGTTGGCGGGGAGGTGGGCGTGGGCGACGAAGTCGAGCTTGACGGGGAGGGGGCGATCGGCGTGGCCGGACTTCCAGGCGAGGAGGCCGGTGACGGAGGGGGACTCGGTGATG
>JBAZUW010000316.1:0-3898 GCA_041661205.1 Phycisphaerales bacterium
GAGGCGGCGCTGGCGTCGGCGGCGTTGGGGGTGGGGGCGGCCCGCTGGCGGCGCTACCTGGAGTTCGTGCCGGCGGTGGTGGGCGAATATCTGGCGCGATTCGAGTTCAGCCGCATGGCGGCGCTGCTGGTGCGGGTGCGGTGCCCGAGGTTGAGCGACGAACTGGCGGAAACGCCGGCGTTGGTCGCCTTTTTGGCGGCGCACCGGAGTCTGCGGGGTGGCACGCAGCCCGGCTGGACGGAAATCGAGGCCGTGTTCGAACGCGAGGGGATCTACGGGCTCCTGCAGTGGCTGGGACTCCCGGCGTCGCGGCAGACGCTTGCGATCCTCCGCAAGATATCCGACCCGGATCTGCCGCGGCGTTTACTGGAACCTCTGCGCACGGCGTTGTGGGAGCCGGAAACGATCTGGGGACTGTCGCACTCGCCGGTGGTGTCCGACGAGCAGCTCGCCCGGGCCTGCCATGCGTTGGCGGCCTGAGGCGATCGTCGCGGCGCTTACATGCCTTTTTTGACGAAGGCGATGTCGCTGCTGTTATCCTTGATCCGGATCGTCTTCTGCCCCTGGGAGTCCTTGCCGACATAGTCGATGCTGGCGGCGACGAGGACGGGCAGATGTTTGCGAATATCGCGACTCTCGCCCTCGCTGGTGATGTCGAGCGTCCAGATTTCCGGCGTGGGGCGGCCCTCCACCGCCTCCTTGTTCTCCCGGGCGGAGAGTTTCAGGTATTTCTCGTACACGGTGATCGTGATGATGTATTCCCGGAAGCCGACGAACTCGGTGCTGGGCGGATCCTGAACGGTCACGGTCTGATAGATCGGGCGGCCCTGGGAATCCGTGCCGACCTGGACGCGCTCCGTGCGAATCTGGCCCGGGATCGTGATGTAGACCGGCTCGGAAACGGTTTCCTTGCGCATTTGGGGCGGACCGACGCCGTAGTCGAGGTCGACGATCATGTCGGCCTTGGTGTTGGGCGGGGCCTCGTACATGCCGCGGCCCGAGAGGGCGGTTTTCACCAGACTGGCGGCCTCCTTGTAGCGCAGCGAATCGTCGGCCACGAGCGGGTTCTTGTTCTTGATCTCGTAGGAGATGGAGTTCCCCGCCGTCGGTTTGGCGAGCGAGTCGACCTTGAGCACGTGGGTTGTCGCGCAGCCGGCGAGGCCCAAGCCGCACGCGGCGAGGCCCGCGAGACGAAGCAGCCTGTCACGCAGCGGTCGGGCGCTCGGTGAATCCGATTGGCGGTCGGGGTTCATGGGAACGTGGGGGATGGTAGCGCGGAATTATCCGGACGCAACTCCAAGCGCGCGAAAGCCTCGGTCCGGCCGATCCGCGCGGCTCGCTCCCGCGGAGGAGGCGGGGGCGGAGACTACTTCTGCCGGGCCTCGCGTTGGGCGCGGAGGACGACGCGGAACATCTGAATGCAAAGCCAGAACACCCCCGACATGCAGGCGGAGGTCAGGCCGCCCCAGAGCATGATCATGCGTTTGTCGTTGGACGGCACGTGCGGCGACACGAAGGTATAGAGAAGGACGAAGAATAGGATCACCAGCACGGCGTCGATCGCGAGGCTGATGGGCGTGGTGAATCTCTTTTCCGGCTGGGCCATGCGCCGAAGGGAGAAGAACAAAAACGCGCTTGTCCACGGAAAATTCTCGCCGTGGCGGAGGCGCGCGCCATAAGGGCCGCGAGGCTGCGGAGGATTGCATCACCCCTGCAACTGCCGTGGCCGATCAGCCGTCTTTTCGATTCTCTTTCACCTGTCATGGCGCGTTCCGGAGTCACCAGTTCCAACGAGCACGCAGCGACCCTGCGCCAGCTCAAGCTGCTCGTTGTGGTGCTGGTTCTGTCCAATATCGGGTTGGGGATTTTCAGTTTCTACATCCTGCGACGCATGGATCGGCAGTATTCCGAGTTGATCAGCCGCAGCGTGCCCATGTTGAGCGACCTGCAGACCCTCACGACCCGGGCGATGGCGGCGATGCGCGCGACCAATCCGGGCCGGGCGCCGCTCGCGAGCGAACGGGGCGCGGCGCTGGCGTCACAGGGCCGGCTGGCGGTGATGCAGGATCAGGAGTTGCGGCGCAAACTGCTCGCGTTGGGGTCGCGGACGGTGACCGACCGGGACCGCGCCGAACTGCAGGCGGCCGGCGATGAGTTTTCGCAGCGGGCGTTGGAAACGATTGCGTTGTGGTCGACCGGAAACATGGCGGAGGCAATCAAGGCGCGGGACGAAACCCTGCGCCCCGTCTTCGATCGTTACATCGCCGCCACCACGCGCGCCTCCGATGGGCTGGAAGCCGCCAGTTTGGAGGCCAACAGTGCGATGTCCGAGTCGACGGGCAGCCTTTCAACCGTGGTGCTGGGTCTGGCCAGCTGGCCGATTGTGCTGCTCGTGGGCATCCTGTTGCTCACGGCGATCTTCGTTCTCGTGCTCATGGTACTCTTCCGGGGCCGGGAGATGAGCGACATGCCGTGAGGGCGGGTTCGCGGCGGCGAAGAAACTCGCCGCCCTGCCCAACGTCCGGAAGCGAGTCGAAACGGTTATGCTAATACGGATCCACTTCGCATCGTTTCGCGACGATGCTTCGGGACCCGTAGCCGCGTTGGAGCAAAGCGACAACGTGGCCGCACGCCTGGCCACGCTTTCGCTGCGCTCAAGCGCGGCTACTCCTTTGGTTGCGGCCCTGAGCCGCGCTGGGCGATCGGTCGATGGCTATCAATCCAGGGTCTTGGGAATTTCCCGGGTCAGGATTTCGGGGGCGCCGTCGGTCACGAGTACATTGTCCTCGATTCTCACGCCGCCGAGGTGGAGATGCTCGTCCACCAGGTTCCAGTTGACCGCATGCGCAAACCGGGCGCGGCGCGCCGGGTCCATGAGCAGCGGTCGGATGAAATACAGCCCGGGTTCGACCGTGACGACGTAACCCGGGGCGAGGGGCAAATCCATGCGCAACGTGCGCAGGGAGGCGCGAGGATCGCGGGCGCGACCGGGGGCCCGGCCGCTGGCGTCGCGGACACCGAGGCCCACCATGTGGCCGAGCCCATGGGGAAAAAACAGGGTGTGCGCTTCCTGTTCGACCAGCGCGGTCGGGTGGCCGTGCATCACGCCCATGTCCACCAGCCCTTCCACCAGGTCGACTGCCGCCGCGAGGTGGAGTCGTTTCCATTCGGCGCCGGCGACACAGCGTGCGATTGCGCGCTCCTCCGTGCGTCGCACCACCTGATGGAGATCGCGCTGAAACGCCGAAGGCTGGCCGGCGACAAAGGTGCGCGTCACATCGACGGTGTATCGATCCACCTCGGCCCCGGCGTCGATGAGCACAAAGTCACCGTCGCCCACCATGCGCCGCGACGGTTCGAAGTGCAGCACCGCGGCGTTGGGACCGGAGCCGACGATCGAGCCGTAGCCGGGGCGCGTGCCGCCGTGACGGAGGAATTCCGCTTCCAGTGCGATCTGAATGCCGCGCTCGGTGACACCGGGTCGAATGAAGTCGCGGATCAGGGCGTAGCTGGTGGCGGTGGCGGAGGCGGCGCGGCGCAACAGCGAGAGTTCATGCGCGTCCTTGCTCCGACGGGCGTGCGTGAAGGCCTCGCGGATCCGCTCGGTGGCGCCGTCGTCGGACGGGACATCGCTGACTCGGGCCCCGAGCGTGGCAACCGGCCGCCCCCGGCGGGATTCGAGCCAGGGTTTGAAGTCGGTGAGAAGGGTTCCCGGCGGTTGCTCGCGCCCCTCCCAGATGACTTCGGCTTCCGTGACCAGCGGGACAAACGACTGCCAGCCGGATTGGGGTCCGTCGTGGGGATCGAAGGCCACGATCGCCCCCGCGCACTCGAAGCCCGCCACGTAGAGGTACTCGGAATGCGCGCGGAACGGATAAGTCTGATCGCTGCCTTCAGG
>JBAZUW010000317.1:0-3870 GCA_041661205.1 Phycisphaerales bacterium
TCGGATTTGGCAAGCGCACCGAGGCGACCGACTACGACAACATCAAGACGGTGCTGCTCAAGGAGATCGAGCGGTTCTTCCGGCCCGAGTTCATCAACCGGTTGGACGACATCATCGTCTTCCGCCCGCTGAGCAAGGAAGACATCACCAGCATCATCGACTACGAGATTGCCAAGCTCTCCAAGCGGCTCTTCCAGCAGGGCTATGAACTGACGCTCGACGCCCCGGCCAAGGAGTTCCTGATCGAACGCGGCTACAACCCGGAGTACGGCGCACGCCCCCTCCGCCGCGCGATCGGCCAGTTTGTCGAAGACCCCTTGAGCGAGATGCTGCTCTCCGGCTCGTTTGAAGCCCCCAGCAGCATCAAGATCACCCGTCGCAACGGGTCGGATGGCAAGCCGGAGGATCACCTCTACTTTGACGCGGGTCCCGCGTCGGAGGCGTTGATCAAAGCCGCGGCCAACAAGCCGAAGGATTCGCGCTCGGCCCCGGGTGAAAAGGCGAACGCGCCGAGCACCTAACTTGCAGTATTTATCCCAGCCCACGCCCAAGCCGCCCCAAACCGGGGCGGTTTTTTTTGCGCCCGGGCCTGTCAGGCAGCGTGTGGCAAGTTAGGAAAGCGCGGTCACGAATTCTGTGCTGCCACGGATGTCGCAGGGTCGTCCGATAGCCGTGAAGCCATGAACGCTGTGTGTGGTGTAACGGCCAAAAAAGTGAATGACGTGCTAATTTCGCTTGAAGTATCTGAGCATCGGTGTTAGTGTTGGGGTCGCGGCTAACGCCGCCCAGGAGTTGAAGAGAGCGGACGCCTTACGAATTTTGAGATGTTCTGCACCGCGGGTCGAGAGATCCCGGTTTTGGTGCGTCGTGTGTGGGCTTTGTATTTTCGTGTGGATTTTTTTGCTAAGAGGAGCGAGAGAAATGAAAGCATTTGCACTTTTTGCGTTGGTTGTTGCCGCTGGTTCGGCGCAGGCGAGCGTGGTGATCCCCGGCGCGCTGCTGGGTTCGGCCACCTTCACGGGCGTGAACTCGATCGATGCCCAGGGTTCGGCGACCAACAACACCGGCAGCGCGGTGATCGTCCCGGGCGGCAGCGTCGCCAGCGTTCGCGCCTTCGGCACCCTCAACCTCGCGACCGCCGGCACCTTCGCTAGCGAAGCCCGCGTGCGCTTCTCCGCCGGCGCCGGCAACGCGTTCAGCGCGTTCAACTTCCAGCACACCAGCATCGGTGCCTACCCCGCCAGCGGCACGGTGAACTTCGACACCACCACCAACGTCACGCCCTTCGCGCTCACCAACGGCGGCACGGTGAACTTCGAGTGGTTCGAGAGCTTCCAGGACAGCGCGGGCGTGCCCGAGAGCACCTTTGCCCCCGTCACCTACGAGTTCCGCAGCGCCGCCACGCTTCAGAACGGCAGCTTCAACTTCGGCACGCTCGCCAGCAACGGCGTCACCGCCCACTACAACGGCTCGCACGTCTCCGGCGGGCTTGACTTCATCACCTTCACCCTGTCCAGCCCGGTCGCCAACCTCGGTGACTACCTGAACATCCGCATGCTCGCCGGCACCACCGGCACCTCGATGAGCGACACCGAAATCGCTCTCTACGGGCCGGACGGCAGCTTCATCGCCACCGACGACGATGGCGCCACCGGCTTCTTCAGCCAGCTCTCCTACGGCGCGGCCGACCCGTTCCCCTCGGGCAGCGACATCCTTCCTGGCTCGAGCGGACTTTCGCTCGCGGCCGGCACCTACACCCTCGTGACCGGTGGCTTCAACACCACCTTCGCGAGCTCCCTGAGCGGCACGTTCACGCCGGGCACCAACTCCGGCACGTACGACCTTGCCGTGACCTTCGTCCCCGCCCCCGGCGCGATGGCGCTGCTGGGCCTGGGTGGCTTGGTTGCCACCCGTCGCCGCCGGGCCTAATGCCCCTTGGCCGGTTGTTCCGGAGCCGCGACACGGGCAAGCTGCCCGTGCCACAATGATCCGGGTCGAAGCAGCCGACTATCTTGAACGCACGAAGCCCGTCCCGAAAGGGGCGGGCTTTTTTTCAGTCGTGTGGTGCGCGTTCGTGCGGGTTCCCACTGGCTCGGCCGCCCCGAGTTGGTACCATCCCCCCTCCCGTGACCGAGAAGCTCATTCAAACCTTGATGGATGGTCTGGCCGTCGGCAGCCTGTACGCGCTCATCGCGTTGGGCTACACGATGGTCTATGGGATCCTGAAGTTCATCAACTTCGCGCACAGCGACATCTTTGTGCTTGGGGCGTGGATGTCCTACACCGTGGCGCTCTGCGCCGGGTGGCCCGAAGGCCAGCCCGCCCCGATGGCAAGCTGGGTGCTGTGGGTGTTGCTGGGCGTCGGCATCGCCGGCGGGGCGTACGCGCTGGTCTCGTGGCAGCGGTTCGGCAAGGTGAAGTCGGGGGCGTGGACGCTGCTGCTGGTGTCGGGGTGGGGGTTTGCCGCGGCGGGCCTGGTGCTGGTGGCGCGGGCCTTGCATGGCGCGGGTTTTGATATCGCCGCGGGCGGGGTGATTCTGGTCATCTCCATGCTCACCTGCGGCGTCGTCGGGTTTTCGCTGGAGCGTCTCGCGTACAAACCCCTGCGTCACGCCCCGCGCCTCAACGTGCTCATCACCGCCATCGGCGTGAGCCTGTTTCTGCAGAACCTGGGGCAGCTTGATTGGATGTTCGGAACCAGGCCGCAGGGGATGCCCGCGCTGCTGCCGGACAAAGTGCTGACAACCTTCTTCGGCACCCCGGGGGCCAACCCCGGAGAGTGGGCGGTGCAGCCGGTGCGCATCCGGTTGCTGGATGTCATCGCCGGGGGCACATCGATCATGCTGATGCTCGCCCTCGACCGATTGGTGTTTCACTCCAAGCTCGGGCGGGCGATGCGGGCGGTGAGTTTCAACGAGCGGACCGCGGCGCTCATGGGCATTCCAGTCGACAAGGTGGTGAGCTTCACGTTTGTGCTGGGGGCGATGCTGGCGGCGGCCGCTGGGTTCCTCTATAGCCAGAAGTACGCCGGGCTGGGCCAGACGGCCGCGGCGGTGTGGGTGCTGCTGGGCCTCAAGGCCTTTGTGGCGGCGGTCGTGGGCGGGATCGGCAACATTCGCGGCGCCATGCTCGGCGGGCTGCTCATCGGGCTGGCCGAGATGTTCGTCAAGGCCTATCAGTCACCCGCCATGGTGGACATTTACGTCTTCGGGATTCTGATTCTGGTGCTGCTGGTGCGGCCCGGCGGGTTGCTGGGGCGGGCGACGGTGGAGAAGGTGTGAACATACGGGATGCACAATCTGGGTGGAGCGCGCCGTCCACGGCGATGTCGCTGCTGCGCGCCTGGACGCCGGTCTTGGGGTGTCTGGTGGTGGCGCTGGTGATGCAGGTGCTGGTCGGGCCGTTCATGGTGAAGATGGGCTGGGACTTTGCCGCCAAGCTGCTGGTGGACATCGGAACCAACATCATCCTGGCGGTGTCGCTCACGATGGTGAACGGGTTTACCGGCCAGTTCAGCATCGGGCACGCGGCGTTCATGGCGGTGGGGGCGTATGTCGCGGCATGCATCACCTATTACGGCTCGTTCCACCTCTTCGGGACGCCCGACATGGCGGGGGGGCAGCTCAGCTCCATGCTGTATGACCGGCAGGTGCCTTGGGTGACGCGGGGCGACGGGTTGTTTTTGGGGAGCATTCTGGCGGGGGGCGGGCTGGCCGCGGCCTGCGGATATCTGGTTGGCCTGCCCAGCCTGAGATTGCGGGGCGACTACCTCGCCATCGTCACGCTCGGCTTTGGCGAGATCGTGCGCGTGCTGATTCAGACGCAGACCGAAGAGGCGTTGTACGACCCCGACGTGATTCTGGGCACGCC
>JBAZUW010000318.1:0-836 GCA_041661205.1 Phycisphaerales bacterium
GGCCATGACGGGCCCTCCCTTTCGTGAGGCGGGATTATAACCCGGTGGAAAGGGGTGCGAGGTTCAGGGGGGCGGGGCGCTCCGCAAGCCGTTGAATTCGCGGGCGCCGGGCGGTTTTTCGGATGCGAGGTAAATAAATTTCGGGGGGAGCTCAGTCCCGGGGTTCGACCCGGCCGAGGCGGAGGACGCCGACGGTCAGTTCGTTGATGTGCAGGCGGCGGATGCGGGCCCGGCCGACGCTGAGCCGGCCGATGGCGAGGGCGCCGATGGCCAGGGCGCCCAGGGCGACGGCCCCGACGGCCAGCGAGCCGAGGGCCAGGGTCCCGACCGCCCCCGCGCCGACGGCTCCGGCGCCGAGGGCGGCCTTGTCGCGCTTGGGGGCGGGTTGGTGGACAGGGGTCATGAGGCCTCAACCTATCCCTTCTCCGGTTGCGGGAGAAGGTGGCCCGTCGGGCTGGATGAGGCGGGGAACGCCGGCTGGTTCATCACGAAGGACACGAAGACGGGCACGAAGGACACGAAGGGATCCGGCGGGCCCGCGGCTCCCGCAGGGAGGCGCAAGCGACCGATTGCGGGCAAGGGCCCGCGAAGGGCGGCCTCACCCCCGCTTCCTTCGTGTCCTTGGTGATTCCTTCGTGCCCTTCGTGATGAACCAACGGTCTTGAGGCGAGCCGCCGCCGGGCGCCTATATGAGGCGCTAACGGAGACCGCCCCCATGCCCCGCACCCTGCACATCGACTTCGTCTCCGACATCGTCTGCCCCTGGTGCGTCGTCGGGCTGGGCGGGCTGCGGACGGCGCTGGCGGCGCTGAAGGCCGAGGGGATCGAGGCGGAGA
>JBAZUW010000318.1:846-3856 GCA_041661205.1 Phycisphaerales bacterium
TTCGAGCTGAACCCGCAGATGGCCCCCGAGGGCGAGAACATCGTCGAACACATCGGCCGCAAATACGGCTCGACCCCCGAACAGTCGGCGGCCAACCGGGCCATGATCACCGAGCGCGCCGCCGAGGCCATGCCCGGGTTCGAGATGCGGATGGGGCCGGACAGCCGCATCTGGAACACCTTCGACGCCCACCGGCTGCTTTGCTGGGCCGGGACGGTCGGGGCGGACCGGCAGAAGGCGCTGAAGAAGGCGCTGTTCCGGACCCATTTCACCGACGGGAAGCGGCTGACGGACGCCGAGGTCCTGGCCGACGCGGCCGCGGCCGCGGGGCTGGACCGGGCTGAGGCGGTCGAGGTGCTGGCCGACGACCTCTACGCCGCCGAGGTGCGGGCGGCGGAGGAGTTGTGGCGGTCGCGGGGGATCAACGCGGTGCCGGCGGTGGTGGTGGAGGGGAAGTATCTGATCTCGGGCGGGCAGCCGGCGGGGGTGTTTGAGGAGGCGTTGAGGCGGATTGCGGGGGAGGGGTGAGGGTCGACCCCATCGCCGCTGAACGATAAAAATCTTGCAATTTAGGAAATGCAAGATTACTGTGGGTCAAATGGAATCCCACACTACAAACCCGCTCATTGGCGTCAGGGTTAGAGCGCTTCGCGGTGAGTTCGCGGTCAATCAGGACGAAGTAGCCACGTTGTTGGGGCTAAAAGACCGCCAATCCGTCTCCGCAATTGAGAATGGCGAGCGGCGCGCAAAACCCGAAGAACTCGGAGTTTTGCTGGATCATTTCAAACTTGATCCCGGCTATTTCACCGACCCCTTCCGCTTGGTCGGTGAGGGAGAGTTTAGTTGGCGTCAGTCTTGTGCCGCACCAGCTTTGAACGCCTATCAGAAGCGTGCCGGCGGCTGGCTTGCCGCGTACCGAGCCCTCAGTACGAAAGAGGACAGGCCGGGCCCCAAAGAGCGCCTCAGTCTGAGGTTGTCCGAGAGGTCGACATTCGAGGCTGCCTGCGCCGAAGGGGAGCGCTTGACCATAGATTATAACATGGGGGGCATCCCGGCTCTTAAGCTACCGCATGTTATGGAGAACGACTTTGGGATTCTAGTTCTCATGGTCGACATGGATCAGGGAATATCAGGCGCAGCTTGTCGATTGCCTGAGATGGATGCTGTTTTGGTCAACAGGAAAGAAAACCCAGGTCGTCGTAATTTTGATTTGGCGCATGAGTTTTTCCACATCCTGACTTGGGACGCGACGCCTCCCAAACCTATCGAAGAGGTTAGCTATACCAGCAAAAGTCGAGTTGAGCAGCTCGCCAATAACTTCGCAGCGGCCCTTCTGATGCCCGGCCGTTTGTTAAAGCAATTCGGTGAATGGCGAGCGCTTGGAGATGCGGAACGAGCGACGCGAATGCGTGAAGTCGCAGATCACTTCCAAGTCTCGGTGACCGCCCTTCACTGGAGATTGGTGGCCCTGAAGCTGCTCACAACCGCGACACAAATGGTCGATGTATGCTCGCCCTCCACTGCGTATCTTCAAGATACGCCCCCGCTGTTTTCAAAAGCCTATGCTCGGGTGCTGTCAGAAGCCATCGACAAAGGTCGGATTTCCGCATCAAAAGCCGCAAAAATCCTCGACCTGAGTCGTGAGGCTGTCCGGGACTTGTTCGCTGCGCACAACGTGCCGACGCCGGTCACGATGTGAGGTGCTGAGTACGGATGGCCGCCGATGCCTCACCCATTCTACTCGACAACTGCGCAATATCCGCCTGCTTCGTAGCGGGCGCTTGGAAGGCGCTCGTTCGCCGGTACACACTCGAGACCGTTGAGGAAGTTGCATCCGAAGCTGCGACGGGCAGCCAAAACCGGGAAATCATCGATCCTGCCGAATTTAGGCAACAGGTCGTCGTTCACAACGTGACGCGGGCTGAGCGCCTGGCTCAGGAAATTGGCCATGATGGGCTCTCCGCACTAGACGACGGTGAACGAGACCTGTGGGTGCATGCCTTGGGACGAACTGACGGCTGGATACTTTGCGGACCAGACACCGCGAGCATCCGGTTTGGGGTCCGGGCGGGATACGCGAACAGGCTCATCTCGCTTGAGAAGTTACTCAAAGGCGCTGGATTCACACCAAAGGGCAAGCTTGCGCCACATCAGACCGAAGCTTGGCTCCAGTCGAAAATTGGAGAGTTCAGTCTGGAGTTGGCATTTGAACAAATCAAAGAATAACTCTTGATCGGGGCCTAGGCCGGATCGCGGCCCTCACATCTTCACCTCCAACACCCCGCCCAGCCCGGAACTTCGCCGACATCTCCGCCATCCCGGCCTCCGCATCCGTCAGCGAACCACCCGCATCGTTCTGCGCCCAGGCATCCCTCCGGATGTCCTGGCTGATCTTCATCGAGCAGAATTTCGGGCCGCGCACGCTGCAGAAGTGGGCGGTCTTGCGGGTCTCTCCGTTTGGGAGAACACTGCTCCCGTCCCAACCGGAGTGCACCCATGCTCAAGCGGATGATCGTCGCGGGCTTGATGGCCTGGCCCCTGACGGCGGGGGCGCAGACGGCGGCTCCGGCCGCCGCCGAGCCGGTGACGGTGGAGTCCTACTATCGCATCCGCTGGGGCGGGATGGGCGAGTTCATGGAGTTGTACCGGCGCAACCATGCGCCGGTGCTCGAGGCCATGAAGGCGCGGGGGTTCATCACCGGGATCGAGATCGAACAGCCCTTCACCCACATGGCCGGCGACCAGCGCTGGGACCTGAGGGTGACCGTGACCTATCGCGACGCCGAGGCGGCGCTGGGGGCGGAATACGGCGCGGCGGCGGCGGCCGAGATGGACCGGCTGTATACGGACGTCGCCGGCCACACCGCCGGGGAGGCGCGGCGGTTCTCGCTGGTGGAGGAGCACTGGGACGTGGTGGTGGAAGGGGCGGAGTGAGGGCGAGAGGCGATCGCTGATCCCCTTTATTCGCGGTCCGGCCGTTCGCGATCAAACCACCAGCCGGGCCGGCCAA
>JBAZUW010000319.1:0-1882 GCA_041661205.1 Phycisphaerales bacterium
CCGCCCCCTTTGCCTTCAACGCAGGGGAACCATACGACCGTAGGAAAGGCCACGAGGCCAGCGTCCAGCAGACGGGATCGCCTGCTCGTGGCCGGAGCGGTTATCGGCGTCATCATCGCTCCGTTCTGGGCCATGCTATATCCGCTCTTTACCTCAGAGACGCGACACCAGAAAGAAATGGGAGCCATGTTGACCGCTGTTGAACAATGTGTTCGCCGCCATGGTCGCATGCCTATGTCCATGGCTGAAGTCGTGGAGTCGATGGATGACGTGGGGGTGGCAAGGAGAGATGCAGTGGCTTTGAACTGTGATTATGTGCTTATTCTCCGAAGCGAGCGGCCGGAGCAGATCAAGAGTTTTCCCATTCTCCTTTGGATGGGGCCAGACTCATCTGCACCGCTGATGGCCGCGATGTATGGTCGGGGCACATGGGGAAGGACCTACTACACGCCACGCGAATTGGCAGAAGCGATTGAGAAAGATGTCCCCCTTTCGAATGCTATCGCCCGAGCGATCGAGCGTCAGCATGACAGCCCCAATCTCCGGGAGGTCTGGTCGATTGTTCAACGCAGGGCCGGCACCGTCCCGTTGCGTCCGTAGTTATTGTGATCTGAACCGGCATCGCAGGTCATCGGCGCTGGGCGATTTCCCCGCCGATTAGCCAGGTCTCGCAACGCCAGCCGCCTTTTCATTGCCACAGCTGCGGCGGAGGTGGACCTCCGCCGCCACGGGAATCACCGCCGTGGGGGCGGAGCTCCAGCTCCGCCCCGTCTCGGCGGTGGGAACTATGCCGGGGCGGGGTTCGTGTCACACCGGAGTTTCGCGCGTCGGACGGGATGGGTCGCAATCTGCGCGGTGATGGGCGGGGCGATCTGCGAGATGGGAATGGAGAGCGGAAAGCGGATTGAGACGCAACCTTCGGGCCCCACGACTAGGCGCAGGAGGGTGGGGTGGCTTGCCGGAGTTCGGTTTTGGAATCCAGGATTTTCATTTTTCGGCCGGGTTTCCGGCTGCATGAGCCAAGCCTCGCAGCATCCCGGCGAACACGAGTTGGTGCAACGGCCACACGGCATACCAATATGCCAGCCCCCATAATCCCAAGGGATCGAATATCGCCGTCTGGCGCAGCCGCGTGCCGTCTTCATCGGGTTGAGTTTCGAACTCCAGCCATGCCCGGCCTGGGAGTTTCATTTCCGCTGCCAGCCGAAGCCGTCGGCCCGGCTGGATGGATTCGACGCGCCAGCAGTCCAGCGTGTCGCCCACCCGCAACCGCTCCGGGTCGCGGCGGCCGCGGCGCATCCCCACTCCGCCCATGAGCAGGTCCAGCCAGCCGCGCACTGTCCAAAGCCAGTTTGCATAGTACCAGCCCGTGGCGCCGCCGATTCGTTCGACGGTGGCAAACACTCTGGCCGGCGACGCCGCGACATGCGCCGACCGCGAGTCTGCCAGGCGGTTGCCCAATCGCACGCCGCCCCAGTGCCGGGGCGCATTCACCGCGGCGGACAGGGCGTCCGACCACCGCGTCTGCGCGAAGCTGGAATCCTCGTTGCGCAAGGCGAGCGCAATCGCCCCGGGCACCCCGATCGGCCGGATGGAGAACAGGCGTCCGGCGGAATCGTCGCGTACGACGGTCGGATGGCGAAGGCTGTCGACCAGCTTGCGCCCCACGCGGGCATACAGCGGCGTCACCAGGCCCAACCACAAACTCGACAGTCGTGGAGTCAGGAGGGGCACAGGGATCATCCGCCGCCGCAGCCCGCGTTGTCGGGCGTATTCCTGCATCAGTTCCCCATACGAAACCTGATCCGGCCCGCCAATTTCGACGACGATGCTGCCTTCGATCGGGAGGGACAGAGCCGCCCGGAGATAGGCGAGCACGTCG
>JBAZUW010000319.1:1892-3824 GCA_041661205.1 Phycisphaerales bacterium
GATCGTCAGGCTGCGATCGCCGGTCTCGACCGTCAGCGCTCCGCGTAGGTAGGCTAACACGTCCCCGATGGCGATGGGCTGCGCCTTCACCCGCACCCAGCGCGGCGTCACCATCAGCGGCAGGCGTTCCACGAGGGCGCGGATCATCTCAAACGACAGGCTGCCCGAGCCGATGATGATGGACGCCCGAAACTCGATCACCGGCACGCCATGAGCCCGCAATCGCTCCCCCACTTCGTGTCGGCTGCGCAGGTGCACCGACAAGTCCGGCGCATCCTCGCCCAAGCCTCCCAGATAGATGATGCGCCGTACGCCCGCTGCATGCGCGGCGGCGGCGAAATTGTCCGCGGCCTGGCGGTCCTGCACTTCGAAATCGCCCGTCGCGCCCATCGAATGAACCATGTAAAACGCGACGTACACCCCCTGCATGCCCGCCGACAGCGATGCCGGGTCCAGCACGTCGCCCTGCATCACTTCGACGCCGGCCGGCACGCGGGGCGACAGATGTTCCGGCTGTCGCGCCAGACACCGCACGCGCCAGCCATCGGCCACCAGCAACGGCAGGAGTCTCCCGCCGACGTAGCCGGTCGCGCCCGTCAGCAAGACGATGCCGGGCTTGTTCCCGGCAGAAAGTTGCCCCGCCGGCGACAGGGGAACACTCTGGCTGGAATCGGCCAGAAGGGGCGCATTCACAGAGGAAGCGGTAGCCGAACCGGGGTCGAGATGTCAAGGGGACCGACGACGCGACGCCCCGGCGACGCGACACCCCGGCGGCGGGAACTATGCCGCGGCAGGGTTCTTATCACGGCGGAGTCCCGCGAGCGGGACGGAGACGGACGTCCGCCGCTGGCGCGCCGGACGAAGCCTGGTGGGCGAGGGGGGACTTGAACCCCCACGGATTTCTCCACAAGATCCTAAGTCTTGCGCGTCTGCCAATTTCGCCACTCGCCCGCGGATGGGGGCATGGTAGGGGTGCGGAGGAATGGGGGCAAGGCGGATGGGGGGGTGGTTGAATGGATGGTTGGAAGCTTGGATGGATGGGCCAAAGATGGCCTGCCACCCAACGATCCAATCAACCAGCTTTTCAATCATCCAGTCTTCCAGTCATCCAATCATCCGTTCTTCCATGATCTCCATCGCGATCTCGCGGCTGGAGAGGCGGAGATTGAGGTGGAAGCGCAGGAAGACACCGAGAAGGCGGGCCATGGCGTGGCGTTGGGCGGGGGTGTGGCGGATGGCGGCGAGATCGTCGGGCGATGCGGCGCGCTGCCAGGCGCCGAGCATGGCGAGCACATCGGGGGCGATGGGATCCGACGGCGAGGTCGAGCGCCCGGCGCACTCGACGCATGCGAGGCCTCCGCAGGAGGGCGAGAACCGGGCGGGGGCGCCGCGCGGGAGCAGGCTTCCGCAGGATGCGCAATGCGTGAGCTTCGGCTGCAGACCCTCGAGTTCGAGATAGCGGAGCTCGAACCAGTGCAGACAGGTTCCGGCTGCACCCGGCCGCGCGAGGGCGTCGAGGAAGGCCGTGAAGGCGGCATGGAGTGCCGGGTGAGGCTCGTCCGCCGGCAGGGACCGGATCAGCAGGTCGGCGGCGTAGGATGCCGCGGCCGCCGCGTGCCAGTCGGTGCGGAGCCAGGGGCGGGGGCGGAGCAGGGCGCACTCGCGCGCGGCGTGGACATGATCGCGACCGTGGCCATAGAACACGAGATCGCTGGTGGCGAACAGGTCGCACTGGCCAAGAAAATGGCTCTTGGGCCGGAGCGCGCCCTTGATGAGCGTGACGACGCGACCGTGCGCGGGCGTGAGCCAGACCACGAAGCGGGAGGTGTTGGAGTAGGGGCCGAAACGCAAGGCCACGGCCTCGTCATGGAGCAGCAGGCTCATCGGGCGGGGTGCGGTCTTCCGGCCAGGAGGCGGTCGACGGGAAGGCCC
>JBAZUW010000320.1:0-3818 GCA_041661205.1 Phycisphaerales bacterium
TGCGGCCCTTAACTACTACGCGCAGGTGTGGGCCCTGATTCACTTTCTCAATGAGGGTGACCAGGGCGCCTACCGCGCCGGGCTCACCATGCTGCTCGCGGATGCTTCCAGCGGGCAGCTATTGACAAAGATCCGGGCGAGCTACGGGGGAAGGGCCGCGAGCGCGTACGCCACCCGCCGCGCCGGGGTGGATTTGCTTGAGCTGTACACAACGCACTCGGCCACGGACCTGAACGCGTCGTACCAGGCGTTCATCAGGACAACCGTGCGCGTGGGGGCCAAACAGGCAATCGTGCAAGGCCGCTCTCCGATTCCATGAACGTCGGGTGCCTGTGTGCTGGTTTGCTGGCGCGTGGCCGCCTTTTGTGGTCAGAATAAAGGTTCCGGGAACCGCTAAATCGGAGTCCTATAACCGATTTTGGAAATATGTAAGCGGTTTCTTCAGGTGATTTTCTTGCATGGCCCCCGTCTTCATGTATCCTGTGGATGGCTACGAGAGATTGCACCAAATCGTTGCTGGTGCCAGCCCAACTTACACCCGCGGCGAGAGCCTCGGGAGGTTGAAACAGGAGATAGAGACAGATGAAGATTTCCATGATCGTCGGGGCGTCCGCGCTTGCGCTGGCCGCCGGTTTGGCGAGCGCCCAGGTTAACGGCCAGTACAAGGCCGCGTACGGCGCTCCCTTGGCGCTGCAGACCAATGCCACAGGCTTTGGCGACGCCGCGGGCGGCGATGCCTTCTTTGCCAACGGCTCGGAGCTCGACGGTGTGTACGCCTATCAGTCCGGCGGCAACCTGAACCTGCTCTTCACCGGCAACCTCGAAACCAACTACAACAAGTTCAACATCTTCATCGATAACGGCTCGGGCCAGGGCCAGAACGTGCTCGACAACAGCACCTTCTTCGGTCTCAACGGCAACTTCAACGGCATGCGGTTCGATGCCGCCTTCGCTCCCACGCACTTCCTGTCCGTCACCAACGGCGGCGGGCAGAGCACCCCCAACGGCTACGGCCTGTTCGTGAATGCCGCTCGCACCGCGGGCGTGGGCGGCAACGGGGCGGACGGCGACTACCTCGGTGGCAACGACGGCACCACCAACGGCGTGCTGACCGGCTTCGGCGGCAACAACTTCTTCAACGCCCTCGTCGCGGTCAACAACAGCAACGGTGCCGGCGTCACGGGCACGGGCCTGGGCGCCCCGGCCGGCGTCCTCACCGGCATCGAAGTGCAGATTCCTCTCGCCACCCTCGGCGTCGCCAGCATCAACGGCCTGAAGGTCGCCGCGTTCGTCAACGGCGGCAACTTTGACTACCTCTCCAACCAGGTTCTGGGTGGCCTCCCCGCCGGCACCGGCAACCTCGGCGGCGATGGCACCGGCACCTTCACCGGCAACGTCGGTGGCATCAACTTCGCCAACTTCGCCGGCGACCAGTTCGTCACGCTCGTCCCCACCCCGGGTGTGGTGAGCATGCTGGGCCTGGCCGGTCTGGCCGCGGCTCGTCGTCGCCGGGCCTAAGCCTCGCGATGTGAATCAACTGTCGTCTCGAGCACCCCGCGCCCCTGTAGCGCGGGGTGCTTTGTTTTTGGGGGCGGCATGAGATGCGCGGCATTCCGTCTCAGGGCTTGCCCGCGAGCTTGTCCTCGGGCTTGGGCGTTGGCTGGGGGCTGGGCGGCACGCCCATGTACGTGAGGCACCGCTCCATGATGCGTCGCGCGCACGGGCCCGCCGCCGCTGAGCCGTAGCGGAGGTTGCGCGGGCCGGGGCGGGGCCCCGGATCATCGATCACCACCAGCACCACCAGCCGGGGCGACTCGGCCGGGCCGGCGGCAATGAAGCTCGAGTTGAACTGATCCGGGAAGTAGCCCACGGAGGGATACGGCGACCGCATGTCCTTGGGCGCACCGCCGAGGGGAATCTCGGCCGTGCCGGACTTGCCGAACATGCGATATCGCCAGCCCCCTTCGGGCACGGGCTCATGCCGGGCGACCATTCCTTTTTCCATGTTCTCGACAACGCCGCACATCGGGTCGCGGGTGAGGAGCGCGATCTCCTCGGGGAGCACGCGGTAGATGACGCCTTCGCTGTCGCCGGGGTTCAACGCGGTAAACCGCAGCCGGGGCAGCGTGCCGGCCAGTTCTCCCTCGCGGGCGAAGGCGCTGAAGGCCCGCACCATCTGCACCGGCGTGACCGACACTTCGTGGCCGTAGGGCACTGAGGTGTGCGTGTAGAGGTTCCAATCCGCCAGGCGCGTCACGATTCCCGAGGCCTCGCCGGGGAAGGGCTTTCCGGGCACGCCCAACCCGGTGGGCTTGCCGAACCCGAACCGGACCACCGCATCGTGAAGCTGCGCGGGGGAAAGGCGGGCCGCCCCTTTGATCATGCCGATGTTCGACGAGTTGGTCAGCACGTCGTGCCAGGTCATCGTCGCTCGTTTGGTCACGTCCTCGATGTAGCGGGTGTGACTGCCCAGGTGCATCGTCCATCGCCCACCTTCGGTGTCGATCACCTCGTCGACCTTGACGAGTCCGAGCTCGGTGATGGTGGACCACACAAACGGCTTGAAGGTCGAGCCGGGCTCGTAAATGTCCTCGATGCAGCGGTTACGGGCCAGGCCCGGATGGATCCGCCGGGCCGGGTCCTCCTTGATCGTGCGATAGCGGCGCGGCGGCAGCTCGCCCTTGGACTCGTGCTTGGCCGGCGCCCCTTTTCCCTTGACCTTCGCCGGCGCCGGCTCCCATGGGAAGGGCACCAGGTCGGGCAAGTCCCGCACCACATCCACCATCGCCAGGATCTCCCCGGTGCTGGGGTCGGCGATCACGAGCCTGCCGCCCGCGGCGTTCTGGGCATCCACCTGGGCGTTGAGTTCCTCGTTGCCGATGCGCTGCATCTCAAGGTCGATCGAAAGTCGCACGTCGCGGCCGGGCACGGCGGGCTGCACCGAGCCGGGGTACATCCACAAGGGGCGGCCGCCCGCGTCGCGCACGTACCTCAGCGAGCCCTTGGTGCCGTCGAGAGACGTTTCAAGCAGACGCTCCAGACCCATCAGGCCGTTGTCTTCGAAGCCGACCTTGCCGATGATCGAGGCGACCTCATCGCCCCCCGGATACTCGCGTACCGGACGCTTTTCGATGATCACGCCCTTGAGCTTGAGGTCGCGCACCGCCTGCACCTGCGTGGGGGAGAGGACGCCCGTCAGGGGCAGGTAGCGAATGGGGCCGCGCGGCTTCGTTGCGTCCGCGCCGACGGCGTCGTCATCCAGGCCCTGGGCGACCTCGGTCGACATGGCAACTTCGCGGATCATGGAGCCCACGGCCGCGGGAGCCAGCGGGGCGGGCGGCGTGGGAGTCGTTGCGCGGGTCTGCTGGGCGGCGGCCCGCTGGCGGTTGGTTTCAATCGCCTTGAGGATTCGCGTCGCCACGTCCTCGGTGTTCATCCCCACCGCTTCGGCGAGGTTCACGAGCGCCGCGTCCTGGTTCTTCTCGGGAAAGTTCACCGGGTCGATGACGACGCGATAGCCGAAGCGGCTCGCCGCCAGCACGCGGCAGTTGCGATCCATGATGTCGCCCCGCAGCGGCGGGTCGGGCTTCACCGAGACGCGCGGCTCCATCTGGTCCTTCAGTTGCTGCGAAGGGGAAATCTGCAACTGGGCCACTCGCCCCAGCATCGCCAGCAGGCAGAGCGTGACCGACCACGCCAGCACGGTCGTCACCACGCGGAACTGGGCCGGGGTGCGGGAGGCGGGCTGACCGACGGGGTGTCCACCTGGTGGGAGCATCATGGGCGAACCTCGCGCGAATGAACTACGTTGAGCCTCT
>JBAZUW010000321.1:0-3804 GCA_041661205.1 Phycisphaerales bacterium
CCACCCGCGCCGAATACTCGATCTCTTCGCCCAAGGCCTCCAGCGTCGTCCCCGCCGCCGTCGCCGCCGCCCGCAACACCTGCATGACCTCCGGCACCTGCGGGACGGTCACTCCCGGCACGCCGGGCTTCAAGATCCCCGCCTTCGCCGCCGCGATCTCCGCCAGCGTCGTGCCCAGAATGTTGGTGTGCTCTTTGTGAATCGCCGCGATCGCGCTCACCTCGGGCATGATGATGTTGGTGGCGTCGGTCAACCCCCCAAGCCCCACCTCGATCACCGCCAGGTCCACCGCCTGATCCGCAAAGTGCACCAGGGCACACGCGGTGAGCAGCTCGAAGTACGTCGCCGGGCCCAGCAGCGTGTCGATCGTCGCTTCCGCCCGCGCCACCCGCGAGAGCACGCTGGAAAAATCCGCCGCCGTGATCTTCATCTGGTTGATGCGAACGCGCTCGAAGATATCCACCAGGTGCGGGCTGGTGTACAACCCCACGGTGTAGCCGCAGGCCTCGAGCGAGCTCGCGACCATTTCGCACACGCTCCCCTTGCCTTTGGAGCCCGCCACATGCACGCACTTGTACGACCGCTGCGGCTCGCCCAGCGCCGCCATCAGCGCCCGCATCCGGTCCAGCGTGAACACCCTGGCTACGTCCACATTCGCCGGACGCATGGCTTCCACATTGGTTCGATTGTCCAGGAACCCCAGCGCCGCGGCTACGCCCGCAAAGTCACTCGCCTCGTCGGGCGAGATGTCGAGCTTGCCGCGCTTGAGTTTGCTGTCTCCTCCGGACATCGCACTCATGGTACACCACAACTGCAAAAATGTAGACGGTAAACTCGCAAAGATGTTTCTGCGCCCCGCAGATCCGCCGGTTCGCCTCGCATCCAACCGCTTGCCAGACCATCAATCCGCAAGAAGTGCCGCCCATCACCCGCACAGGAGCATTCCATGAATCTTTCGAAGCTTCGTATTTCCTTGGGTATGGCCGCCGCGTCGATCCCTCTGCTCGCTTCCGCACAGCCCGCCGCTCCCACGCCCGCGGCCAGCGTCTCCAAAGACCGTCTCGTCGCCTGCCTCTCTTCGCTCCCCACATCCAGGGCAGCCCTCGGCGACGCCGCCTCGCGCGCAGGCCTCGTCAAGACCGAAGACCTGCTCCTCAAACAACTGACGGACCAAGGGCTTACGCCCGTGACCCAGGAGTTCAAGTGGGCTTTGCCCGCGCGAAACTTCGGTGATGAGCCGTCGAACCAACCAGGCTCCGACGCGAGCGACGACAAGCCCCACGACCCCGATCATCTCGCCCCGCGCGACGACCTCCACACCTGGCGCAACTTCATCCTCGACCTGCCCGGCACCGACCTCGCAAACGAAGTGCTCGTTATCTCCGCCCACATGGACGCCGTGCCCGGCGCCCCCGGCGCCGACGACGACGGCACCGGAGTCGCGGCCATCATCGAACTCGCCCGCATCTTCTCCAACACCCACCACCGCCGCACCATCCGCCTCTGCCTCTTCAACCTCGAAGAAGTCGGGCTCATCGGCAGCACCAAATACATGGTCGAGTGGAGCCAGTCCCACAAATCTGTGCCGGCCGCCCAGCCCGCTGACACAAACCCGCACGCCCCCACCCCACCCAACGAAAAAATCATCGGCATGGTGAGCCTCGAAATGCTCGGCTACTTCTCCGACGCCCCCAACAGCCAGAAGAGCCCCATCCCCGCCATCAAGGGAGTCTTCGAGCCTCCCACGGTCGGCGACGGCATCGTGATGGTCGGGCTCAAGCGCGACGCCGCGTTCATCGACCGCTTCACGCAGGAAATGGCCAAGGCCGCCCCGAAACTCAAGGTCCTCACCCTCGACTTCTTCACCTTTCCCCTCCCCGACATCATGCGCTCCGACCACCGGGGGTTCGTCCTCGCCGGTCTGCCCGGCGCCATGCTCACCGACACCGCCAACTTCCGCAACCCGCATTACCACCAGCCCACCGACACCATCGACACCCTCGACCTCGACCGCTTCACGCTCGTGGTCCAGGGCGTGGCCGGGGCCCTCGATGCGATTGCCGAGCCGGCAAAGGAAGAAGGCACGGGGCACTAGGCATGCGGGTTCCAACGGACGCCGCTATGCCAAAAAACAAAAAACCCGAACGGGGCTCTCCCCATTCGGGCTTATTTCAGGATCTATCGATCCGTTGCTTTACCCTCTCACGCCAGATCGCGGCCGATCTCGGTGATGGCACCATCAACCTTCTCCGGCGTCTCATAGGTGCCCGAGGCGATTTCCGCGCGAACGCGGTCGACAAGGTCCTGCCGCACGGGCAGGTCGCGAAGCTGGGAGAGGTAGCTGGCCACGCTGGAAACCTCCACTTGGTCAGTGCCACGCCGGGGCGTGTCGGTCGGGGCCGCACTCTCGGCCGTGCGCGAATACGCGCGGGTGGCCTGGGAAATGAGGAGCGAAGATCCGGAAGAAAGCGGGGCGATGTCGGACATGCTGAACGACTCCTACTACGGGGTTTTCCCGTCTCGTGCCCGGGGGCCTGTCGCTCCGCGTGGTGCCGCCAATGGGGCCAAACAACAACCCGGCAGCCATGCCGGAAGGGTTCGCTTCTCCGAGCGTTCCCGATACAGTTCAGGGCGTGAGTCCTGCCCCGATGGCTACGTGTATCGACGGTCCCCCCCCTCATGCTACAAAATACCCCAATGTTGACTGAAGTGCCGTAAACTTTTTGTCCCCAATACCTTACAAGGCATAACCACCATGCGGACACACCACTTTTTCTCACATAACTTCCCCTGGACCCTCGTGGCCGCCCTCACCCTGTCGACCCTTGCGCGTCCCGCGCTCGCCCAGCCCGGCTCTCAAATGAACCCCGCCGACAAGGCCAAGCTCGAGTCCCTCAAGAAGCGCAGCAAAGACGTCCTCAAGCCCGCCGCCGCCCAGGCCGCCCCCGGCAAGGTCACCACGGAGTGGTCCATCGTGATCGTCTCCTTCCGGGGCGAAGGGGCCAAGCCCGCCGCCGAAGCCGCGGCTGAAAAAGTCCGCACCAAGGGCAGCCTCCCCGACGCCTACGCCGAACAACGTGGCGATGCCTGGGTCGTCGCCTACGGCCACTACGCCAAGTTCGACGACTCCGCCGCCCAACGCGACCTGGAACACGTCAAGTCCATCACGGTCGACGACGCCAAGCCCTTCGAGGGCGCGGTCCTCTCCCCCCCGCTGGTCGATCACGTCGCCGGCACCCTGCCCCAGTACGACCTGGCCAACGTCAAAGCCAAGCAAGGCAAGCGGGCGGCCTACTCCCTGCAGGTGGGCGTCTACGACGCCGCGAACCAGGGCCGCCAGGCCTCACCCGACGACGTGCAAGCCGCGCGAGAGGCGGCCGAGCAGGCGACGCTGGAACTCCGCCGCGAAGGCGAAGAGGCCTACTACTACCACGGCCCCCGCCGCAGCATGGTCACCATCGGTGTCTTCCCCGCCTCAGACCTCGACACCTCCCGAGGCGGCTCCCCCGTGCTCGCCCCGCGCATCAAGGACATCCGCCAGCGCTTCCCCTACAACCTCGTCAACGGCCAGGGCCTGCTGGTGCAGAACAAAGGTGACAAAGAAGGCCGCCTGCAGCCGAGTTTTCTGGTTGCGATTCCGTAGTGCCACTGACCTTTCACGCTTTGGTGAAAGGTCAGTGCCGAACGCCCACGTCTCTTGGCACGCCGCACTGACCTCGCCGCGAGGTCCGATGGGTATGAAGACCTGTTGCTCCAGCCGGGAAACACTCCCGGCGGGAACAAGCAATCCCATCAAGGAGCAAC
>JBAZUW010000322.1:0-3795 GCA_041661205.1 Phycisphaerales bacterium
GGAGGCGAGGCGATGATCGGCGGCGACGCAGGCGGTCGGGTACACGGTGTCCGATACTCCGGGGTTGGTGGGGGCGGCGGGGGAGGGGGCTGGTTGGCCCAGGCAAATTGTGGCCGCGATGGCAACATTGGCGAGGGAAATGAGTAGAAGTCGGGTACGCTGGGCGGTTGTCATGGTGGGCCTCGTGGCGGGCGGCGTGCGAAGCAAGAGCGTATCGCGGCGGCGACAAACAAGGGGGTAGCTGATGTCAGGGTTTGCGCGCAACTTTTCGGTGATCGTCGCTTTTGCCGGTCTGGCCGCGTCGGTCTTGGCCCAGCCCAGCGCCCCGCCCGGGCCCTACCCCGGCCAGAAGCTGGTGCGGGTGACGACTACCAACCAGCGCGAGTTTGACCAGGTGATGCAGGGCTGCACCGCGGTGTGGGATTGCAATATCGGCATCGGGCCGGTGGATGTGCAGGTGACGCAGGCGCAGTTGGACGCGTTGAAGGCGGCCGGGTTCAAGCCGCAGGTGATGGTGTCGGACGTGCAGGCGTTGCTGGATGCGGAGCAGGCGCAGATTGCGGCGGCGCATGCGCAGGCGGACATCGGATGGTTCAGCACGTATCGCACGCTGGATGAGATTAATCAGCACATGCTGGATTTGGTGGCGGCGTATCCGGGGATGGCGAGCTCGTTCAACATCGGGCAGAGTTTGGAAGGGCGCACGACGTACGGGATGCGCTTCAGCGGGCCGGATTTGCCTGGGAACCCGCGGGCGAGCCGCCCGGCGATTTTCTTTCAGGGGTGCCAGCACGCGCGGGAGTGGATCAGCCCGATGACGAACATGTATCTGGCCGACCAGATGCTGGAGCGTTACGCGACGGACTCGCGGGTGCGCAGCGTGCTGGATCAGTGCGAGGTGATCGTCATTCCGGTGGTGAATCCGGATGGGTATGCGTACACATGGACGCCGAACAACCGGTTGTGGCGGAAGAACCGGCGGCCGAATGCGGTCGGCTCGTTTGGTGTGGACATGAATCGCAACTGGGATTTGGGTTTCGGAGGTGAAGGGTCGAGCGCGGATCCGACGAGCGAGATTTTTCGCGGGGTGTCGGCGTTCAGCGAGGTTGAGACGCAGCATTTGAGGGACTTTGTGGAGTCCGAGCCGCGGATCCGCTCGCACATGGATTTTCATAGTTATTCGCAGCTGGTGATGTCTCCCTGGGCGTGGACGGCGACGCTGCCGCCGGATTTTGGTGTGTTTGCGGCGTTGGACGTGGCGATTCAGTCGAGCATTCGCGGGGTCAACGGGGTGACCTACGCGCAGGGGCCGGTGTATACGACGATCTATCCGGCGGCGGGGAACGCGCTGGACTGGAGCTACGGCGTTCGCGGCGTGCTAGGGATGACGATCGAGCTGCGTGATACGGGCGCGTTTGGATTTGTGCTGCCGGCGGATCAGATCGTGCCGACGGGGGAGGAGAATCTGGCGGGCGCATTGACGCTGTGCGAGTTTGCGAGCCGCCCGCTGGTGATGGAGCTGGATGGCGAACTGCCGCTGCGGGTGGACGCTGGCAGTGGTACACCCGTGGCATTTTCGGTGATGCCGGGAGCGGGCACGGTGGTGGGCGCGCCGCGGCTGGTGGCGCGGGTGGGCACCGGCCCGTGGGTGACGACGCCGGTGAATGAATCGACCGGAACGGTGTATACGGCGATGTTGCCGAGCGCGGCGTGTCCGGAGGTGGTGAGTTACTACTTTGAGGCTACGTCGTCGACCGGGGTTGTGGTGCGGCTGCCGGCGGAGGGGGGGATGGGCGCGTATCGGGCCGCGGGCGCAGGGCAGGATGTGTTGAATTTTGAGGACGACATGGAGATGGACCGGGGCTGGAGGGTTGGGGCCCCGGGCGACAACGCGACGGCGGGCTTGTGGCAGCGAGGCGTGCCCCAGCAGACGGCGGCGCAGCCGGGGATGGACAACTCGCCCAATGGCGTGAACTGCTGGATGACCGGGCTGGCGGCCGGGGGCGGGGTGGGCGCGTTTGACGTGGACGGCGGGACGACGACGCTGACGAGTCCCAGATTCAGCGCGGTGGTGCCTCGGTATACGCGGGCGGGCGCGGCGGTGCTGACGTATGCCCGGTGGTACAGCAACAACGCGGGGGCGAACCCCAATGCGGACTCCATGCCGGTGCAGGTTTCAAACGATGACGGGGCGACCTGGGTGACGCTGGAGGATGTGAGTGAGAATGCCGGGGTGTGGGTCACCAGGTCGTTCGTGCTTGAGAACGTGCTCACTCCGACGAGCACGATGAGGCTGAGGTTCCTGGCGCGGGACCTCGGGGGCGGCTCGATCGTTGAGGCCGGGGTGGATGACGTATCGGTGCATATCGCGGGATGTGCGCCGGATCTTGATCTGAACCAGGATGGCAATGCGGATCAGGGGGATGTGGACTACCTCATCAACGTCGTGGCGGGGGGCGGCAACGACACTGGCATCGACCCGGATTTCAATGGGGATGGGAATGTGGACCAGGGGGATGTCGATGCGTTGATCGATGCGATTGCGGGAGGTTAACGCGGCGGTGGGGTGGATGCGGGTGGAGCAGCGCTAGGATCGGGCGATGATTTCCAGGCGTGAGAGCAGCCGCGGCAAATACACCGAGTACAAGCGTCAACGCCCCTGGGCTGAATCCTGGGCGAAGAAGGCCACGGACGAGAAGAGCCAGCGTGAGACGCGCACGAAGCGGTCTCGCGGGTTCTTTGAACTGTACCGGAGTTTCTGGAAGTTCACATCGGGGCGGCTGGACCTCTCGACGCGGAGCGGGGTCTTCGACGGGCATCGGGTGTTTGTGTACGCCTCGCTGGCGACGCTTTCGCTGACGACGCTCATCGGGCTGATCGTGCCGGCGTCGACCAAGGTGGCGCTGGACTATGTGCTGACGAATAACCCTGGGCCGGAGGGGTTGCCGGCGCAGGTGAAGGCGTTTTTGGGCGAGCCGATTGATCGGATCGCGATCCTGTGGTGGCTGGGCGGGGCGATGGTGGCGCTGTCGCTGCTGAGCGTGCTCATCGGCACGTTTGGGCGCTGGCAGATGACGCGAGTGACCAAGCGCCTGCAGGCGCACATCCGCAGGATTGCGTTCGAGCATGCGGTGAAGCTGCCTTTGCACCGGATTCACCACTACAAGAGCGGCGGCATGGCCAGCCTGCTGCGTGATGACGCGGGGCTGGCGGGCGAGCTGCTGTTCAGCATGGTGTACAACCCCTGGCGGGCCATCGTGCAGCTCACCGGCACGCTGATTGTGCTGGCGTGGGTGGATTGGCGGATGCTGGTGGGTGCGGTCATGCTGGTGCCGGTGGTGTGGGTGACGCACAAGACCTGGATCGGGCGGATTCGGCCCTTGTATCGGGATGCGAAGGTGGTGCGGCAGGGCGTGGACGCGACGACCACCGAGGCCTTCGGCGGCATGCGGGTGGTGCGGGGCTTTGCGCGGGAGCGGGCGGAGAGCAGCCGCTTTACCATCGGGCAGCACTACATGACGCGGATTGAGGTGCTCACGTGGTGGTGGTCGCGCGTGCTGGAGGTGGCGTGGAGCGTGATGATCCCCGCGGCCAGCGCGGGCGTGCTGATTTATGGCGGGTCGCGGGTGGTCAAGGGTGAGCTCACCATCGGCGATGTGATGATGTTCTCGACGTATCTGCTGATGCTGCTGGGGCCCCTGGAGACGTTGACGAACACGGCGACGGCGATTCAGAGCAATCTGGCGGCGTTGGATCGCGTGCTGGATTTGCTGGATGAGAGCGAGGAGTTCGGGG
>JBAZUW010000323.1:0-3242 GCA_041661205.1 Phycisphaerales bacterium
CACGGGGGATTCCTGATTGCCGAATGATTGAATTCAGCGTGCCGATTCGCAGTTCAGCGTGGAGAGGGACGGGGACCGTGATCGTCGTGTTGGCGAGCCGTTTCTGCATGACGGCGTGGCTGCCTCGCCGGCGCACTTCCGCAAAGCCGTGCTTCGCCAGGATCCCGCAGACTTCGCTCCCTGACAACACGCGCAGTCTACCCAATTGCGATCTCCAATCGTGTCACGTAGACTTCGTCGTGGAGACGTCCGCGGATCTCCTCGGCTGAGGCGGACTCGAAGAACAGTTCTACCGCCTCCTGAAGGTTCTCTCGCGCCTGCTCGATGGTTTCCCCTTGGCTGGCAATGTCCAGTTCCGGACATAGCGCGACGTAACCGTCCCCTTCCCGCTCGATGATCGCAGTCAGTTGTCGGGTCATTTTGCCACTCCTTGTCATCAGTCGCGCTCGGCCTGATCATATTATCGCGTCTGAGGGGCTTCGCGGAAATAGCGTTCCAGGGACAGGCCCAGTTGCCGGCCGGGGGCCACATAGCCTTCGCGCCTTGCCTTAGAGGAGATGCGCCCTGGCCCAGGAGCTGGTTCCGCTCAAACGTAGCGGGCGCCGCGAGGTGACGCCCTTCACCCGCCCAGAGGTGGAATAGCACTTCCGGTTTTGGGTGCGGGCCCGCGAGAAACCACGATCTGCTTGGACCCAGAACCGGAAGACGCGAACAATCGCCGCCCCCCCCGCCGGGTTGATGTCAGGCCAGGCACTGTCCCCCTCGCACAGCTCATTTCGTCGTAGGGCGGACTTCAGTCCGCCTGGAAGAGACGGGGCGGGCTGAAGTCCTCCCTACGATAATTGGCCAAGTTATTCTCTTGCGGCTCCTTGGGCCACAAGACTTTCACCTCCCCCGCAGGGTGGCTATACTGGTTGGTACCATTTTCTGTTTGGGGGTGGCGATGCCGATCAGCCTGGACCAGTTCACCCGCAACCTGTCCCAGAGCGGTCTGATGGCGGCCGCAGAGATCCAGGGATTCATGAGCAGCCTGCCCCCGGCCGAGCGGCCCGGGGACGGCGATACGCTGGCCGCCCGGTTGGTTCAAGCCGGGAAGCTGACTAACTACCAGGTGGCGGCCGTGTGCCAGGGCAAGGGCGCCAGCCTGCTGTTTGGCGACTACGTGATCCTCGACAAGCTTGGCCAGGGGGGCATGGGCGTGGTCTTGAAGGCCCGGCACCGGCGCATGAGGCGCCTGGTGGCCATCAAGATGATCTCCCGTGCCATGATGAAGTCGCCCGACGCGGTGAAACGCTTCTACCGCGAGGTCGAGGCGGCGGCGCGCCTGGAGCATCCCAACATCGTGACCGCTTACGACGCCAGCGAGCACGACGGGGTGCACTACTTCGCCATGCAATACGTCGAGGGCAAGGATCTGGCAGCGGTCGTCAAGGACCACGGGCCGCTGGGCGTGCGCCAGGCGGTGGAGTGCATCCTCCAAGCGGCACGCGGACTACAATACGCCCATGAGCAGGGGATCGTCCACCGCGACATCAAGCCCGCCAACCTGCTCTTGGACCGCAAGGGGACCGTCAAGATCCTCGACATGGGTCTGGCCCGAATGGAGCAAGCGGCCATGGAGGAGAGGGGGGGCGATCGGCTCACGCAGAGTGGGCAAGTGATGGGCACGGGCGATTACATGGCGCCCGAGCAGGCCTTGAACACTCACGAAGCGGATGCGCGGAGCGATATCTACTCGCTGGGCTGTACGCTCTACCGGCTCTTGACCGGTCAACCGCCCTACAAGGGAGAGATCTTCACCCAACTGTTTCTGGCGCACCGCGAGGCGCCGATCCCGTCGCTCTGCGAAGCGCGGCCCGAGGTGCCCGGAGAACTCGATGCGATCTTCCGGAAGATGATCGCCAAGTGCGCCCACGAGCGCCAGCAATCGATGACCGAGGTGATCGCCGACTTGGAGGGCTTCCTGAGCGCGTGCCGGCGAGCACCGATGGAAGAAGAACCCTCGAGCGAGGGTGCGCTGGCGTTCCTCCGCGAGTTCACCGAGGGCGCGACGGGCACGCGGCAAAAGGCCCGTGCGAAGGTCGAGCACACGTTTGACAACAACGGCCGCCCGGAGACGGGCAAGGATATCCATGAGCGGCTCTTCTGGGGCCTGGATCGTCGCAAGGCCCTGGCGATCGGGTTGGGAGTCGGCGCGGTGGTGCTGGTGGGCGCCCTGGCGTTGGGGATCGTGATCACGATCCGCGGTCGCGACGGCCGCAAGACCACGCTCCGCGTGCCCGAGGGGAGCCAGGTGGCCGTGAGCCAGGGCGGCCAGGTCGACGTGACGCTTTCCTCCTTTCCCGTCTCCCGGAACGGGAGAGGGGCCGGGGCTGAGGGGGCGGCGCAGCTCCAGAAGCAATGGGCGGCGCGCCTTGGCTTGCCGCTGGAAGTGACCAATTCGATCGGCATGAAGCTGGTCTTGATCTCGCCGGGGGAGTTCGAGATGGGCTCGACGCCGGAGGAGATCGAGTGGGCGTTGGCCGAAGGCAAGGCGAAGTTCCCCACCGACAAGTACTACTTCGATCGAGTGCCAGGGGAAGGCCCGCGCCACCGGGTGAAGATCACCAAGCCCTTCTATGTGGCAGTGTATCCCGTGACCCAAGGCGAATATGAGAAGGTGATGGGCATCAACCCGAGTGCGTTCACCGAGAAGCAGGTGGGTGTGTCGACCTTCCAGCCGCCGCTCTCCGAAGGAGAGGCCAAGGTGCGGCCGGGCGATGCAAAGAGGGTGGCTGGTCAGGACACCAGCCGGCATCCGGTGGAGACGGTGTCGTGGGACGATTGCCAAGAGTTCTGCCGGCGGCTGTCATCGATGCCGGAGGAGCAAAAGGCGAGGCGGGAGTATCGGCTGCCCACGGAAGCCGAGTGGGAATATGCATGCCGTGCGGGAACGACAACGCGGTGGTGCTGTGGCGACGACGAAGACGGCTTGCTCGATGTGGCATGGTTCAACAAGAACGCGGGGGGTATGACGCACGCGGTGGGCCAGAAGAAGCCGAATGCTTGGGGGCTGTACGACATGCACGGGAACGTGTGGCAGTGGTGCGCGGACTACTATGATAAGGACTACTACAGGCAGTCTCCAGGGACGGATCCAACGGGGCCCACAACGGGCTCGATCCGCGTGGCCCGCGGCGGCTACGGGGGCGCCGCCGCCTACTGCCGCTCCGCGTTTCGCTACAACCACGGGCCCGGCGACC
>JBAZUW010000323.1:3252-3788 GCA_041661205.1 Phycisphaerales bacterium
GTGCCTGCCTAGTTCCGGCGGAGTAGTCGGGTGAGTAAGCGGAGGTCGAGCAGACGGGGCGGCATGCCGAACGGAGTGAGGCCGAGCGGAGCGAGAGCCTGCCGTCTGCTCGGACCGCAGCGAGCGATTCGTCAAGGTCCTCCTGGGTCCAGGCAAAGCCCTGGCGGAATTCGTATTGCGGCCGTCAAGATAGGCAACCTGCGGAATGCAGTTCAAGTTTGACTTTCCCTGTCATTGACGCCGAGGCCGGTTGTGGGCATGGTTGATGGACGGAGGGTGGCAAATGACGAGGATCCGGGGCCTCATTGGAGTGATCGTTATGCGATTGTGTGTATGCACACCATTTGTTCCGGCGTTCCTGATCGCGTCCAGCGCGCTGCTCGTGCCTGCGGCGGCGGACACGTTCGTGGACCCTTTCACGAAATCGCTCGACCAGACGACGCGCAGCAGGATCGCCAAGATTCTCGCAACGGTCGACCGAGGGGAAGAAGCGACCTCCGCTCAGGTCGCCGAGGTCTTTCGCCCCATGCGCTATC
>JBAZUW010000324.1:0-3781 GCA_041661205.1 Phycisphaerales bacterium
GTTCATTGCGCCCGATGAGACCATCGAGCGGTCGCTGGTGGAAGCGGTGGGGCCCGGCGAGGCGGCGGTGCGGCTGGCGACATGGGGTGTGCACGCGCCGCCGGTGCTTCGGCCGGTGCTGCCCGAAGGAGTGACACCGTCGCTGATGCTGGTGGGCTCCGGGCGCGATGCCAAGGCGTTTGACGCGGCGCTGACTGGCGTTGCGGAGGTGGCCGGGGAACACCCGGAGATGCTGATCTTTTGTGACGCGCTGGCGGCGCGGCGCGCGGGGCTGTGGAGGCGGGCCCGGGACCTGAACCTGCTCGAACGCTTCACGCTCATCGAGGAGCTTGAGTCGCGACGCGACTTGTTGCTGGATGGGTCGGTATTGATTCAGCCTGAGGCGAGGGGTGAAGTGCGGAGCATTATTCTGGAGGCGTTTGCATCGGGGATGATCGTGGCGGCGGCCGCGGATGCGAGCGTGAGCTATCTGCAGGATGGGCGAACGGCAAGAACCGTGGCGAAGCCGGAAGGTCAGAATTGGGGCGCGGTGCTGCGGGACATCCTGGGCGACCGGCCGAAGACCCGCGAGCTTGCGTCAAACGCGTACGAGTATGTACGCACGCGACACAGGGCAAGTGATCATGTGCGGGCGGTGCTGGGGTCGTATTCGTGGCTGGTGGGGGATGGGGCGCTGCCGTTTTCGCCGCCGGCGGGGTGAGAAGAGGTGCCGCGGTTTTCGGTGCGGGTTGCACGTTCGGCACTGAGGAAGCCCAGGGCGGCTTCCCCGGTGGCACAGTTTTGGCGCGGGATCGTCGGCGATCAGGTGGGTTTGTGAGCTGGCTTGGGGGGCAACAAGAGTGAGCCCACGATGCCGAACATCAGCACGCCCAGAACGACGCCTAGAGACCAGGTGGTGGGGATCTTGATTGATTTGCCCTCGGCCACCGTGAGGCCAACCCAGCCGGCGATGTTGTCGATGTACGGAGGTGTGGCCATGAGCATGAGTTTCACGCCCACAAAGGCCATGATGACGATGAGCGCGGGCTTGAGGAGCCGGAAGCGGCCGATGGCCGCAGCCAGACAGAAGTAGAGCGAACGCAGGCCCATGATGGCGAAGATGTTGCTGGTGAAGACGATGAAGGGGTCGGGGGTGATGGCGAAGACGGCGGGGATGCTGTCGGCGGCGAAGACGAGATCGGTGAACTCGACCACCACCAGGGCGAGAAAGAGCGGGGTGAGGTGGGTTCGCTTGGCGAGAGTGCCTGGGGGCGGGGGATCCATTTTCATCTCGCCGCTGACCGGGTCTTTGGAATAGGTCGGTGCCAGGGTGCGTCGGGTGAAGAATCGGGATCCGTCAAGGAACTCCGTCACATTCAGATAACGACGTGCCAGTCGGACCGCGGGGTTTTTGCTCGGGTCATCGCTCCCCTTGATGAGCATCATCTTCAGGGCGGTGAGGAGGAGGAACAACCCGAAAAGAATAAGGATCCACGTGTAGCGATGAACGAGTTCAGCACCGAGGTAGATCATGGCCCCGCGCATCAGCAGCGCGCCGATGATGCCCCAGAAGAGCACGCGGTGCTGGTATTTGTCGGGGATACCGAAGTAACTGAACACGATGGCGATGACGAAGATGTTGTCCATCGCCAAGGACTTCTCGACAAGGTACCCCGCGAGATATTGCTTGGCAGCTTCAAAGCCGCCCACGGTACCGTTCACCACAGCGTGTTTGCCGGCGGACGATTCGGCCCCATACATGGGTGTGTCCAAGCCCAGCCCCAGCCAATGGTTTTCGTATGCGAGGTACACGATGGCGGAAAAGGCGAGGCCGCAGGTGATCCAGATGATGGACCAGCGGACGGCTTCCTTCATGGAGATGACGTGGGCTTTTCGGTTGAGTATGCCGAGGTCGAGTGCGAGGAAGACGCAGACCAGCGCGATGAAGCAGACGTACGCCCATGTGTGGGAAGAATGAGCTGGGGGAATAGACTGAAACGCGAGCAAGAAGTGCGGCACAAGCGGCCTCCGCAACGCCGCCAGCCGCTCGATTGGCGAAATGCCAGCGCGGCCAAACGACGCATCATGGACGGCTGGTCTTGCCACGCGCGTGTGAAGGCGCTTGCGTACGGACCGGGAGGGGCTGGATGCACAGCCCCACCGTGTTGACGACCCATACAGCCGCGGCACACGCCGCGGGGGCTACTCCCCAGGGAGGGAGACTATACCCGGCTATCCGGGGCCAAGATCATCAGGACATCATGTCCAGTTCGTCGCCGGCGTCGGCCGCGTCGAACTCCGGCTCTTCGAGCACGGCGGGGGTGGAGGCGGGGGCCACGGCGGGGATCGCGATGTTGAACGCGCCGGCGGATGCCCCGTGGAGGTGGGCGGCATCGGCCTTGACCTCGGTGCGGACTTCCTTGTACACGTTGCCTTCGACGAAGCCCTGAAGCTTGCGGGCCCGCACCGGGTGCTGGAGCTTGCGGATGGCTTTGGCCTCCACCTGGCGGACGCGTTCGCGGGTGACCTTGAAAATGCGGCCGACTTCTTCCAGGGTGTAGGTGTAGCCGTCGCCGATGCCGTAGCGGAGCTTGATGATCTCGCGCTCGCGGTAGGTGAGGGTCTTGAGCACCGTCTCGATGCGGGCCTTGAGCATGTCGCTGGCGGCGACATCACCCGGGGCGTGCTGCGAGTCGTCCTCGATGAAGTCGCCGAAGTAGCTGTCTTCGCTCTCGCCCACGGGGCGGTCCAGGCTCACGGGGTGGCGGCTGATCTTCATCACGCGTCGAACTTCGGTGCTGCTCATGCCCGCGCGGTCGGAGAGTTCCTCGATGGTCGGCTCCATGCCGGTTTCCTGAAGCATGGCCTTCTGGAAGTTGCGGAGCTTGGACATCGTCTCGATCATGTGCACGGGGATGCGGATGGTGCGGGCGTGATCCGCGATGGCGCGGGTGATGGCCTGGCGGATCCACCACGTGGCGTAGGTGCTGAACTTGTAGCCCCGCTTGTATTCATATTTGTCGACGGCGCGCATCAGGCCGGTGTTGCCTTCCTGGATGATGTCGAGGAAGGAGAGGCCCCGGTTGCGGTACTTCTTGGCGATGGAGACGACGAGGCGCAGGTTGCCGCCCGAGAGGTCGCGCTTGGCCTGCTCGTATTCCCAGAAGACGGTGTTGAGGTCGCGAACGCGGCGAACGGCGTCGCCGGGGTTTTCGAGCAGGAGCGACTTGAGGCCGTCGACTTCTTCGCGCATCACGGCGATGTCTTCGGGGTCGTACTTCTTCAGCGGGCGATTGCGGCGCGCCTTGCCGACGTCCTGCCCGGTGGCGCGGCGGATCTCGATGTCCAGCTCCTGCATCTTCTTGGCGATGCTGCGGAGCTTTCGCATGAGAGGAATGATGCGCCCGGTACGCAGGCTCAGTTCCTCGGTGAGGGTGGCCATGCGCCGGCGACGGGCGGCCAGGCGGGCGCGCAGCTCGTCGGCCTTCACAGCGTCTTCGGCCTTGATGGCCTGCTGTAGGCTTTCCCAGTCGGCTCGGTTGAGTTCGAGCAAGCGCTCGATGGTGGGGAGGTTGACGGGGATGCGGCGGGCGATCTTGTTCTTGGCGTCGGGCTCGGCGGTGGAGATGCGCATGGTGCGGTCAAAGGGCAGCTCGCCCTTGTGCACCATCTTGAGAATCTCGACGGCCTGTGAGACGACGTACTCGCTCTCCAAGCAGCGGCGCCGGAAGATCATGCGCGTGGTCTCGATCTTCTTCGCAAGGCGAATCTCTTCGGGGCGAGTCAGCAGGGGGATGGAGCC
>JBAZUW010000325.1:0-3775 GCA_041661205.1 Phycisphaerales bacterium
CCGCCCAGTTGTGACGCGCTGCGAACTTTGTGGGCATCGGCGGGGCGCCCGGCAGCACCGCCGAGAGCCGCCGGGCGAGCTTCACCGACAGCACCGTCCCCGCCAGCGCCGCCTCGCAGGGGGCCCAGTACATCGTGGAGGGTTTCAGGGGCACACGCGGCGGCGAGGCCAGCGACGCGGTGATTGTGCAGTTCGGGATGGACGGGCTGGGGGCGACCAGCGGCGCGGTTCGCGGCGTGCGGATCGCGGCGTAGGGCGGGTGCCGGCATTCGTGATTCGATATTCGTTGTCCGCACCGTGCGCTGCGCGGGGTGGCGAGGTTGGCTTAGAGTTCGAACTCGACGAAGTCGCCCGGACGCAGCCGCCCGAGCGCCTGCGCAATCGTTTCGGTACGAGGCTTAAGTTTGGGCCAACTGGTGGTGGGCAAGACGAGAATCGCGAGTGCGCGACCTTCGAGATTCTGCTGGTAGCGGAGGCCCTGATCGGTCGTCACCAGCGTCGAAAACCTTCTCGCGGCCGCGAGCAGGTCGCCGTTGGAAAGCTCGCCCCAACCCATTTCGGATGCGGTCTTGACGTCGTGCCCAGCCAACGAGCGGCGAAGCGGCAACGGCGTGCCTTGGTCAAAGAGCACTCTCACGCCACCAGGCTCTTTTCGGCGTGGGCCAAAACTTGTTCGGCCTGGGTGCGCGTCACGTCGGGGAACCACTCGAGGAACTCGGCGAGGCTGGCACCGCCCTCGAGGTTCTCGAAGAGGGCTTTGACGGGCACGCGGGTGCCGCGGAAGACCCACGCCCCGCTTACCTTGTCGGCCGTGCGTTCGACCGCCGGGCATGTGGTCCAGTCAAGCATAAGGAATGGTACGCGGGGAGCCCCTCTTGGACAGAAGGGTCACATGGGAGACGGTGGGGCCGCGATATCTCGTCGATGGAGCCGCCTAGCATCTCCTCCACGCCGAAGTGGCGGAATGGCAGACGCGCCGGACTCAAAATCCGGTACCCTTTAAAGGTGTGGGGGTTCAAGTCCCCCCTTCGGCATTTGGCCGCATTGCGATGCGATGCGGCGGGCACTGGGAATCGGCACTCGGGACTAGGCACTAGGCATTAGGCATTAGGCATTAGGCAGTAGGCACGAGGCACTAGGCACTAGGCACTAGGCATTAGGGAAGAGGAAGCGGAAGATTCGGAAGAACGGCGGCGGCCCGGGGGAACCCGGAACTTCGTCTCTTCGTCTCTGCGGAACTTCGTCTCTTCGTCCTCCGCTTCCCCGCACGCCGCACGCGGCGTAGACTTCTCCCCCGCCCGTTGCCGGGCCGGGGGAGCTCCAACCGTTCGATGCAGTTTCGGCACAACTGTTTGTGCCTTGGTTCGTACGCCTTGGTTCGCATCGCCGCCAGCCGCGGCGGAAAGGATCCCATGTCCGACGCCCCCAACGAGTCTCGTCAGGTTCAGCTCCGCATCGACGAATCCAAGATGCAGACGACCTACGCCAACACCATCCGCACCTCCACCACCAATGACGAGGTGGTGCTGGACTTCGGGATCAACCTGCCGGTGCCCGGCCCGGACAACCAGCCGATGCTGGTCTTCGGTGTGGGCAGCCGCGTGGTGATGAACTGGGCCGGGGCCAAGCGCCTGGCCATCAGCCTGGGCCAGGTGGTCCGCCAGTTTGAAGAGCGCAACGGCGAGATCAACATCACCGGCCAGGGTCGGCCCGGTGCGGCCGGCGGCAACGCCCCCCGTCTCAGCCAGTAATCGGCTGACGCTGGCTCAACCAGATTGACTCAGGCCCGGGGCACTGCCTCGGGCTTTTTTCTGCGCGCGTGGGCGGGGCGACCGGACGGTGCGCGTGCGTGTCAGTGGAAATCCCTGCTGGCGCTGTGAATCGTCTCCCCCGCCACGCTGATGGCCCGGATGCGCTGGACCATCACGTGCACCACGTCGCCCTGTCGCTCGACGAGGCCGCTGGCGGCGATGGTCTGGCTGTGGCGGGCGGCGGCCCGAAACTTTTCGTAAACCTGCGGGCGCACGATGAGATTGGCGACGCCGCTTTCGTCTTCGATGGTCATGAAGACGATGCCCGAGGCCGTGCCGGGGCGTTGGCGCACCAGCACGAGACCGGCGACGGTCACGCGGCTGCCGGCGCGGGTTTGGGCCGGGTCGGCGAGGGAGGCGTTGGGCGTCACGCCTTGAGCCGCGAGGGCATCGCGGATGAAGGCGATGGGGTGGGACTTGAGCGACAGCCCCACACTGCGATAGTCGTCCGAGACTTCGCTGAGGGGGGAGCGATCGGGGAGCTCGCTTGCTTCGGCCTCGGGCCCGGTGTCGCCTTGCAGGTGTGCAAAGAGCGGCATGGGCTGGTCGCGCAGGGCCTGCACCGCCCACACGGCACGCTGGCGGGTAAGACCCATCGACGTGAAGGCATCGGCCTGGGCCAGCCTTCGCAGGGCGGCGGCGCTGGTGGCGCTGGCTCGCCAGAGGGCGGCGGCCGAGGCAAACGGGCCGTGGGCAGCCACGGCGCGAACGATGCGCTCGGCCTCGCGCTGGGGCAGGCCCTTGACCTGGCGCAGGCCCAGGCGGATGGCAGGCCCGGCGGGCGTGGGCTCGAGCGTGCAATCCCATTGGCTGTGGTTGACGTCGACCGGGCGAACCTCGACGCCGTGGGCCTGGGCGTCGCGGATGATCTGGGCGGGTTGGTAGAAGCCCATGGGTTGGCTGTTGATGAGAGCCGCGGCGAAGGCGGCGGGGTGGTGGCGCTTCAGCCAGCATGACGAGTAGACGAGCAGGGCGAAGCTGGCGGCGTGGGATTCGGGGAAGCCGTAGCCGGAGAAGCCGCTGATCTGCGTGAAGACCTGCTCGGCGAAGGTGCGCGTGTGCCCGCGGGCGAGCATGCCATTGATGAGCTGCTTTTCGAAGGCCTTGATGGCCGACCCGCTGCGTTTCCAGGAGGCGATGGCGCGTCGGAGCTGGTCGGCCTCACCGGGGGTGAAGCCGGCGGCGACGACGGCGAGGGCCATGGCCTGCTCTTGAAACAGCGGCACGCCCAGGGTGCGGCTGAGGACGCGCTCGATCTCGGGCGAGGCGTAGACGATGGGCTCTTGGCCGCTGCGGCGTTTGAGGTACGGGTGCACCATTTGGCCTTGAATCGGCCCGGGGCGAACGATGGCGACTTCGATGACCAGGTCGTAGTAACAGCGGGGTTTGAGCCGGGGGAGCATCGACATCTGGGCGCGGCTTTCGATTTGAAAGACCCCCACCGTGTCGGCCTTGCAGATCATGTCGTAGGTGATGGGGTCTTCGGGGGGGATGGTGGCGAGGGTGAGGCTTGGGCCGCCGGAAGTGGTGATGAGGTCGAAGGTTTTTCGCAGGCAGGAGAGCATGCCCAGGCCCAGGACGTCGACTTTGAGCATGCCCATCGCCTCGATGTCGTCCTTATCCCACTCGATCACGGTGCGATCGGCCATCGCGGCGTTTTCGATGGGCACGAGCTCGCTCAGCGGTGTGCGGGTGATGACAAACCCGCCCACATGCTGGGAGAGGTGACGCGGGAAGCCCATGATCTGGCTCGCCAGCGCGAGCGTGGCCTTCAGGTGCGGCTCGTTGGGGTTGAGGCCGAGCTGCTTGGTGCGATCGCTGTGCTGGGGGTTCTGGCTCCACCAGTCGAGGTCTTTGGCCAGAGAGGAGAGCGTGTCGGCGGAGAGGCCCATCGCCTTGCCGACTTCGCGCATGGCGCTGCGCCCGCGATAGGAGATCACCTCGGCGGTGAGGGCCGCCCGGTC
>JBAZUW010000326.1:0-3760 GCA_041661205.1 Phycisphaerales bacterium
ATCCTCGCGTGCCGCAGCCACCGCTATGGTGGCGTAGGCTGCATCGGCATGCCCCCTGAGTTCGGGATCGCGATAGGGATGCAGCTCCGACGAAAACATCAGCCTGAACAGAGCCGGCTGGTCGAGGGCGAAACGCACATAGGCAAAGGCCATCGCCGCCAGCTGCCCGTCCTCGCCGACGCCCTCCGCCGCCTTCGCCATCGCCTTGCTGAAATCGCGGAATCCTTCCGCCGCTACCGCTTCGAGCAACGCCTTGCGGTCGGCGAAATGCCGGTAAGGCGCTGCGGCCGATACTCCCACCAGGCGGGCGATTTCGCGCAGCCCGAGTGCCGCAGCGCCCTTCTCCTCGAGCAGCACCAGCCCACCGGCGATCAGCGACCGGCGAAGGTCGCCATGGTGGTAGCGCGGCTCGTCGTCAGATGTTGACATTGCTTACATTGGCTCGTATCAGGCAATGCTAACACTGTTAACATCCGGGCCCGCCCGACGCGAGAGAATTTCGAATGCTCGACCTGAACCTCATCCTCGCCATCGCCCACCACCTGGCGGTGTTCACCCTGGTGGCGATCTTTGCCGCCGAGTTCGCTTTGCTGCGCCCCGGCATCGAGGGTAACCGCCTGATGCAGCTGAGCAAAATCGACGGCGCCTACGGCGCGGTCGCGGGCCTCGTCGTGGTCGTCGGCATCATCCGCGTCATCTACGGCGGCGCGGGTTGGGAGTACTATCTCGGCAACTGGGTCTTCTGGGCCAAGATCCTCGCCTTCGTCGGCATCGGGCTGCTGTCGATCCCGCCAACCATGGCAATCATCCGCTGGCGCAAGGCCGGCACCGCCCCGTCGGATGCCGATGTAAACAGCGTTCGCCGCTTCCTCTACGCCGAAGCTGCGCTCCTCATCTTCATCCCGGCCTTCGCCGCCGCCATGGCCCGCGGCTACGGTACGATGTAAACAGTGAGCACCTGGGGGCGCTGAGGGCGAAGGCCTTGAGAGCTAAGCTCGAAAGGCCCACCCGGCACGCTTGGTGGAGGGGCGGTACGAGCAAAGCGCCGGCACGAAAACCGTTCAGAAACCGTACATCCGCCGTTCACCTTCACGGCAATTTCAGGCCCCCTTCGGGGCAGGGGTCTTCGGTTCGAACCGGCACCATTCGCGGATGACGCAGCGCCAGCACTCGGGCTTTCTCGCCTTGCAGACATAACGTCCATGCAGGATCAGCCAGTGGTGCGCATGCAGCATGTAGTGCTGCGGCACCGCCTTCAGCAGCCCCTGCTCGACCGCGAGCGGGTTCTTGCCCGGCGCCAGTCCGGTGCGGTTCGCCACGCGAAACAGGTGCGTATCGACCGCGATGGTGGGCTGCCTGAAGGCGATGTTGAGCACCACGTTCGCCGTCTTCCGCCCGACGCCCGGCAATGCCTCGAGCGCCTCGCGATCCTCCGGCACTTGCGAATTATGCAGTTCGATCAGCATGTTGGAGAGGGCGAAGACGTTTTTGGCCTTGCCGCGGAACAGGCCGATCGTCTTGATCTTCTGCTCGATCCCCTCGACTCCGAGTGCCACCATCTTCTCGGGGGTATCGGCGATCGGGAATAGTCCGGCCGTGGCCTTGTTGACTCCAGCGTCCGTGGCCTGAGCCGACAGCACCACTGCCACCAGCAGGGTGTAGGGGTTCACATAATCGAGCTCGCCCTTCGGCTCGGGGTTGGCCGCCGCAAAAGCGCCGAAAATGGCTTCGACATCTGCTTTCGGCAGAGCCTTCAATTTTCTCGGCACCATTCCCGTCATCCCGATTCTGAGCCTATACTGATGCGCAAGATGACGACCCAAACGCAAGCCCGCCCGCTCTTTGCCGCCAAGCTGACCCCGCACCGGTCGCTCGGGCAGCGAGGGTTTCGCGTCGTCATTGCCATCGTCGCCGTGGCCGCGACCGTGCCGGCCATGACCTTCTACTCCTTGGGCGCCTGGCCGATCGTCGGCTTCATGGGGCTCGACGTGGCGCTGATCGCCTGGGCGATGTGGGCATCGCTGAAGGACGGCAAGCGTTACGAGCAGGTCACCCTGTGGCGCGACCAGCTCGAACTGAAGCAGGTCGATGGCGGCGGCAAGGAAACCCTGGTCCGCTTCAACCCCGGGCTCGTTAAGCTGGTGGTCGATCGCGACTACAACGAGCGCACCACGGGCCTGCACCTCCGCACCCGCGATCGCGACATCGTCGTCGGCGGCTTCCTGAACCAGGACGAAAAGTCGAGCTTCGCCAAGGCCTTCGGCACCGCCCTGAAGCGCGCCCGGGCCTGACCCGAAGTCGTCGTGCCCGCTGGCACTGTTTCACGTGAAATCCGGGTCGCCTGCCACAATCGGCCGGCTTAAAGTCGGGCCATCATGAAACACGACACAATCATCGCCAATTCGGACTACGAAACAGTCCGCGCCGCCATCGCCTACCTGAGCGAGACGCAGCCCGACGAGATCGACCTGCCGCGTTTTGCCCACGCCTTGGGCCTCACCGAGCGGCAGCCGACCGACCTCTTCCGGCGCTGGTGCGGGCTCAGCCCCAAAAGCTTCGCCCAATGCGTGGCGCTCGATCATGCCAAGAAGCTGCTCGCCGCCAACCAAAGCGTGCTCGACACCACCTACGAGGTCGGCCTCAGCTCCACCTCGCGGCTGCACGACCTCTTTGTCACCCACGAAGCCATGCCGCCCGGTGCCTACCGCGCCAGAGGTGGCGGGCTGGATATGACCTGGGGTGCCGCCCCCTCGCCCTTCGGCACCGCCGTCTTGACCACAACGGAATACGGCCTCTCCGGCATTGGCTTCGCCGATTCGGGGATGACGGTGGAGCAGGCTTTCGACGACCTCGCCAATCGCTGGCCCAACGCCACCTACCGCCGCGACGACCAGGCCATCGCCCCCATCGCCGCCCGCATCTTCGATCCGGGCCGCTGGAGCCCCGACCAGCCGATCAAGGTGTTCCTCATTGGCACCGATTTCGAAGTCCAGGTCTGGGAAACCCTGCTGAAGATCTCGGTCGGCAAGGCCACGACCTACCAGAACGTCGCCAACCACATCGGCCGCCCCACAGCGCCCCGCGCGGTCGGCGCCGCCGTCGGCAAAAACCCGATCAGCTTCGTCGTGCCCTGCCACCGGGTGGTAGGGTCAACCGGCGCGCTGACCGGCTATCACTGGGGATTGCCTCGGAAACGGGCGATTCTGGGCTGGGAAAGCGCGGTTACAGGGGGCTGAGCCACTGGTGATCCTCCCCTGCGAAGCGGGGGAGGGGGACCGTGCGGAGCATGGTGGAGGGGGCGGTACAGGCACAACGCCAACACGACCGCGCAACGCCCTCGTGGTTCGACAAGCTCACCATGAGGGCTACTTGGGGGTCGCGAACCTCAAGACCCTCATCCTGAGCCTGTCGAAGGACGAGGTTCGGGCACCACGCGGAGCGCGCCTTAAATCGCCACCTTCTCCGCCAATTTCCCATCAGCCCCGATGCGATAAACCACCGGTTCACCCGTCGCGAGTTCGCGCTTCAGAATCTCGTCCGGCGTCAGCCCCTCGACCGACATCACGATCGAGCGCAGCGAATTGCCGTGCGCGGCCACCAGCACCGTCTTGCCGGCCTTGAGCAGCGGCACGATCTGCGCGTCGTAATAGGGCAGCGTCCGCGCCGCGGTGTCCTTGAGGCTCTCGCCGCCCGGCGGCGGCACGTCGAACGAGCGGCGCCAGACCAGCACCTGCTCCTCGCCCCACTTCTTCCGCGCGTC
>JBAZUW010000327.1:0-3735 GCA_041661205.1 Phycisphaerales bacterium
GGGCGCTGAGCGAGGTGCTGGAGGACGCGATGCAGGGCTTCGGCAGCTCGCGAGCGCCGCTGAGCGGGGTGAGCGGGCCCACCGAGCTCTACGCGAGCCTGCGGGCGCTGCTGGGTGAGCGCACGTGGAGGCAGGTGGCCCCATCGATCGCGGGCATGATGGAGATGCGCCGCGAGCCGGTGCTGCTGCTGTCGCCCACGACGATTGTCATCAAGTGAAGAAGTGCTAAAGCGGGCCACGGACTTCTTCAAGCTCTGTTGAAGAAGTCAGTGCGAAATGGCTGCCAGTATGACTCGTCGCCCTCGCACTGACCGCGATGCGCGGTCAGTGGCACGTGCGCGGCACGTTGGCGGCGATTCGGTGTTCGATCAGGCTTGCACGCTCAGCGGCGCACGCTCTGCGTGCGAGGGTGCATTGGCCGGGCGCTGCCCGCGCTCTTCGGCCAGCTTGGCCATGAGCATGATCCAGGTTTCGCGCTCAAACTCCAGGAGCGAAATGACGGTGTCGATCTTGCCCAGGTCCTTCTCGAACTTGCCTTCCACCAGCGTGCGGTACATGAACGAGTAGAGAGCCTTGGTCTTGCTGGCCAGATCCGGGTCAAACTCTTCGCGGATGGTCGTCATGAGCTCAAAGATGATGTCGCGGCACTGGCTGACGCCGTTGTGGGCCGCCTCCCATTGCTGCTTCTCAAGGGCGTCCCGCCCCTGGCGGCAGAACTTGATCGCGCCGTCCAGCAGCATGAGCCGCAACTCCTCGGGCGTCGCGGTCATGACGCGGGTCTTGAGGTAGGCGTTGGCGTTGTTCGACATTTGGGAGGGCGAGTTCATGCGCTCGTGTTATCGATGGTCCTCGGGCGAGACTTCATGAAACCTTGGGTTGTGGGATGTGGTGCGCAAGAAACGCTGGTTTTAGCCGCTGAGGGAACCCAGGGAAGACTGGGCGGTCTGCAGCTTGGCCAGGGCGCTCTCCAGGGCCGTGAACTGGGTCTGCAGGGTGGTGCGCTTGCGATTGAGCTGGTCGTCAAAGTTGCCAATTCGGTCGGTCTGCAGCTTGATCTGGTCGTCCAGGTTCTTGTTGACGGTGGTGAGGATGCCCGTGGTCGAGTCGATGTAGCGGTTGGCGAACTGCTCAAAGATGCCCGCCAGGCCCAGGCTCGAGAACGTGTTTCCGGCGTTGGGGTTGTTCACCCGCACCTGTCCGTCCGTGCCGGGGACGTCGATCTGCTGATCGTCCACCTGAACGCGAGCGGAAAACAAGCTTGCGACCGAGTTGAAATCGGTCGTCAGGGCGTTGCGGAACTTGGTTTCATCCAGCGACACCGTGCCCCCGTCGCCGATCTTGACCCCCACGTCCAGCAGCGTCTGGTACTGGCCGGACACGCCCTTGGCCTTGCTTTGAAGTGTGGTGTAGAGCTGGGCACGCAGCGAAAGCGCCGTCGAATCTCCCAGCAGCGGACCACCTCTGTTCGTGTCCGTGTTGTAGTTGGTCTGCCCGTCGATGCGGGTGATGGCCGTGTTGAACGTCGTGATGAACGACTTGACCGCGGCCGTGATCGTATCGGTGTCGCTCGTCACGCTCACCGTGATCGGGGTGGCCGAGGTGGTCTTCAGGTCCAGCTTCAGCCCCTGCACCACCGTGTCCAGCGTGTTGGTGGAGCTGGTGATCGCGATGGCGCGGGAGGCGTCGGCGCTGCCGTAGAAGACGCGACTGTCCTGGCCCTTTTCCAGGGTTTGCAGGCCCAGGTCAAAGCCGCCGGTATCGATGATGAACCGGCCGGCCGCCCCGCTTTGCTTGCTGTTGAGTGCGATGCGGAACGGGGTGGTGCCGCTGCCATCCTGCACCAGGGAGGCCGAAACGCCCACGCCCGCGGCGTTGATCTTGTCGATGCTCTGCTGCAGAGTGTCGCCCACGGCGAACTGCACGCGGCGTTCAAAGGAGCCATCGAGCTTGTTGTCGCTGCCGGTGCCGGTGGCGGTGCCCGCCAGGTTCAGAGACTTGGCGACGGTGCCGTCGGTGTCCTCGATCTTGATCTTGACCGACCCGGCGGGGTTGCTGGTGGTGTCCTCGACGGCCTCGATGCCGTCGCCGTTGGCGTTGAGCCCGAACTTCACCTTGACACTCGAGCCATTGAGCAGGTTCAGCAGTTCGCCCACCGTCTTGGTGTTCGAGGTGACGTTGAACTCCTGCGAGTTGCCCAGCGCGTCGGTCACGCGGAACTTGCCGCTGCCGATGCCCTGGCCGTCGTTCAGAGAACTCAGCAGCGTGGCGCGGCTGATGTACCCGCGCTGCAGGTTGCCCGACTGGATTGTGCCGGTGGTGCTGGTGCCAGCGATCTTGAGGCTGGTGGCGGTGTCGGCGCCACTGGTTCCCGACACTTGCAAGCTCCCGCTGCCGGTGGTGAGGTCACGCACGACGATGCCGGTGCCGTTGGAGTCGAGCCCGATGCTGACCTTGGCGCCGCTGCCGGAGTTGCTGGCGTTCTGAATCTGCGCGAAAATGTCGGTGAGATTGCCGGAGGTATCGACCGTGGTGCTGAAGCTCGTCCCGTCGCGAAGCGTGAAGTTCAACACGCCGTCGCCGGTCAGGCCGGATCCGCCATTGAGGCCCCGGGCGAGCGTGGCGTTGAGCCCCGCGAAGATGCGCTTCCCCTGCACGCTCTGGGGGGACGGGCTGACATTGAGCCCCAAGTCGGCGGCCGTACTGTCGGCGCCTTCGACCACGTTGACGGTGTGGGTGCCGGAGACATCGTTGATGGCGAGTCGCCCATTGGTGCTGTCGATGGAGGCAACCACATCGGTGACGCCGGCGGCCCCGATCGCGCTGTTGATGCGGTCGATGACGCCCTGCACGGTGGTCACCGCGCCCTGGGTCTTGACGAGCTTGGTCGAGCCGTCGGTCTGGACCTGATTTTCGTAGACGTCGCCGACGTTGATGTTGACCAGGTCGGCGCCGCCGCCACTGTCGGTGATGTTGAGCTGGAAGTTGAAGACGGAGTCGCCGATGGTGTTTCGAACGAAGACGCCCCGGCCGTCGTTGAGGGCTGCGAGCGGGGTGTTGCTGCCCAGCGCGTACACGGTTGACCCGTTGATGGTGCCGCCCGCGTTGGTGCCGGCGATTCCCAGGCTGTCGGCGGTGGAGTAGCCGGTGGCGTTGGTGATCGAGAGGCTGCCGGTGCCGGCGCTGGCATCCTTGACGACAAACTTGCCATCTTGAACGGAGGCCGTGACTCGGGCGTTGCCGGTGTTGGTGTTGATGGCTTCCAGAACTTCGTTGACGGTGGTGGTGCGGGAAAGGTCGATCGTGCTGACGCCCCCGGCGCGGTCGGTGACCACGATCTTGCCCCGCGAGACGCCCTCGCCGTTGTTCAGATCAGAGAGATTGACGTCACGATCAAGCCGGGCCTCGGAGCCTTCGAACGTGAACGCCGTGGCGCCCAGGGGCGAAGCATCCCGATTGGCAAACCCTCGGCTGAGAGCCTGCTGGGTCGTTACGAGCCGGTCGACAATGAAGGTGTAGGTACCCGGCGAGGCGTTGTTGTCTGCCGAGACCTTGATGGCGTCGGAGTTGGTCGTGCTGGCGGCTTTGGACTGGAAGGTCTTGTTTTCGCGAAAGGCCTTGGCGGCATCTCGCAGGGCGCTCAGGCGCGTGTTGATGTCCAGATACGCCGCCTGCTGGAACTGCAACTCCTGCTTACGGCCCTGGGCGAGCGTCTTGGGGCCGCTTGACGCGGCGATG
>JBAZUW010000328.1:0-3725 GCA_041661205.1 Phycisphaerales bacterium
GGTAGTGTCGCGCGTGGTGGAAGCCATGCAAGGGGCGCCCGGCATCGCGGGGCTCATGCCCGCCGGATCGCTGCGCCGCGGCAAGGAAACCATCGGCGACATCGACATTCTGGTGGCCATGAAGCCCGGGCCGGAGGAAACGGCTGGCACCGTGATGGAGCGCTTTCGGGCCATGCCGGGCGTCGTGGGGGTGCTCGCGGCCGGCGACTCCAAGTCTTCCGTGCGAGTCGCGATCAACCACGACCTGGCCCGCTGGGGCGACAAGAAAGCGACAAAGACGGCCGACGACGCGCTCGCCAGTGAGACCGAAGCAGTGACGCCGGACATGAGTCCGCAAACGTCCGGGTCCGGCCCCAGCGTGCAGGTCGATATGCGCGTGGTCCCGCTCGATCGCTGGGGGGCGGCCCTCATGTACTTCACCGGCTCCAAAGAGCACAACGTGCGACTGCGCGAGCGAGCCCTTGGCATGGGCCTGACGCTCAGCGAGTGGGGGCTCTTTCCCAATGACGATGACAAGGTGCCGCCCCATCAGCGCGGGGTGAAGCCTGTAGCCGCGGCCACCGAGGAAGAGGTCTACGCCGCCCTCGGGCTCGCGTGGATTCCCCCCGAAGTTCGAGAGGACCGCGGCGAAATCGAGGTGAGTGAGTTAGCACCGGTAAAGGTGAGTGCGAAAGGGCACACCAAAGCCGGGACAGGCGGGACGCCTGTCCCACCGGCCGCCGCTGGAGAGAAGCCCTGGGCGCTCGTTGATCTCGCCGACATCAAGGCCGAGTTGCACGCCCACACCACCGCCTCGGACGGCTCGCTCTCAATCATCGAACTTGCCAACGAAGCCAAACGCCGCGGCTTTCACACCATCGCCGTCACCGACCACTCGCAGTCGTCCACCATCGCCAACGGCCTCCGCCCGGATCGGCTCAGGCGCCACATCGAGGCCATTCGCCAAGCCGCCAGCGAGATCAAAGGCATCACCCTCCTCGCAGGCAGCGAGGTTGACATCCTGGCCGACGGCCGCCTGGACTACGACGACGAGCTGCTCGCCGAACTCGACGTCATCGTCGCCAGCCCGCACGCCGCCCTCACCCAGGACGGCCCGACCGCCACGGCGCGACTCCTCAGGGCCATCGAGCATCCGCTGGTGAACATCCTCGGTCACCCCACCGGGCGACTCATCAATCGCCGGCGCGGCATGGAGCCCGACATGGCGGCCCTCTACGCCGCAGCCGCGGCGTGCGGCGTGGCCCTCGAAGTCAACGCCCACTGGATGCGTCTCGACCTCCGCGACATCCACGTGCGCGGCGCGGTTGACGCCGGATGTCTCATCGCCATCGACTGCGATGTCCACGAGCGGGGCGACTACGACAATCTCGCCTTCGGGGTGATGACGGGGCGGCGTGGGTGGCTCAAGCCCGCCCGATGTGTGAACACCTGGGAAGCCAAAAAGCTTCACTCGTGGCTGAAGCGCGATCGATAGTGCCACTGACCTGTTCAGCTCTGTGAACAGGTCAGTGCGTGCCGCTTACTTCGGGGCCTGCTGCTTGGGGTCAGGCAGGGCGATCGCGGGGGTCTGGGGCGGGGTCTTGGGCTTGGCTGTGGGCGCGCTGGCGGGGGCCGCAGGGGCGTTGCCCGGGGCGGCATCCGGCGTCGGCGGCGCGGTGCGGGGGAAGAGGCCCGGGCCGGTAGGGGGGTAGGCGGCGTTGGCGTTGGCGCGTTCGCTCTCCACCGGGGCCGCGAGTCGCGGCTCGTTCGTGCTGCGCACGCTCATTTCCAGGCGCCGTTCCGAGGGGGGCGGCACGCGCAGCGTGTTGGTGCGGCCTTTGTCCACCTTGCCCAAATCGCACACCGTCCACACCATGTCGTCATACCCCTGCGCGTCCGCCAGGTCGGCGTCACGCTGGAAGGTAAGGTTGAGCTGCTGCCCCACCGGCACGTCGTAACTCCACACCGTCTCCCCGGTGGTGGTGTTCTTCATCGCGATGCTCAGCGGCACATGCGCGGTGCTGGCGTAGGAGTACCGCTCGTGCGAGCAGCCGGGCAGAAGCAGGGCGCTCCCCAAAGCCGCGGCCAGCAACGCCAAGGGGCGCATGAGGGTGGGGGTCCGTCCGTTCGTTGTGCCGCCGTCGGTGCGCATGTCGTGATGCTCCAAAAAAGGGTCCCCCCGGCAAGCCCGGGCGGCTACGGGAGTGTATCGACCGATAAACCGCCGGCCTCGCGGGGGAATGACCAAAAAACGGCGCGCAAACCCGGTCACTGTGGGGCCGCCGAGCGGGAGCCGCCGCCCGTAAACTCTCCCTGTGACCAACGACTTCCAGATTCCGTTTCGCGTCGGGCACGGGTACGACCTTCACCGGCTCGAAGTTCGGCCCCCGGAAGGCAAGGGCCGGGCGTTCGTGCTTGGGGGGGTCACGCTGCCCCACGATCGCGGGCCGGTGAGCCACTCCGACGGCGACGCCCTCTACCACGCCGTCACCGATGCGATTTTGGGGGCCCTGTGCGAGCCGGACATCGGCCAGTTGTTCCCGGAGACCGACCCGCGGCACGAGAGCCAGGACTCGGAGATCTTTCTAGTGGCCGCGGTGGAACGGGCCCGGGCGCTGGGGTGGGTGGTCGGCAATCTGGATGCCACGGTCATCTTGGAGAAGCCCAAGTTGAGCCCCCACAAGGAGCAGATGCGGGCGAACCTGGAGCGGGTGCTGGGTGTGGCGGGCCAGCGGGGAGTGAACATTAAAGGCAAGACCCACGAACAGGTGGACGCGGTGGGCGAGGGGCGGGCGGTGGAGGTGCACTGCGTGGTGCTGTTAAGGAAAACGTAATATCCGGTAAAGGGATGTGGCGAGCAGGGAGCTTTCTCGCCTTGTGTCGCGCAAGGAGCCGATTCAGAATCCAAACAAAGGTGGGCGGGGCGACGGTGCCTTCTGTTGGGAGCATCGGGATGCCGCTTGACGCCGCTAAACTGGAACCATGAGCATGGATGCAGCGACCGAACAGGTACAGAGCGCGGGCCGGAGTGCGGACGGGCGCGTGAAGCTCTCCGATCGGTCGATTTTTCTCGGGAAGTTCTTGCGGCAAGGGGTGACAATCGGCAGCGTCACCCCCAGCAGCCGCTGGATGGCCCGCGAACTGGCCCGCTACGTCGACCCCTCGCGCCCACAGAAGATTCTGGAGCTTGGGGCCGGCACCGGTGTTGTGACCAGAGTGCTGGAAGACACCATGCACCCCGACAGCGAGCTGGTGGCGGTGGAGGCGCTGGCGGATTTTGAGCCGATGCTGCGGCGGAGCACGCGCCGTGCCAATCTGGTGATCAATCGCGTCGAGGAAGTGTGGCGCGAGCTGGTGGCGATGGGCCCGTACGACGTGGTGGTGAACTGCCTGCCGCTGCCGTCGCTGCCGGCCCGGGTGCGGGCGAGCGTGCTGCGGGTGGTAGACCTTGGGGCGCGCGAGGCGATGTACAGCCAGCTGACCGAGATGCCGCTGGTGTTTATGCCGACGTACAAGCGGTACTTTCGCAACGTAAGGTTCGTGATGGTGCCGCTGAATATTCCCCCGGGCGGGGTGTATCACTGCTCGGAGGTGAGGCGGCCATCGAGCAAAGTAAAGCGGGCGGCCGAGCGAGCCGCGGCCAAAGCGCGGTGACGTGCCACTTCTATGAAGACTGTCCGGAAGTCAAGTGATCGGCGGTCCCAATCGTCTATCCGAGCTTGGACGTGAGTCCTTCCCATGGGATG
>JBAZUW010000329.1:0-3718 GCA_041661205.1 Phycisphaerales bacterium
GGGGCGGCATGAACGGGCAGTTCGCGAGGCTGGCCAGCGGGCTGGACGCCGCTCGCATTCCGTGGGATGCCGCGCAGCTGCGAACCGTGTGCGAGCGTGTGCTGGCGGCCAACTCCCTCGCCGACGCCTTCATCTATTTTCAGGCCACGCGAGGTGTGCCGGCCCCGGGCGAACCGGTGCGGGCCCGTGTGCTGACCGGCACAGTGAAGCCGACGATCTTCGCGTACGCCACGCCCACCCCGCCACTGAGCGCGTACGCCGAGCCGCCCGTGAAATCGGCGATCACCGCGCCCGACACGCGCTGGCTGCGCGGGCATGTGAAGAGCATCTCGCTGATGGGCAGCGTGATGGCCGCGATGGAGGCGAGCGAAGCCCACGCCGACGACGCGATCCTGATTCGCACGATGGTGGGCGGCGAAAAGTTTGCGGCCGAGGGCACCAGCGCCAACCTCATCGCGGTGGTGGATGCGCCGCCCACGCGGAGTTCGGCGAAGGCGGGGCCGCACGCGGCGAGCATTGAAATCGTGACGCCGCCACTGGACGGAGCTCCGATCCTCGCGGGCATCACCCGCGACATCCTGCTGCAAGGGGCCGCCCGCCGGGGCGTGGCGCTGAGCGTGCGAAACCTGCACGAGCGCGAGCTGCTGGCGGCCCGCGAGATCATGCTCTGCGGCACGCTGACGATGGTGACGGCGATCACGCGGCTGAACGGGCGGGCGGTGGGAGCGGGCACGCCCGGGCCGGAGGCAACGCGGCTGCTCAGGATTTTGGTAGAAGATATCTTGCGCGATACATGACCTGCATCGTCGTGGCTTGAGCGCCTCCCGCTATGACTCGGAAGGCTGATACACCGTTCGCCCTGACTCGTCCCTGGCGAGTTCCCCCAGAGCGGGATCAACGGTGCTGCTGAAGCCGCACTCAGGGCAGACGACCTCTCCGGCTTCGCAGACGACAACACCGATCAGCGAATAGCCGCAGGCATGGCACAGGGCGCGGACCCGAAGTACCTCGCGGAGTCGATTGCGAAGGTGAAGGTCACCCACGAGCAGCGCCGCCAGGGGCGGCGGAATAAGGACCGCCAACAGCACCAGCAGAAAGACTAATTCTTCAGACAGCCCGAAGGGAGCAAAGTTCCCTGGCATCGCCGCACCAATAGAGCTCGCCAGGACCACCCCCAGGAAGAGAATGAAGCCGACGGTCAACACTTGCTTAACGCGTGACATCCACTTCCCTGCCCAGGTGCGATTGGCCGCTTCCACAAATCGCCGACAACGATCATCGGAGTATCCGTCCAACTCCGGAAAAGCGCGGTAGATGGGTTTGCGGGTGATGAGTCGCATGTTCGAGCGTCATATGTCCAGCAGCGTGCCAAGTTGTACCGGCGACCACGATCTCGGGTTTCACCTCCGCCTCATCTCGGCGAGTCAGGCAGTCTTTCGTATCCGTGTGAAGGGAAGCTCGTGCATCACCCCGGCCCCGCGCTCGCGCGTGGGGTTCGTGTTGTCGCGCTTCCGAGTTTGCGAGCTTGGCCCGACCTTTCAGCCCTTACCGTCGCCCTTCATCTTCCTCTTCTTCACTGACAAACGCGTCCTCGAAGCGGTCGTCCGCTTCCGTCACGCTCTTGGGCATCGCCCCGTCGGCCTCGAACGGGGCCTGCTCCGGCCCGGCGGCAAAAAGCTTGCCCGGCTCGCCCACCGGCATGGCGCTCGCGGCCGCCGCGCTTGCTTCTTCGATGCTCTTCAGGCCCTTGGCCTTGGCCTCTTCCGCCGCCAGGCGCTTCATCGCGTCCCAGTCGTCCAATGTGATAAGCACATCTCGCGCCACGCTGCCCTTGTGGTCTGAGATGATTCCCGCGATGCCCATGAGGTCGATCAGGCGGCTCGCCCGGGTGTAACCGATCGCCAGGCGCCGTTGCAGCAGGCTCACGCTGCCGCGCTTGGTTTCCAGAACGATTTCCACCGCGCGGGGGAACAACGGGTCTTCCTGAGCCGCGGCCAGCGACGCGGAGCTGTTGTTCCTGCTCTGCATGAGCCGCTCTTCGTCGGTGAGGTTGCCCAACCCCGTCGCCGGGCCCTCCGCCCCCGCCGAGCGGATCTGCAGCAGGCTGCGCTCAAAGCTCGGGCCCGACACATCACGCATGAAACGCACCACGCGCCGGATCTCGATGTCGTCCACCAGCGTGCCCTGAGCGCGGTTCATCTTGCTCGACCGGGGCGACAGAATCAGCATGTCGCCGTGACCCAGCAGCAGCTCGCCACCTTTCTGGTCGAGCACGATGCGGCTGTCCATGCCGCTGGCCACCTTGAACGCGATGCGGCAGGGCATGTTGCTCTTGATAAGCCCCGTCACCACGTTGGCCTGCGGACGCTGCGTGGCGAGGATCAGGTGGATGCCCACCGCGCGGGCCTTCTGAGCAATACGGATGATGAAGCCTTCGACCTCTTTGTTGGTCATCATCAGGTCGGCCAACTCGTCGATGATGAAGACCATGTACGGCAGCTTGCGGGGGATGCGGGCTTCTTCCTCCGGCGTCTTGGGGTTCATCCGCTCTTTGAGCTCGTCCCACGACAGGTCGTTGTAGCTCGCGATATCGCGGCAACCTGCCTCGGCGAGGAGCTCATACCGCTCGTCCATCTTGGTGGTGGCCCACTCCAGGATCGCGGCCGCCTTGCTCATCTCCGTCACCACCGGGCACATCAGGTGCGGGATGTCCTTGAACTGGCTCATCTCCACCATCTTGGGGTCGACCAGCACCAGTTTGAGCTCGCTGGGCTTTTTCGTATACAGGAACCCCATGATGATCGTGTTCATGCACACGCTCTTGCCGGAGCCGGTGGTGCCGGCGATCAGCATGTGGGGCATCTTCGTCAGGTCTTCGATCAGCGGCTCGCCGCTTGCGTCCTTGCCCAGGAACATCGGCAGCTTCATCGAGCTGAATTTCTCGGTCTTGCCCATCAACTCCTTGAGGCGCACTTTTTCCTTGGTGGCGTTGGGCACTTCCACGCCCACCGTGTCGCGGCCGACCTGATTGGGCACGATGCGGATGTTGACGGCCTTGAGCGCTCGCGCGATGTCGCTCGACACCGCCGACAACGCCGCCACCTTGGTGCCGGGCGCGAGGCGCACATCAAACAGCGTGATCACCGGGCCGGACTCGATGCCCACCACCTCGCCATCGATGCGATACTGCTGCAGCGCCGATTCCAACGCCGTCGCCTGATCGCGGACGTACTCCTCCAGCTTGGCGTTGAAGTTTTCCTCGGGGTTTTCGAGCAAGTCCAGGCCGGGGAACTGGTAAGGTTTGAGGGCGGCAGCCGCGGCCTCGCCCGTGGGTGCCGCGGGCTCGGTCTCGGCGCTGCGCAGCAGCGCCAGGTCTTCAGCGCTCGCCACCTGCTTGTTGCGCTGGCCAAAGACCACCGGCAACTTGGCGATCTTTTCGCGCAGCGCGTCTTCGGTATACACCTGGGCGGCGCCGGGGCCGTCATCTTCGTCCGCGTCATCGCTGGACGTCACCGTCGTGCCCGCCGCCGTGGCGCCCGCGTCTTCGCCCGCTTCATCCATCTCCGGATCGATCGCGGCTTCATCCATCGCCGGCTTCTTGCTCTTCTTGCCCGGCTTGGTTTCAACGATCTCCGCGCCAGACAGCGTCTCCACCCCCGCCATCTCCTGATCCGGGTCGGCGATGTCCACCGTCACCTCGGGCTTGCGGCTCTTTCTC
>JBAZUW010000330.1:0-2643 GCA_041661205.1 Phycisphaerales bacterium
CCGCTGCTCGGCGGCGGCGATGGTGGCGGCGATTTTATCGCGCCAGATCGGGAGCGTCATCCCGGCGGTGGGGCGCACCATGAGCGGGCTCGCCTTGAGATCGACCATAGCACCGATCTCGAAGTCGGGTGTGCGCGTCTTGCGGGCGACGGCCACCTGGCTGACGGCCATCTGCACCATCGCACGCATGGAGCCGAGTTGAGGATTGGCGAGGAGGACCTGCGACCAGAGCGCGTCCTCATCGGCGGGTGCGGGCGACGGTGCAAAACGCGTGGGCCACGCGGGCGAAGGTTCGTCGCGCCGCAGGCCGAGAGCGGCTTTCAGGCGGGCGCGAGTCGCGTCGCGCTGGTCGGTGAGGTTGGCGACTTCGATGCGAATACGTTCGGTTTCGATGCGCGCGTTTACTTGATTCTCCAGCGTGCCCATGCCTTTGCCGGTGGAGTAATCTGCTTCGGCGAACGCGGAGCTTTGATCCAAGGCGGCGAGTGATTCGGCGCGGAGTCCCAAGGCGGCGTCGATGTAGGCGAGGTCCGCCAAGGTCTTTTTCAACTCGGCCGCGACCTGAAGGACGACGATGCGATAATTTTGATAAGCGACGTCCGCGCCGGCGGCGGCCTCACGGCCCATCGCGGCGCGTTTGCCGGGGCCCATGATGTCGAACATCAGGCCGGGCATGAGGGTCATGACCATGTCCGCGATGTCGGCCTCGAAGGTGAGCTTCGGATCGGGAAGTGAACGGGCGGGGGTTATATCCTCCACGTTCGCGCGCCAATCGGCGTGGGCCGCCGCGATACGCGGATGCTTCAACAGCGCGAAGCGCAGGTAGTCTTTCTGTGTGCTGTGGGCTTGTAGGATTGGCATGGGCAGCTCCGCACGGAGTCGCGCCAGCTCGGAAACCTGGCCGCGTGCCTCGCGCTCTTCGCGGATGGGCCGGGTGGCGCAGCCGGCGAGCAGACCGGTGACGAGCAACGAAATAAGAATGGACCTGGAGCGTGGCGATTTCATCGGCGGGCAAAAGGGACGGAGTGGAACACGCCGACAAAACGAGGGCGGTGAGTGGGAAAAAGCGGCGACTTGAGGGGGAACTCGTGTCGCCGCCGAACGAGTCGGAGGATTCAGGATCAGTGTTTGTGTTCGTGGCCGTCGTCCTTGGCGGGAGCCGAGCCGGCGCAGCAGAAGGCGGCATCGTCGCCGCACTTGGAGCAGTTGTGCTGCATGGTGTCGGTTGTCTTGCCTTTCACAACGGTGATCTCGCCGTTGCAGTTATCGCAGGTGTGCTTGGTGCCAACCGTGGTCCATACCGGGGTGCCTTTGCCGTTCGGCAAATTTCCTTTGTATTCCGTGAGCTTGACGGTTTTGCACGCGCCGCAGACGAGGGCCATCGTATCACCCGGCTTCACGGCCTGGGCTTCTTTCTGGGTTTGGACGCGACGGGCGTTCCAGTATTGGATACCGGGGCCGGCGAAGGCGGAGGAAGCGGCGAGGGCCGCGATTGCAAGCAGCGAGGCGAGACGGAGGGTTTTCATGACGAGTGAGCAGATATGCGTTGGAGCACTCGGTCTGAAGTGATCGTCACTTGGACTGTGCTCTACCCACCTTACCCCGCTCGCCTCGAAAACCCTCGCGAGGATCTAAAAACACAAAACCCGCGCTCAATGATGGGCGCGGGTTTTGGCGGAGAAGCTATGTGCGTTCAGGATTTCTTCGGCTCTAGTTTCTCCAAATACTTCTCCGGAGTTTTGAGGAATTTTTTCTCGCAAGGTTTGCAGCAGATTTTGATCTCCTGGCCTTCATACACGAAGGTGCGCGGGTCGCCCATCGAGCCGAGATCGTTGTCGGTGACGATGCAGAGCTTGAGCGGATACGGTTTCACCGCGCCCTTGGCGTCTTCCTTGGCCGCCGCGACCAGCGGGGAAAGGAGGGCGACGAGGCCGAGGGCGAGGAGCGCGAGACGATTGGTTTGGATCTTGGTTTTCATGTTTTTCAGAGGAGGTGGATGGTTACGGGAAAAGAGCTTTAGAAACGCAGGCCGACGCCGGCTCCGAGGCCGTAGTCCGAGTCGTAGAGCGACACGAGGGAGAGGCGCTTGGTGAGCGTGTAGGAAAGGCCGGCCTGCCACTCGAAATCCTGCTCGGTGTCGTAGGAGGCCTGTGCGATCAGGCTGAGACGATCCGTGAGCGCCACTTCGCGGCCGAGGGCAAAACGGACATCGCCGTTGCTCTGCACCGTGGTGGTAAGCGCCGCCAGGTAGGGCAGCAGGTAGGTGACACCGGCGATCACGCTATCCTCGCCGCCGTCGTTGTTGGTGAGGCGGTAGCCGGCAAAGGCAGTCCAGCGGGTGTTGAAATAGTGCGAGTAGGTCGCGTCGATTTCGTATTCGCGCCGTTCGACGCGCTCCCAGCCGGCATCCCACGTGAGATTCAGATTGTGCCGACCGGCCTGCACGGTGGCGAGACCCTCGCTCAGGTTGCTCTGCACGATGGCGTCGGCCCAGAAATAGGGATGCGGCATGGCGTGTTCGCCGAGGTTGGCGTGGTAATTGGGCGCGACGGTTTTTGCCCCGCCCGGCGTAGCGGAATGCGACTCTGGGGAAGCGGCCAACATGCCGGGCATGTCGCCCATGCCGGCATCGGCGGGTGCGGC
>JBAZUW010000330.1:2654-3705 GCA_041661205.1 Phycisphaerales bacterium
ATGGCAATGGAAAAGCCAGTCACGCTCTTCGTTCGCGTAGAACTCGATCACGCGGCGGCTCATCGGCGGCACGTCCACGGTGTGTTTGAGCGGGGCAAACTCGGCGGGCACGCCGTTGGGCATGAGCAGGCGGAAGAAGTGCCCGTGCAGGTGCATCGGGTGGTGCATCATGGTGTCGTTGGCGAGGATGACGCGGAGTTTTTCGCCGCGCTTCACCGGGATGACATCGGCCTCGTCGAGGGTCTTGCCGTTGATCGACCAAAGGTAGCGCCACATGTCGCCGGTGAGGCGCAGGGTGATTTCGCGTGCCGGTGCATCGGCGGGCAAGGTCGTGGGGGCGACGGCACGGAGGCGGTGGTAAGGCGGGAGCGGGCGGGGCAACTCTTCGGCGAGCGCTTCCTCATCGGTCGCGTTACCATCGGCCTCCATCAGGCCAAGGATGGCGTCCATCGCGTCGTCCATGCTGTAGGGGTTCAGCGGGCCGGGCGCGGGGGCCGGGCGCACCTCGGAGGCGTTGGCGTTGCCGAGAAGGAGGGAGGCGTGGCCGGAGTTATCCTGCGCGGTGGCGCGCACCTCCCACGCCAGCCCGGCGGGCGCATCGGCGGGGAGGGTGACGAGCACGTCGTAAGTTTCGGCCATGCCGATGAGCAGATTTTTTTGGCGAATGGGCGTCACTTCCATGCCGTCGGCGGCGATGATGGTGAGCGGGCCGGTGGCGGCGCTGAGGTAAAAGTAACTGGCGGCGGCGGCGTTGATGACTCGCAGGCGCACGGTCTCACCGGGGCGGGCCGCGAGCGACTGGCGCGTTTGCCCGTTCACGAGAAAGGCGTCGTAGGCCACATCCGAAACATCCATCGCGGGCAGGCGCGCTTTTTCCCGGTCGAGATACTCGCGCAAATGACCGGAGCGCCACGCGCCCCAGAGCGATTGCCCCGTGCCTTTGCGCAACGAATACCATTCGCTGCCGCGCAACAGCGTGCGCATGACCTCGGTCGGATTTTCGTTCGTCCAATCGGAGAGCACCAGCACCTCCTCGCGGTCGATTTTGGGG
>JBAZUW010000331.1:0-3697 GCA_041661205.1 Phycisphaerales bacterium
TTCTGGCCTTTGATTCCCAGCCCGGCGGGCTCGTCCTCCGGCCGATTGAACAACGCGGCCGCGAGCTGCTTGGGTGAATCCGGGTCAAACGTCCGCCCCAGCGAGTGCTTGGCCTCGCGATCAATCTCCACGCGAAGCTCATCGATGCGCCGCTGCAGGCGCTCGCGCTGCTTGTCCAGCTCCGCCGCGTTCACCCGAATTCCGTTCCACTCCAGGTCCGCCAGCACCTCCACCAGCGGCATCTCCACATCATCGAAGAGCTTCACCAGCCCCATCTCCGCCAACTGCGGCATCATCACGTTCCACAGTTGCAGCGTCACGTCCGCGTCCTCCGCAGCGTACTGCGTCGCCAAATCCAGCGGCACCGTGTCGAAGGTCCGCTGCTCCTTGCCCGACCCGATCAACTCCGAAATCGAGATGTTGGTGCGCCCCAGCAGCGCCAACGCCAAGGCGTCCATCGAGTGGCTGCTGCGCGAGGCGTCAATCAGATAGCTCGCCACCATCGTGTCGCACGCGCCGGGCACTGTTAGCCCACGCAGCGCGACCCCGGCGTTGCGCAGCACCAGCAGGTCGTACTTAAGGTTGTGCCCGCACTTGGGTTTGTTGGGGTCTTCCAGCACACTCCGCACCGCTTCGAGCACGGTGGTTTCGTCAAGGTGAGCCGCGGGAGTGGGGGAGCGAACCGGGATGTAGTAGCCCGTGCCGGGCGTGACGCTGATGCACAAGCCGCAGAGCTTGGCGTCGTGCGGGCTGAGCGAGGTTGTCTCGGTATCGATCGAGATCACCTCAGCCCGTCGCATCTCTTCGACCACGCCAGTCAGTTGCTCCCGTGTCATGACGCAGGTGTATTCGCCCGATTCCGCCTTGCGGATGGAGGGCGCACTGGTCGCGGCTGCCGCGCCAAACGCATCGAACAGTCCGCCCTGCCCCGGCGCACTCTTCTCCGCCTTGCGAGCCGGCTTGCTCGGTGCCGTCGCTGCCGGCGCGGGCGCCGGCCCATCGCGCGATGTCAGCGGCATCACCGCGTGCTCGCCCATCAACTGCCGCACGTCGTCTTGGTACCGATTGAACCCGACTTCCTTCAGAATCGGAATCAGGCGCTCGAGCCTGATCTTGCTCGTCGCCGCCTCCTCCAGGTCCAGCATGGCCGGTGCGTTGTGGCGCAGCGTCACGAGTGAGCGAGAAAGCGCCAGCAAATCCTTCGCCTCGCGGATCTTCTCCCCCCGCTTGCCCTTCACTTGATCCGCGTGGGCCAGCAGGTTTTCCACCGTGCCCCACTCGCGCACCAAAGCCGCGGCGGTCTTCTCGCCCACCCCATCCACCCCCGGCACGTTGTCCACGCTGTCGCCCATCAGGGCCAGCATCTCGATCACCTGGGGCGGGGTGATGCCCAGTTCCGCATGCAGCGTGGCGGCGTCGATCAGGAGATCCGTATGCACGTCAAACATCGCCACGCTGCCGGGCACACCCTCGCTCGCGTCCTCGCTCAATAGCTGCTTGAGATCCTTGTCCTTCGAGATAATGCGAATCTTCAGGTCCGGGTGCTTGGCACGCAGCGCCGTCACCAGCGTTGCGATCACGTCGTCCGCCTCGAACCCCTCCGCACCCACGATCGGCACGCCGATCTCGCGCAGCATCGCGAGGCATCGCTCCACCTGCGGAAACAGGTCCTCCGGCGGCGGCGGCCGGTGCGCTTTGTAATCCGGGTACAACTGCGAGCGGAAGGTGCCACGATCTCCGCTGACATCGAGCGTGACGGCCACGTAGTCCGGCGTCCCCGCCCGCTTGATTCCCGGGTCGGCCGCCTTGAGCAACTTGAGCAGCATGCCCACGAACCCAAACGTCATGTTCGTGGGTTCTTTGGTCACCGGGCTGGTCATCGGCGTCCGAATGGCGTGATACGCCCGGAAGAACTGCGCGTAGCCGTCGATGAGGTAGAGGGTGGGCATGGTGTTCTGTGTACCCCCTCTCTCCGAGAGGGGTGCTTTGGGTGGCCCGGCGGTCCCCCGCCGGGTCTTGCGTGCGTACAAGGCGATTGAGTTGGAAAATTCCCCGTGCCGCCGGTCATCGCCGGGCCCTCCCTTACGGTCGGGCTGCGGTAGCTCGGGGTGGTGATGGTCGTGCCGCTGAGTCTTTCACTCCCCACCTTCGTGCAACACCCGAATCCGCGCGGCATACGCCTCGGGCATCTCCACACGCCGCCTCGCCATCACCGTCTTGGCCGTGTCGATGAACTTGCTGACGCGGAAAGTTTGCTCGCCGGAATCGGTTCGCCAGGCGAACCGCCCCGTTGCTCCGCTCACGGCCGCCGTGCACGCGAACATCCCGCCCGTGGCCAGCACGCTGCCGGTCATGAGGCGTGTGCAGATCGCGGTCTTCACATGGTCGCCGATGACAGGCCCTAAGAACATCTCCCCGGTCCGCTCGTTCCCGCTCATAGGCGACGCTTTGGAAACCACCTCGCCGTAGGTGTTCAGCAGGTTCGACACGGTCGTCCCCGCGCCCAAGTTCACCCACTCGCCCACAAAGGCGTCGCCCAGGTACCCATCGTGCGCCTTGTTGGCATACCCCTGAAATATCGTCCCACCCACCTCGCCGTTCACCTTGCACGCCGGGCCGATGGCCGTGAAAGCTCGGATCGTGGCCCGCTCCAGCACCGTCGACCCCGGCCCCACATAGCAGGGCCCAATCAGCATCGCCCCCGGGCGGATCACCGCATCGCGCGCGATCACAATCGGCCCGTTCTCGGCGTCCAGAATGGCCCCCGGGTACACCTTGGCGCTCCGGTCTATGGACACACCGTGTCCGGGCAGCACGATCGCCTGGGGCGAATCCGCTTCCGGGGGCAGGGGCTCCATCGGCGCCTCGAACAAATCATCGCTGCCCACCCCCTCGCGGGCTGGGTCCGAAGGCTTTAGCAGCAGCAGCTCAAGGTCCATTCGCATGGCGCGATCGCGAAAGCTCCGCACATGCCAGGGGCGGCTTAGCAGCGCCGGCGACGGCATCGTCAGCGTGGTCCTGGGTGCGGTTGCTCCCGTCTTGAGAAACTTCAACGCGCTGGTCGCGTCCAGGCAGGCGCCGATCACGTCGCCACTTCCTTCCTCGAGCATGAACGCGCCAGGGGCGAGCTCCATAAGCCCACCTGGGGGAAGCACGCAGCGTCCGTTAAGCAACGTCACGTTGCCTGCCCCAAGGTTCTCCGGGTTCACCGGGTCCGACGACCGGACCCGGGCCAGATCGCGTAACGCCTCCGGCACCCACAACGCACCGGGTCTGACCCCAAAAAAACGCGACTGCCGCTCAATGGTGGTCAGGCAGCCGGTGCGAACGCTGTAGACCGGGCGGAGGTCGGTCAAGGGGTCCAGTTGACCCTTGCCGTCGTCGAAAATGACAAGGCGGTTCATCCCGGAAGTGTAACGCGAAAATGGCGGTGCGAGATTGCATAGAGCCTTTTCCAGTTTTCGGCTATTGTCTCAGTCTTGGGGTCGGGCGGGATGTGAACTGCAACCAAGTCTTTTCGCGGCCGTGTCGTGTGGGCCGCGGGGGTGCGCGTGATCAGCTTCGAACTTTCGGTACGTTTCTTTTTGGCGCTTGCCGTCATTCTGGCGACATGCCGTGTGGCGTCCATGCTCGGGCGGGTTTTCGGTCAGCCCGGTGTCGTGATGGAAATGATCGCCGGCGTGCTTCTCGGGCCTTC
>JBAZUW010000332.1:0-3687 GCA_041661205.1 Phycisphaerales bacterium
AAGATGGTTGCAGTTGGTTCTCGCCTGCCACTTGCCAATGGCGAGTATCGTGATTAGGCTTGCGTCTTGCCCGGAGATGGCTCCGGCGACGCGGGCGTAGCTCAATTGGATAGAGCACCTGACTACGGATCAGGAGGTTGCAGGTTCGACTCCTGCCGCCCGTATTTTCTCCCGAAGCCGCGCCATGTCGCGACGTGCTTCCCAACTCCGTAATCACCAAGGGTTTATAGTCGTCCGCCTGAGCGGTCTGTCGGTCGGTGACGTTGCGCCCCGTCGCACCGTTTGGGTCTATTTCGCGCGGTAAGTGTGAGAGTTTTTCTCGAGCATGGTTTCGGGGCGTTGGCGGCGTGGTTGTCCGTCGGCTGGCTGAGGACGCCGCGGATTACCGAAAGGATCTTGTTCGCGCTCGCCGGAGCTAGGGAGCCCGTAAATTCCGCGAGCAGCTGCCCGGTGTTGGGGCGGCGTAGCCGCTCCCAACGCACCGGCCTTCGTGATGTGGCCCTGCTCGCGATATTCCCGTCCTTGGGACTACTCCTAGCCGATGCCCGGGGGATCGATGTGGGCGACGATGGAGCCTCAACAGGCTGCCCGCACGTCCGAGGCGACCCACGCTCGCCGCCAGCCATCTATTCGAATGCGAAACCACGGAAGCCCATCGAGATCTGCGTCTGGTAGGATGCATCTTGCGGCGCTGAAGCGTGATGCTCTAATGTCGACGTGATCGAGAACGGATTTCTCAAGGAAGGAGCGGAATGTTTCGAATCGCGACTGTATTCATTGTCGGATTGATATTGACGGGCTGTTCCGACTCATACAAGCTTACCCGAGCAAATGGAGAAAAGCACCTGCCACTTCTGTCCCGTAGTGGCGCCGTGTATGTTCTCCAGCCTACGAACGGCTCGTACGAAGGAGCGGAGTATCGCACTTCCGGCTCGGCGACTGCGGAAGCCATTTCGTTCGCCTTTACGCCGTACGCGTCACGAGTCGAGCGATCCAAGGAAGCAGAATCCTTCAGTTCGGCGATGGCGCATTGCCGAGGCGGTTCATTAATGTACCTCGTCGAGCCCACAATTCTCCATTGGGAAGATCGGAACACGGAGTGGTCCGGAAGGTCGGACAAAATGACCCTTCAGATTGTCGTTTACGACGTTGCATCGCAGCAATCGATTGACACCACAACCATCGAGGGAAAAAGCAAGTGGGCAACGTTTGGAGGCGACCATCCCCAAGATCTCCTGCCAAAGCCGCTTAAGGAATATGTGGCGCAAATGTACCGCGCACCGGCATCCGGCTCCACGAAGGATTCGTCACGCCCGGAGTGAATTGGTGGGCCTGAACAAGACTCCGGTAGGGTGTCGCCGAGTAGCGATGGGAAACCAGTTTACGGTAGCTCCCGCACCAGACCGTCTTCCAGACGCTGCAAGGTGCAGGCTTTCGAGATGTAGCGAGGCCATCATCTCGGGGATCGTTCGCCATGCCCGGCGGCTGTGCCGTAGGCGGGGGTGCTGAGTCATCGCCAGTGCGCCGACAGACGTATTGTGTTTGGGCGGTGGTCCTGTAGGCTTCGCGCAAGCTTTACCCAGCGAGCGAATGCCTTCGCGGGTCCGGGAATGATGCGCTGCCGCGGCGGGCGGCAGGAAGAGGTAGCGAGAACGTTCATGCCCAGCGTTGAGACACTTGTGCGAGTAAAGACCGTGCTCCGGTCATGCCTGAAGGTGGACGGGAATACGCCCTTGGATGACGCCATGCCTCTGGTGGGAGGCGAGTACGACATGGACTCGCTGGACATTCTGCTGCTGGTGACGGAGCTCGAGAAGGAGTTCGGGGTGAAGATTCGCGAGGCGACCATGGACAAGGGAACGTTCAGCAGCGTGGCGACGCTGGGGGACTACATCGAGACGTTGCCGGTGAATCGGTGAGCGGGGGCGCGAGCAACGACGGGGTGTGGGCCGCGCTGGAGAACTTGCCGCACCGCGAGCCGTTCCGTTTTGTGACGAGCGTGGACGAGCTGACCTTCGGGCAACGAGGTGCTGGGCGATGGCGGGTGAGAGGGGACGAAGGGTTTTTCGCGGGGCACTTTCCGGGAAATCCGGTGGTGCCGGGTGTGCTGCTGGCGGAGGCGTTGGCGCAGCTTTCGGGGCTGGTGGTGTTTGGAGATGGTGCCAGCGGCGGGGCGCGGGCGGCGCGGCTGGCGCAGATGAACGTGAAGTTCCAGTCGGGTGTGGTGCCTCCGGCGGAGATTCGGTTGGAATCGTCGCTGACTCGGGAGATGGGCGGGCTGTATCTGTTTGAGGTGCGGGCGGAGAACAATGGTGTGGTGGCGGCCAGCGGGTCGGTGGTGTTGGCGATGGCCGCGGGGGCCTGATGGCCGGCGCGGGATTGGGAGCACGAAGTTGACGCTTGAAGGCGCGATGCTGGTGCTGATGCTGGGTCTTGTGGGGCAACCCGCCGGGCCGGGTGCGTCTGCGCCGGCGGCGGGGCCGGGCGAAGAGGCGAAGGCGGCGACCGCTGATGCTGCGAGTGCGAAGTTCGCCGCGCGGCTGGCGGCGGTGGATGCTGGGATGGCCAAAGTAACGGATTTGCGGGCAGACTTTGAGCAGCGGCGGCGGACGCCTCTGTTGAAGCGGCCTTTGGTGTCGAAGGGGACAGTGCTGACCAAAGGTGATCTGGTGAGGTGGGACACGGCGTCGCCTCGGGAGTCGGTTTTGGTGATCGGGCACGGGTCGATCCGGATGTACTACCCGGCGGACAAGCTGGTGGAGGTGTATCCGGTTGGGGAAGGGTTTAAGGACTTGGCGGGGGCGCCGCTGCCGCGGCTGTCGGTGTTGCGGGAGCGATTTGAGCTTTCGCCGCTGGCAGCGAGCGACCCGGTGATGAGGGACGAGGACGAACACTCGCTGGCAGTGCTGCTGACGCCAAAGAGCGAAGAGCTGCGGAAGCATGTGACGTCGGTGAAGGTGGTCATCGATGAGGCGGGGCCGGTGGCGAAGAAGGTGGTGATCACCGACCCGGAGGGAGAAGAGACGGAGATTGTGTTCACTCATACGCGGCTGAATGGCGGCGTGCGCGATGATGAGATTGAGCTGCGGCTGCCGGAGGGCGTGCGTGTGTCGAAGCCTTTGGGCGAAGAGCGCAAGCCGGCGGCGGACGCAGGACCGGGTGGCAAGACGCCGGGCTCGCCCGCGCAAGAGGGTGCACACTGATGCGATCCATGCGGTCAAGCCGAAACACGCGGTGCCGTAGGGACCGTTCGCTGCGCTGCCGAGGAGCGTGCCGTGCGTGCTGAAGCTGCAGAACAGCACGTGGGCATCGCGGTGCCGACGGTGCCTGAGTGGGCGTGCTCGCTTGCGCCGGACTTGGTGATGACTCGCGAGATTTCGGTGGCGGGCGGGGTGAGCGCGGAGCTTCGATTCAGCCGCGGGCGCGGTGCGGGGTTGGTACTCGCACGGGTGGACGGCGTGCGTGGGCTCGCGGCGGAAGCGATGCGGGCGTGCGTGGCGGATGTGTATCGCCGGGTGCTGGGCACGCTTCGGGATGGAGGTGTGCCGCACCCGGTGCGGATGTGGACCTTTGTGCCGGGCATACACGACCAGCTTGCGGCAGGAATGGATCGCTATCGCATCTTCAACGCTGGACGGTTTGATGCGTTTACGGAGTGGTTTGGCGGGGAGGCGGCGTTTGAGCAGC
>JBAZUW010000333.1:0-3686 GCA_041661205.1 Phycisphaerales bacterium
GGCTCCGTCACCATATTGATGAGGTCGTTGACACCCGTCATAAAGGTTTGGCTCGCCAGGTTCTTGGTAATGTCGGCCACAAACTGCAAGGACTTCTGGTCAAACGTCTTGTCGTCCGCCTTGGTCGCGTTCACCAGCGTGGCGAGCTGGTTCAGCGTCTGGTTCAGCGGCTCCAGCCGCGAAAACGGCACCCACTGGTCGCCCACCTTGATGCTGTACGGCTGTTTGCCCTCCCGGTAGAAGCGGTCCCGCTCGGCGGCGCTTTCGGGCGCGGCGCCGGTGATGTTGTCCTTGACCGCCAGATACACGCCCGCCGCCATCGCCGTGCCCAACCCAGCCCGCGCTATCTGGTCGGCCGCCGCCGGGTCTTTCCTGTAGAGATTGATGTACAACTCGGGGTTGAGGAAACCCAGCGCCGAGCGCTCCATGCCGTACTTGAGTAAGTTCCAGGGTGTCCGTACGAAGGGTACGAAGAAGCGCATCGGCTGTAAGGCCAGCATCGGCTTGCCGGTCACGGTGTCCTTGCCTATTGGCACCGTCATGTCCCGAAACCTGGTAATGGCGTTGGCCGTGTCGCTCTCGTTGCGGAACAGGCGGTACTCCGCCATCTTGTCGGCTTGTTCTAGCAACTCCTTGGTCGGGTTCGCCAGCAGGTCCGCCACCGCCTCGGGGTTGCCCTTCGCCATCCTGAACGCCTGCGCGTGCATCGCTGCCCGCTGGTTCACGATGTAGAGGAACTGGTCGGAGGCTTCCAAGAGGTTTGAGGGTACGTTAATTACCCGGCCTAACTTGCCCTGGAAGGCTCGCGGCCTGAACTCGAACTTGCTGGCCGCCTCGGGCGAGAACCCGTTCTTGAGCGTGTAGGCAAAGGCCTTAGCCGCCTCCGGTAGTGCCATCGTCGCCCCGTAGAGCGACCGCGCTGACTCGCCTAGATAGCGTTGGCGCTGGCCGCCACGCCCTAATCTTCCCGGCAGATTGGCTAGCACCACGTCCACGCCCGCCGCCGCCGAGCGCTCCACGGGGTCCAGTAAGGCCTGTACGGCATTTGACACGCCGTTGACTATGTGCGTCTTGGGGCCGGATAGGATGCTGTTGTAGAACAGCTCCGTTATGTAGTCCTGTACGCCCGGTTTCATCGTGGCGCGGATGAAGGCGTTGACCGCTCGCGGGTCGTCCACGTCGATCTTTGCCAACGCGCCCGCCATCTGCTTGGCTTGTTCGAGCCCGCCCATGTAGCGGAGCAGCTTCTCCATTTTCGGCAGGTCGCCGCTGCCCAAGGCTTCCTCGACCGGCATCCGGTAGGCTCGGAGAGCACGGCCGGCTTCCGCCGTGACCCCGTGCAAGCTCTCTTGAATAGCCGCTTGCTCGGTTAAGGCATATTGCAGGCGCAGCAGGTTTTCCGTGCTATCGTTGCCCCGCGCCGTTTGCTGCGCTTTGAGTACGTCCTCGGTCTTGGTTCGCAGCACGCCACGGAGTGCCGTCACTTCGTCGGCGTTCCACGCCTGGCCCGGCTTCCACTTCTTGACGAGCTTATTCCAGTCGCCGCCGGTCTCCTCTACCAGCGCCTTGGCATCGGCCTGCACCGTGACGTCGGAGCGCACGCCCCGCCGCGCGCCCTGCACTTCCTCGGGATGGGCCTTCGCCCACGCCTCGATCTGTGGGCGTATCGCCTCGGGGTACTTCTCCAGACGGATGTTGCCGGCAAAGCCCGGCTTCTCGGGCAGGGGAGCCATATCGACGCCCGGCTCCAGCCTTTGTGTAGGCGGAATCCGACTACCCCCCGCCTGTGCCTCCGCTTCCGCTATAGTCGTCGGCACGTTCAAGGGCGTCTCGCCATTAAGTGCCCGCTCCATGTTTTTTTGTAGGACTAGCGACTCGTTCTTGAGCCCCTTACTTTCCTCGTCCAGCGCCCGCAGTCGCGCTGCCGGATCATCTCGCGCCTGGGTACTAGTTGCCTTAGCGCCGCCGCGATTGCTCTTGAAGTTGGCCACTTCTACCGAGTCCATCGCGTCGTACCAATCGGGCGCGTAGGGGTTGCGCCCGGTACGCCGGGCAAGCTGCGCTAACTCGTCCTTCGTCATCCCCGCCGCCCACGGATAGGCCCGCGTGTTGGGCATTTCGATCTCGCCCGCTGCCTCAACACGCCCCGCGCGCTCGGCCAAGAGCCGTTCACGTTCGGCGGCGATCTCCGCTAGCCGGTCCTCGATTGCGGCATACCGAGGCTCTAAGCCCTGGAACTCCTCGATGGTGTTCCCCGGCGTCACGTCGCGTAGCGCCCGCCCCTTGAGCCCCCCCTGGAGCGCCCTACCGCCCATAACGCCCGCCACCGCGCCCATGGCCGCGCCCTGGAGCCGCTGCTCGGGCGTGTCGCCCTCGGGCGTCGTGGCATAGCCCGCCGCACCCCCAGCGGTGCCACTGCCCACGTCCAGGGCCAAGCCGGCGGGGATGCGGCCGCCCTCAGTACCACTGATGGCGTTGCGGAGCTTGGGCAGGGACTCGGGAAAGATAACAGCGACGTTGTGCTCCACGGCGTTGCCTGCCGCGTCACGAATAGGCGTGACCTGGCCGCCCTGATGCTGGATGCCGTCATATCCTGCTTGCGCTAACGCCTTGTTCGCGGCGGCCCGCCCACCTAGAACCGTGTCAAGGGTGCTGTAGAAGTCCGAAGAACCGCCGCTATCGCGCATACCCTGATAGATGCGCCGCTGCTGGAGGGGTGGCATCGTGTCGATGACCGCCTGCGCTTGCTGCTGAGTGAGATTGTCAACATCGAGCAGCCGCATCTCATCAGGCACGTCCACGGCCCGCACGTTGGGGGCAGACGGGCTCCCAATGTTTGCGGCTCCTTGCTCCGCGTAACTCGACGCCACCCGCGGCTCATCCGTCAGGTAATATCCTGGCCCGTACAGCCCGTTGGGGTCGAACTTCCCCGCCTCCAGTTTGTCGAAGGCCGAGCCTGTGCCGTGGTAATAACGCTTGCTGCCACGCTTGGCAAGGTTGGCCTCCAATTGCGCCGCTTGTGCCTCCAACGCATCTGCCCGTTTGTTGTATGCCCGCGGACTCATCCCCCGACTAGCCAGATCACGCAGGTTTGCCGCTTGCCGCCGTAACGCTTCGGCTTCACTCGGCTGCACGGCTGTTGGCGCACTGAGGCCCCCCTCGCCAAACAGTGTTTTGCCTACCCGCTCTTGAGCCGCCGCCGTAGCCCGCTTGGACATACTGCCGCTGGGCGAACCAAGAGCGATGCTATCGCTCATAGTGTCAGCAGTTCGCGGGGGCAATCCTCGCCCAACCGCCTCCACGCTGTTCCCCGGCACCGCTCGCGCCAGCTCCGGGCTTCGGGCCGCCGCGTCCACGAACTCGCCCGCACGCCGCAGGCCAGGCGCCACCCGCTCGGCGACGCGCCCTACGCCGCGCGCGACGTTGCCGAGCTCGCCCACGCCTACCAGGTTCAACGGGTCGGCCACCAGGTCCAGCCCGAAGCCGGCCACGTCACGCCCTACACCTGGCCCCATGCCCGCCAACTCCAACAGCTGCGTCCCCTGCGTGTGGCGCTCGCCCCGCAACCCTGCCAGCAGCGCCTCCCCCAGGGACTGACCCGTGGCCTCGGGCATCTGCGGTCCTTCAGGCACGTCGCTGATGGGTACCGGCGGCTGTTGCGCTGCCTCGTTCACCACGGCGAATAA
>JBAZUW010000334.1:0-3681 GCA_041661205.1 Phycisphaerales bacterium
GGGCACGTGCCCGGTGGCGTATGACGCGGACGGGACGGGGGAGGTGTGCCGCGAGTTGCAGACGGGGCGGCTGGTGCGGGTGGGAGATGTTGCGGGGCTGCGCGAGGCGATTCGGTGGTGCGCGGAGGAGCCGTTGGCACGGCGGGCGTTGGTGGAGCGGGGCCAAAGCGAGGTGCGGACGAAGTTCAGTGTGGAGGCGATGATCGAGGGGCTCGCGCGCGTCTATCGGCCCGCGTGACAAGAGGTGCCGCGGCTGGCGGATGGCGTCACACCGGCATGGCCCGAGCGCGGGAGATGGCGTGGACCTCGGGCTTGTGCCCGGCGTAGGCGACGCCGGCCTGCTTGCAGAGCATGCGGCTGGAGATCTGGGCGGAGAGGAAGATGGTGGGGAGGCCGGAGCCGGGGTGGGTGCCGCCACCGACGAGGTAGACATTGTCGAAGCCAGCGAGCTTGTTGCGGGGGCGCTTGTGGAGCATCTGGCCGAGATTGTGGGAGAGGTTGAAGGTGGCGCCGAAGTTGATGTTGGCTGCCTGCCAGTTGAGCGGGGTGATCTGGGTTTCGCTGCGGATGCGGGTGCGGAGGTTGATGCCCATTTTGGATTCGATCTGGTTGAGCACGCGCTGGCGCATGAGCGGGGCGATGGTGGGCCAATCGATGCTCGCCTTGCCGTTGGGCACCGGGGCGAGAACGTACAGCGAGCTTTGGCCTTTGGGGGCGAGCGAGGGGTCGAGGCGCGAGGGGTTGCAGACGTAGACGGAGGCGTCGGGCGTCAAGGTGCCGTTGGTGGTGATGTCTTCGAGATTCTGCTTGTACTGCTCGGAGATGTAGATGGTGTGGTGGGGGAGATCGACCTCGCCGTCGACGCCGAGATAGAGCATGTACGTGCTGCAGGAGTACTTCTTGCGGTCAATCGCGGCGTCGGCGTAGCCCCGCCCGGCGCGGGCCCGGGTGGCGGGGGGAATCAGGTTCTTCATCGCCCAGGTGGCGTCGGCGTTGAGCACCACGTGTTCGTGGTGCTGGGTGGTGCCGGCGAGTGGGCCGGAGCCACCGACGCGCACGGCGTTGCAGGTTTGGCCGGCGAACTCGAGCTGCGACACCGGGGCGCTGGTGATGATCTCGGCGCCGAGCTCTTCGGCGACGCGGGCCATGGCGAGCATGAGGGCGTGGCAGCCCCCGACGGGGTGCCAGATGCCGTATTCGTACTCGATGAAGGGCAGAATGGTGAAGAGGCTGGGGCAGTCGTAGGGGCTCATGCCCAGGTACTTGCTTTGGAAGGAGACGGCGAGGCGCACCATGGGGTCTTGGAAGTAGCGGGAGAGAAGCTGGTGGACGCTGAGGTGCGGATTCAGGACTGGCGCGGCCTTCAGCGTGTCGGCGATGACGCCGGGAGCGAAGAGGTCCAGCGGCGAGCGCATCGGGTTGCGCAGGATGGATTCGCTGTGGCGAAGCTTGTAGCGGTTGTGATCGATGAAGCGTTGGAAGGCCTGGCCATCGGCGGGGTTGATTTCGCCGAGGCGGCGAGACATCTCGGCGATGTTCTGGGTGGCGTCGAGGGTGCGGGGCGCGGCACCTGGGCGGCCCAGCAGCAGGCGGTACATGGGGTCGAGGCGGATGAGGTCGACGTAGGAGGAGAGTTTGCGGCCGCAGGCGGCGAAAACTTCTTCGAGCACGTAAGGCATCATGAAGAAGGTGGGCCCGCGGTCGAAGGAGAATGGGCCACTTTGGATGCGGCCGGTGCGGCCGCCGATGTCGGGGGCGGCTTCGTAGACGCGGACCTTGAGGCCGGAGGCGGCCAAAAGCATGGCGGCGGCGAGCCCGCCGGGGCCAGCACCAACGATGGCGACACTTCCTTTTCCGTCGGTCCGAGTCATGCCTGCGGGGGCTCCGGGGGTGGCTGAGGGTAGCGAAACTTGTCGGGGGGGAGTTCGTCGGGGGTGGCGGTTTGGATTTGGGGAAGGTGGTGGGAGTGGGGGTTATGGGGAGGAACCGGGAGTTGGACACGCAGGGACGGTGCGAGCCGGTACGATGGGGGCTGGTTCGCGGGGAAGCGGGCGGGGACGCCGCCCGAGGGTGAACACCATGGAGCTTGGCATGAAAATGGGTATGAAATCTGGCATGAAAATGCGCTTCGTGATCGCGGCGTTGATGTTGGGGGCGGCGGGTGTGGCGGCGGCGCAGGCGGAGCGGGCGGCGAGCGCGACTTCGGCCAAGATGATGAAGGACGCGAAGCCGACGCTGGAGCAGTTTTTGAAGATTCGCACGCCGGGGGCGCCGGCGTTGCTGCCGGACGGAACGATGCTGGTGAGGGATTGGCCGCAGGGCGTGTATCAGTTGTTTCACGTGACGCCCAAGGACGGGAGCTTTGAGCCCGGCAAGGCGACGTTTGCGCAGATGACGAGCTACACGGATGGGCTGGCGGGATATTCGCTCTCGCCGGATGGGGCGAAGGTGGTGCTGTCGCACGCGGTTGGTGGCAACGAGAACACACAGTTGACGTTGATGGACCCCAAGACGGGGGCGACTTCGGCGATCATCGAGAACCCCAAGGCGCAGTCGGAGGTGAACTTGTGGCTGCCGGACAGCTCGGGGAATATTTATTCGACGAATGACACGAGCCCGAGTGATTTCTACTTGTACCGGTATGACTTCACGCCGGGGGGCACGGGCAAGGCGACGAGGATTCTGGCGAAGGAAGGCTCGTGGGCGGCGCGGGACATCAGCAAGGATGGCACGCGGGTGCTGGTGAGCAATTTCAAGTCGGCGTCGGACACGACGGTGTATGAGCTGGATGTGAAGAGCGGGGAGTTGAAGGACATCACGATTCGGCCAAAGGAGGGGACGGCGGCCTGCGAGCCGGTGGGGTATTTGCCGGGCGACGCGAAGGTGCTGCTGACGAGCGACACGAACGGCGGGCTGGTGCAGTTGTTTGTGAAGGACCTCAAGACGGGCGAGGTGAGCCAGCCGCTGGCGGATTTGGCGAAGTTTGAGCTGGATGGGGCGGGGTTGAGCCAGGAGAAGGATTTGCTGGCGGTGGCGGTGAATGAGGATGGGTTTGGGGTGCCGCGGGTGTACAGCGTGCCGGATTTCAAGGCGCTGCCGATGCCGGAGTTTGAGAAGGGCGTCGTGAGCGGCGGGCGTTTGCAGGGGCGGAGCCTGACGTGGACGATCAACAACGCGCGCAAGCCGGGGTTGGCGTATGTGACGACGTGGGACAAGAGCAACACGCCGAGCACGAAGCAACTGACGTATGTGGATGATCAGGGCGTGGACTTGAATGGGTTTGCGCTGCCGGAGTTGGCGAAGTACAAAGGCTTTGACGGCACGGAGATCGCGGCGTTTGTGTTTACGCCGGCGGGGTTCAAGCAGGGGACGCCGGTGCCGTTTGTGGTGTACTACCACGGTGGGCCGGAGGGGCAGAGCCGCCCGACGTTCAGTTCCACGTTGCAGTACCTCATCAGCGAGGGGTTCGGGGTGATCATGCCCAACCCGCGCGGCAGCACGGGGTATGGGCGTGAGTTTCAGATGATGGACGACTACAAGAAGCGCTGGGACAGCGTGCGCGATGGGGTGGACGCTGCGGAGTGGCTGGTGAAGAACGAGTATGCCGCGCCCGGAAAGATCGCGACCTATGGCGGGTCGTATGGCGGGTTCATGTCGGTGGCGTGCGTGGTTGAGGATGAG
>JBAZUW010000335.1:0-3654 GCA_041661205.1 Phycisphaerales bacterium
CTGGAGATTCCCGGGGGGGCATTTGGCGTGGCCTTTGTGCCGGTATCAGTGCCGCTTGAGGCGCGTGGAAAGCCATGCGTGATGGATGTTTCCGCGGCCGTGAAGTACCCTCAGGGGCGAGGAAAGCGGTTGCGTTTTCGAGACGGAATCCGAGTCGGAAAAATGGGAAGCCCGGCGTGGGAGAGGTTTGGACTCACGATGCAGCTCATCGCCGCGCCTTTGCTCGTCACACCATCGAAGCCGGCGAAGTTGACGATTGGGCTTCCGAAGGGCGAATACGCAGATCCGCCTAGCGATTATGTCGTGAAGCCCGTCATTCTCTGGCGGCCGGGAGAAGCCGAGCCGGCGTCGGTTGCATTGCGAGAGACTGCGTGAGAACTGGGACGCGAGCCACCAACCGCGCCAATAGGGAACCGCCGGCCCACCGAAGGGCTTGGAGACCGTCGCTTACTTCACCACCACCGCCGCCCGGCCCACGCTGTAGTAGTTGAACCCCACCTGGCGCATGCTCGAGAGCTTGTAAAGGTTGCGGCCGTCGAAGATCGTCGGACTCTTCATGAGCTTCATGATCTTCGCAAAGTCCGGGCTCTTGAACTCGTCCCAGTCGGTAGCGATGACCAGGGCGTCGGCGCCCTTCACCGTTTCGTACATGTCGTCGCTGATGTGCACGGGGGCGCCCATCTCACGGCGCACGTTTTCGGCAGCGACGGGGTCGTAGCCGCGGACCATCGCCCCGTAGCCGAGCGCCTTGCGCATCAGGGTGAGGGCTGGGGCTTCGCGAATGTCGTCGGTCTTGGGCTTGAAGGCCAGACCCCAGAAAGCGATTGTTTTACCGGTGAGGCCGCCTTGGGGTTTGAAGTGCCCTTGAATCTTGTCGAAGAAGCGGTCGCGTTGGCGCTGATTGACGGCGTGCACGCTCTTGCTGAGCGAGGCTTCCATGCCTGCCTTGTCGCCCATCATGATGCAGGCGAGGGTGTCTTTGGGGAAGCAGCTGCCGCCGTAGCCCAGGCCTGGGTAGAGGAAGGCGTTGCCGATGCGCTTGTCACTGCACATGCCCTCCCGGACGCGGGTGATATCTGCTCCGTAGGCCTCGCAGAGGTTGGCCATCTCGTTGATGAAGCTGATCTTGGTGGCCAGGAAGTTATTGCTGGCGTACTTCACCATCTCGGCGGAGAGGACGTCCATCACGTAGATCGGGTGGCCGTTGCGCACGAAGGGGTCGTAGAGGTCGCGCATCAGTTGGGCGGTGCGGTCGTTCTCGACGCCCACGACGACGCGGTCGGGCTTGTTGAAGTCGTCGATGGCGGCGCCTTCTTTGAGGAACTCGGGGTTGTCGGCGACTTCGAAGGGAATGTTGGGGCCGACCTTGGCACGAATGCGGTCGCGAACGATGAAGGTGGTGCCGACGGGGACGGTGCTCTTCACGACGACCACCTTGGGTGTCTGGCTGGGGCCGAGGGTCTTGATGACCTCCCCGATGTCGTCGGCGGCACCTTCGACATATCGCAGGTCGGTGTGCCCGCGTTCATCGCTGGGGGTGCCGACGCAGATAAAGATCATGTCCGCGTCCTTGTACGCGGCGGCCTTGTCGAGGGTGTAGGTCAGTCGCCCGGCGGCGTGGTTGTGCTTCATCAGCTCGGTGAGGCCGGGCTCGTAGATGGGGCAGATGTCCTGCTTGAGCTTTTCGATTTTTCCGGCGTCGACGTCGAGGCAGGTGACGTCGTTGCCAGTGTTGGCGAAGCAGACGCCCGTGACGAGGCCGACGTATCCGGTACCAACCATGGTGAGCCGCATGAAAATCTCCCTGTGGGCCCAAAGGCCGAAGGTCGCAAGGTGAAGGGGACGCGTGCCTGCAAAGGGCCTCATCGGCCGTTTTCCGGGGGCCACTATAGGGTTCGCCTGTCGGCGACAGGGCGTGAAGGTCGCTACCTTCGTGCGGCTTTTTCGGATTGTTCCAACGACATCGGTTCGGCGGCCGCCCTGCGCGGCTGGCCCGGGAGAATGTACCTCTTATGCCTACGAAACCCCGCAAACTCACTGCCAAGACCGCGGACAAGCATGCCCTGTATCAGGCCGCGGTGCAGTGCCCGGAGGCGGAGATGAACTTTGTGGATGCCCAGTTCAAGCGGCTGAAGGGGCGGGCGGCAGCACACATCCGCGAAGATTTCTGCGGGACGGGGCACTCCTCGTGCGAGTGGGTGAGGCGGCGGCCGACCAACACGGCGGTGGGGCTGGATCTTGACCTTGCCACGCTGCAGTGGGGGGCGGATCACAACGTGAGCAAGCTGCCTCCCGAAGCGCAGGACCGGATCAAGCTGCTGCGGCGCGACGTGCGTGAGCCGGGACCGGGGGCGTCCAGCGGGTTTGACGCGGAGCTGGCGATGAACTTCAGATACTGGATCTTCGACACCCGCGAAGCGCTGTGCGGCTACTACAAGGTGGTGCGGCGTTCGCTGAAGGCTGACGGCATGCTCTTCATGGATGTGTGGGGCGGGTACGAATCCATGAAGGAGCAAGTGGAAAAACGGCGTGTAAAGGGGTTCACGTATGAATGGGAGCAGACCAGCTACAACCCGGTGACCGGGGACCTGTTGTGCCATATTCACTTTGCGTTTCCGGATAAGACCCGGATGTTCCGGGCGTTCAGCTACCACTGGCGGCTATGGACCGTGCCTGAGATCCGCGAGCTGCTGCTCGAGGCGGGGTTCAAGAAGGTACGGTTCTTCGGTGAAGGCAACGACAAGAGCGGGGGCGGCAACGGTGTTTTTCGCGAAACCACCAAGCACGATGCGGATGCTTCGTTTGTCGCGTATATCGTGGCGGAGAAGTAGGTAGAGAAGAGTGGAGAGCGGCTAGACACGGGCTGGAAGCCCGTGCCACAAGATGAGAAGGGGAGCGGCATGGCGATGACATATGTGGTGACCGGGGCGTCGCGGGGGATCGGGCTGGAGTTCTGCCGCCAGTTGGCGAAGCGGGGGGAGCGCGTGATCGGCATCGTGCGCAGCGCGACGGCGGCGCTGACGGACATGGGCGTGCGCACCGAGCTTGCGGATGTGACGATTCCGGCGCAGGTGCACGCGCTGGGGCAGCGGCTGGCGGGCGAGGCCGTGGATGTGCTCATCAACAACGCGGGCGTGAGCAGCAAGGCGAGCAAGGTCACCGAGTTGACCATTGAAGAGCTGGGGCGGGTGTTTGCGGTGAATGCGTCGAGCCCGATGGTGGTGACGGGGGCGCTGCTTGAGAGTCTGCGGGCGGGCAAGGCGCGGCGTGTCGTCAACATCAGCAGCCAGTTGGGGAGCATCGCCAACAACACCGGGGGCTCGAGCTACCCGTACCGGGCCAGCAAGGCGGCGTTGAACATGCTGACGGTGTCGCTCGCGAATGAGCTGCGGCCAGAGGGGTTCACGTGCATCACCATGCACCCGGGCTGGGTGCAGACCGACATGGGCGGGCCCAACGCGACCCTGACGCCGCTGCAGGCGGTGACATCGATGCTGCACGTGCTGGACCGAACCGGGCCGGATGATTCGGGCAAGTTTTTGAACTATGACGGGAAGATCTTGCCTTGGTGAGAGGGCGAGGACGGGAGGGGCGTGTGGTGTTCGGACGCCACCCTGACCCTAGCTGGCGCTTCGGGCTCGTATGTGTGGGTTT
>JBAZUW010000336.1:0-3648 GCA_041661205.1 Phycisphaerales bacterium
GGCGGAGCCTACGCAGGGCGGTGGGGGATCTCCACACTCGACACGTCGACGGCGGCGCGGACTATCCGTTACGGTTGCACCCCCGATTCTACCGATGCGCGGCTCATTGTCTCATGCTTGTTCCCCTCCGACCGGCGCCGTACGGCGTCGCCGGCGGAGCGGCATGACCATGTCCGAGGTGCTGATCGCCGCGGTGTTGCTCGGCTTTGTGATCATGTCGAGCCTGACCGCGCTGTCCCAGGCGTACGGCTTCACCCAACACGCGCGCATGGTGACGCTGGCGAGCCAGATTGCCCAGTCGATCATGGAGGATCTGCGGCTCCGCAACTTCAACGATCTCCGCACCTATGCCGCGCAGACGCAGCCGATCGATTTCACGAGCCGCCTCGCTTCGGAGCGCTTTTCCTCGAGTTTCACCACCTATTTCACGGTGACCGCGAATTTCACGACCCAGGTGGCCTCCGCCCCGGGGCAGTTGGGCAAGCTGATGGTGACGATCAATGTCAGTTGGACGGAAAACCGGGTGCCCTTCGCGCGGAAACTCACCACCTATTTCGGCGAGAAGGGGCTCAGTGATTATTTTTATGTCGGATGGGCGCCATAAACCGGCTCGCTGCCGGCGCCGGGGGTTCTCACTGGTCGAGTTGCTGATCTCGCTCACGCTGGTGATGCTGCTCACGCTGGCCCTGCTCACCTCGTACGTGTTCATCGCGCGGGGCGATCGTTCGCTGTCCAATTACGGCGAGATGAATGCCCAGGCGCGCAAACTCCTCGAGCAGTTGGGGGGAGATCTCCGGGCCGCCACCGATGTCACCGATTTCACTGCGACCACGCTCTCCCTGCTGGTGCCCACCGATGTGGCGGCGACCGCGACCGAAGATGTGGTCTGGGCCTACGACAGTGTGGCGAAGACCGTCACCCGCCAGAATGGGACCGGCAGTGCGATCCTGGCCCGCGACGTCGAGATATTTGCCTTTTACTACGCCAACAGCAACAATGTGCAGACGACAAGCATCGTCGAGGTGAAGCAGGTCCAGCTCAGCATGCGCCTGGTTCGCCTCGTCGCCTCCAGCGTCACCTCCGAATATGTCATCTCCGCTCAATTCACCATGCGGGCCAAGTCGACCGCATTCTGACCGGGGTAGTGCCATCATCACGGTGCTCATCCTCGCGGCGGTCACGGCCGTGATCGCATCCAATTTCCTGTTTCGATCGGCGCAGGAGGCGAAGCTCGCCACGCGGTCGTTCTTTCAATCCGCCGCGCTGAACCTGGCGGAGGCCGGGGTCGAAGAGGGTATTTTCACCGTGAATACCAATGGGTTCACGGGCGCCAACGGCTGGGCGCTGGCCACCGGCAGTTCGACCGACTACGTGAAGTCGATCGCCACCGGGCTCGATTTCCAGCAGGCCACCGGCTCCATCCACGTCCGCGTGGACGCCGCCGCCTCCAACTCGCCGATCATCACCGCGGCCGGCCTGATCGCGATTCCGAACCAGCCGGCGATCCTCAAGCAGATCCGGGTGGGCAGCGCCGCGCCCATGCGCCTCTGGTCCAACACGATCGTCTCCAAGGGCAACGTGACTTTTTCCGGCAGCGCGGCGATCGACAGCTACGACTCCAGCCTGGGGCCCTGGAATCCCGCCACCAACCGGAGCGACCACGCGACGGTGGCGACCAATGCCACGGTGCAAGTCACCGGCAACGCGGAAATCTACGGCTATGTGGCGACGAACGGCACGACGCCCCAGGTGGGCGGCAGCGGGCGCATCTACGGGGCCACTTCGCCGGCCTCACCCAACGTCGACGCGAGCCGCGTGCGCGCGGATTTCAACGCGAACCTCTCGGAGCCCACCGTGCCCGCGGTCACGATGATTGCGCTCGGTTCCTACGCCCTGGGCACTTCCAGCGTGGTGGTGCTGCCGCGGCTCGGCGACGCCGTGAGCGAAAACGGGCGTTATGTGTATTCCGCCACCGACATCAGCCTCACCGGGTCGAGCACCTTGATGATCGATGGGGCGGTGGACATCATCGTGAGCGGGCCCTTTTCCGTCGGCGGGACGTCGCAGCTCACCGTCGGCGGTGGGGTGGCGCTCAATCCCTCGCTCAACCTCTACTGCAGCGGAGACGTGTCCATGGGCGGCAACGGCATGGTGAATTCGACGACGAAACCCTCCAGCCTTTGCATCTGGGGCACCAAGGTCGGAGAAACACCGCAGACCGTGGCCCTCGGCGGATCTTCGGATTTCATCGGAACCATCTATGCCCCGAACGCGAACATCACGACGAGTGGATCGGCGGATGTTTTTGGCGCGATGATTGGCAAGACCGTCACCTTGGGTTCCGGCACGGCGTTTCACTACGATGTGCAGCTCGAGCAGACGACCACCTCCGCGGGGCCGACGCCGCTGGCCGGAACGGGCAACGGGTACCTCCGGGTCCGGTCCTGGTCCGAGCTGAAAGCCCCCCCCGGCGCTTCGGTGCCCTTCGCCCGCGACAACCGCCAGCCGTTCACGTCGTTGTTCTAGGCTGGTGCCCCCGCCGAGAATCGAACTCGGATTAGTCGTTTAGGAAACGACGGTTCTATCCGTTGAACTACGGGGACGGATGAGGGGCGGGATAGGGCAGGCACCGCCGTGGGTCAATGCCAGTCGTGTCCGGGAGTTGACAGCGGCGCCGCGCTGCGCCTGCCTTGTCGTATCCCGCCTCGGAAGAGGCCCGCTTCAACCGCCAACCTCATTTACACGATGAACGAGATTGTCCCCCTCCAGACCTCGCTCCCGCCGGTTGGCCCCGTCGCGCGCTGCTGACGCACGCGCTTTCGATTTTCGAAACCCACGCAGGCCGCCCGACCGGGCGGCCTTTTTCGTTTCCACGGCCCGGGCCGTGTGTCCTGCGCCCGTGTGCCGCTGGTCCGTTCAGGTTTCTCCTTCTTTCCATTTCTTGCTTCCATGAGTCTCTCTTCCCTCGGCTGGGATGATTTTTTCGTCCGCGCCTTCCAGCCTTTTGCCGCGGCCGGCCTCGTGCCGGCGCGCGTGGCCGTGCAACACAAACACGCCTACGAACTCCTTTCCGCCGAGGGGCCCGTCGCCGCCACCTGCACCGGGCGGCTGCTGCACCTCGCGGCGGGCCCTGGCGATTTGCCCGCGGTGGGCGACTGGGTCGCGGTGTTCCCCCGCGCCGGCGAGGCGCAGGTCGACATCCACGCGGTGCTGCCGCGCCGGACGAAATTCTCCCGCCGGGCTTCCGGCGATCCGGACCTCGAGCAGGTCGTCGCCGCCAACGTCGACACGGTGTTGCTCGTCACGGCCCTGGATCAGAATTTCAACCTCCGCCGGATCGAGCGTTATCTCGCGGGCGCGTGGGAAAGCGGGGCGCAGCCGGTGGTCGTGCTCAACAAGGCGGATCTTCATCCCGACCCCGCGGCCGCGCGTGCCGAGGTGATCGCAGTGGCGGGCGGCGCCCCGGTGGTCGTCCTCTCGGCGCTCGCCGCCGCGCCGGCGGCGCCGCCCCCGCCGCCCTGCGACTCCGTGCCAAACTCTGTTACACGTGTGACAGAGTTTGGTTCAGCCTGCTTGGGTCCGACTTTGCCAAACCCTGCCACACGTGTGGCAGGGTTTGGCAAAGGGGAGGTGGCGCTGGCGCTGGTG
>JBAZUW010000337.1:0-3641 GCA_041661205.1 Phycisphaerales bacterium
TTCCCCCCGGTTCCACTGGGGGGCAGATAGTGTATTTCGTCCCCTTGTGCTTCGTGCCCCTGTTCCTCTGGAGAACGCCGGCTCGCTCAAGATTCAATAGGGAACGGCGAATCTCGCGGGCACCAATCCCGAGGTCAAACGCGAGTTGCTCCTGGGTGATTCCAGCTACTTCGTTCGTTCGGCCGGCTTTTCTCCACAGCGTCATTGCTACTACTCCGTCACGGTAACTCAGCCCAAGAGTCTTCCAGTTGTCTACGAGGGCGTTTATGGGGGCGAACCGGAAGTCCGAACGCCTCCTCCCTCCGTGAAAGGTGGCCATTGCTGGGGCTCACAAAAGCCCGCCGGGGCCGCGGAGCCCCAGCAAGAGCAAGAACGCGGCCTCGCCGGCGGGTTGTATTGTTGGGCCTTTGCTGGGGCTCGACTAACCATGAGTATACCCACCCTAGCTAGGGTGTCAAGACTGGTCATGCCGCTCGCGTCGCGCCTCGGCTCGCCGCACTTCCGCCTCTTCCTTGGCCCCGGCGTCGTCCGCCTCTGCCGTCATGCGGGCCTGCTCCTCAAGCCGCTCCCACACAAGTATCTGCTCGGGGGCATCCAGCCACGCGAGAAACCGCTGCTCGATCTTGTCTCGGCGGGGCTCGTCGATGGCGCGGTGCGTCTCGGTCTCGGTGGTCACGGTCTCCAGTGAGGCGCCGGTGAACTCCACGCTGCCCAGTGACGATGGGGTGTCCCGGTCTCCGGGGTCGGACGGCTCGACGATTGCTGTGATTTTCAGATCGTAGGTCGCGTTGTCCGGGTTCTGGTCGGGCTCCCAAGTGTAGCCCAGTCGGACGGTTCGGTCGCGGTTACGACGCATTGGGCACCTCCTCTGTTTTTGGTTTCTTCAAGGAATCGACCCAAGCCCGAATGTCATCCGGGTCAAACCTAACTTCGCCTCCGGGCAGAGTGATACTCGGAAGGTCGCCACGCCTGGCGAGTTTCGCTACTTGGCGGGGAGTAAGTCTCAGCAATTCGCTCGCCTCGGAATCAGTGAGTAATTGAATCATGCCTCGCGGCGTGGGTCCGCCGTCATTTACCGCCATTGCGTTTCCCTCCTAAACGGGTGTCAATGATGTACTGTACGTCGGCTTGCGCCTCGTCCAGTAACGCGGCGATCTTCTCGGCGGCGGCCTGGGCTGCCGGGGACACCACGGGGATGGTGATAGCCCGGATCGCGGCGACTACCCCCTCAAGTTTCTTTCGGTCTGGCATCAGCATTTCGGCCTTCAGCCGGGCCCGTTCGGCTTCTTCGGCGAGGGCCTTCTGCTTGGCTTCCCGTTCGACGGCTTCGCGGGCAAGGCGGGCCTCGGTCTCGGCTCGGGCTTTCAGGGCGGCTTCGGCCGCGGCCTTCTCGGCGGCCACCTTTGCTTCGGCCCGCGTCTTCTCCAGCTCTTCTGCGTGCTTGCGTGCCGTTTCGATGTCGGCGAGTCGGCGTTGTTCCGCTTCGACGGCGCGCCGCTCGGCGTCCAGTTTGTCTTGGGCGGCCCGGCGTTCAGCCTCTTCCTTGGCTTTGGAGGCGGCAATGGCGGCCTTCTCGGCTTCCAAGGCGGCTTGCTCGGCAGCCAGTTTCTCTTGGGCAGCACGGAATGCGGCTTGCTCCTCTTCTGCTTTCTTTCGGAATGCCTCTTCCTCTGCCAGTCGGGCGGCGTGCTTGATAGCATACCGCTCCGCCTTGATACGCTCCTCCTCGCTCTCCAAGTGCTCCTCAATGGGCTCCAAGAGCTTGGTGATGCGGCGGGCCTCGGCGTCCACGGCCTGACCGTACTTGAGAGCATCGGCTTTCAACTCCTTCCGGGTCTTCTCCACGGCGATGCGGCGATCCTTGACGACGATGCGGGCAGCATGGACGCACGCGAAGCCGGCCTCGTCGTCCACGCCGGCGATAGTCAGCGGCATGTACTGTGCGCTGAGGGTGGCTATCACGGCGTCGGCGAGTCCGAATTTCTCGGGCAGTTGCTCGGCGTCGGGGATAACGATAGTCGTTGTCACTGACGGTCTCCTTGTGTGAGGGGGTGTCTGGTCGCGCCTTGCCGCGAGTGAATAGCAAGGCGCGGCAGGTCGCCCCCTCGGGCGTCCTAGTACGGCATGTCGGCGGCGGCCCTGTCGGTTTCGGTGGCCGGGTCAACGGCGGGCACGGCCGGGTTGTCGCGGTGGTACTGCTCGGCGGCGGCGTCCTGCGCCCGTTCCCAGTTCTCGCGGACCTTGGCAACGGCGTATTCCAGCGTCGCGCCCTCGAAACTGCCGCGGACTTGGCCGCTGCGGTAGGCGGTGTACGTGGTGCGCAGCTTGGGGGCGGTGTAGTGGTCGGGGTGATACCATGCCGAAAATTCGACGTGGCATGCCTCGCCGGTCAGTTCAGCCAGCGATTGGGCGGCGGCGGCGATGCTGCTCTCCAGGTTGCGGGGCGATACGGTCAACGCCTTGCGGGCGGCGGCGAGTTCGGTTTCCAGGGCGATAATCTTCTCGCGGTATTCCGCCTCGCTCGCTTCGGCGTTCTGGTAGAGGGCGACAAAGTGCGACTTCCACTCGGCGTCACTGACAACCGGCGCGGTGGCGGCGAGAAAAAGCGCGTCAAAGTCGAAGGGTGTCTTGGTGCTCACGGGTGGTCTCCTTGGTTCAAGAGTTTTTCTCTCAGCACGCGCACTGTGCGCCGTGCCGTGGTTCTCAGTCGTACGCGGTTCATGCCGAGGATTTCCACCTCCACGCGGGCGGGGCCGTCAATGACGATGGCCTCGCGGTTTTTTCGGGTGACGGTGATGGTGGAAAAATCGGACGGGGCGGTGCTCATAGTAGCTCCTTGCTAGAGTGGCGGTGGCGATGTCGTGATTGTACTGGCGGGACAAGTGGCTTGCAATACCTTTCGGCCCGATTCGGGGAAAATTCCGGAAAATTCTCGGGGGGCTAGCGGTTCAATGCGGCCTTGGCGGCGGCGACACGGCGGGCTTGGTGCATTTCTTCGATCTGCAACTGCCCCAGAAGGATATGCGTTGTGGCGATCCGGTTTTCAAGCTGTTGACCGGCGGCTTGTAAACGTGGGTCATTGATGGTCATTCCCAGTCGGGCAAGTGGTGTTGCCGTAGCCAGCAGTTCCGCGCCTTCTTGCTGTTTGGCATGAATAGCCTTGAGTTGCGACACTTCGGCATCGTAGACGGCCTGCCGTTCGGCGCGGCTGTCGCAGCCGGTGAGTGCCGTGAGCAAGACGAGTGCCGTGAGTAATCGTTTCATGGTTGGTCTCCTTGGGGAATGTGGAAAACTCCGCCAGCGTCTACCAGCGGGCGCAGCCAGCGGTAGAAGTCGATGTCGCGGCGGTGGTCGGCAATGTACTGGTCGTAGTCTGCGGCCGTGTCCGGATTTTCCGCGACGGCTTGGCAGCGGGTGTCTTGCAGTATGGCGATTTGCCGGTGTGCCTCTGCGATTTGGGCGTGAAAAGTTGCCGGGCCAATCGGATTCTTACGCAACACCCACAGCGGATTCAGTGCATTCCGAACGCGCTCGGCGGCCGTGTGCCGGGGTGGTTGGGCGAATCGCTCGGGGATTTCGACGAATAGGGCTGGGTATTCGCGGCGGACTTCCGGCGGAACTTCCAAGCCAGCGGTCACGGC
>JBAZUW010000338.1:0-3631 GCA_041661205.1 Phycisphaerales bacterium
TCTGAATCCATCTCCCCCCTACCATCGCCCCCCGCCCCTCGCGGCCACTCGAAAGGTCTCTCCATGGAAGCCGGAATCGTCGGTTTGCCCAACGTGGGCAAGAGCACGCTCTTCAACGCCTTGACCAAGGGCAACGCCCTGGCCGCCAACTACCCCTTCGCGACCATCGAGCCGAACGTGGGCGTTGTGCCCATCCCCGACAAGCGGATGGATGTGATTATCAAGTACATCCCGCCGCAGAAGCGGATTCCCGCGGCCTTGCGATTGGTGGATATCGCGGGCATCGTGAAGGGGGCCAGCACCGGCGAAGGGCTGGGCAACAAGTTCTTGAGCCACATCCGCGAGGTGGACGCGATCATTCAGGTGGTCCGCTGCTTTACGAAGGCACCCGGGGGCGAAGAGATCCTGCACGTCTCGGGGAGCGTGGACCCTGCCCGCGACATCGACATCATCAATACCGAGCTGATTTTGGCGGATTTGGAAACGATCGACGGGGGCATGGGGCGGGCCGAGCGGGCCGCCAAGAGCGGGGAGAAAGAGGCGATCGCGCGGTTTGAGCTCTTCAAGAAGCTCAAGCCCGTGCTGGACAGCGGCAAGCCCGCGCGGCACGCGAAAATCGAAGACCCCGACCAGATGAAGGTCTTCAAGACGCTGGGGTTGATCACGACCAAACGGGTGCTCTACCTCATGAACGTCGATGAGGATGATCTTGAGGGGATGAGCGAGGCGTGCATGAAGGTGCGCGAGATCGCCAAGGCCGACCACGCCGAGGTCGTGCCGGTGTGCGCGAAGATCGAAAGCGAGCTGGGCCAGATGGCCGACAGCGAGCGCCAGGAGATGCTGGAGGCGCTGGGGCTGAAAGAGCCCGCGCTGGAGAGCGTGGCGCACGCGACGTATCGCCTGCTGGGGTTGCAGAGCTACTTCACGGCGGGCGAAAAAGAAGTGCGGGCGTGGACGATCCCCATCGGGGCGACGGCCCCGCAGGCGGCGGGGGTAATCCACACCGACTTCGAGAAGGGGTTCATCCGGGCGGAAATCTACACGCTGCCCGATCTTGAGAAGTACAAGACGGAGAAGGCGATTCGCGAGGCCGGCAAGCTGCGCACCGAGGGCAAGGAATACGTGATGAAGGACGGGGACATCTGCCACTTCCTCTTTAACGTGTAGTCGGGGCGGCCGAAGGCGGTTGGCGGCCGCAGCCTCCGGTGTCTCGGCAAACAGCTCGCCCGCGAAAACCTGTGCATCGGCGACGAACGCATCCCGACCTGATCGCGGTTTGGCGCGCGCACGACCGCCCTTGCGGGGGCGAAACGCGAGGTTTCAATAATTCCGCAACTTTTCGTGAATTGGCGTAGCGCGCCATCGCGCCGTCGTCGCTTCCTCTTGATCGGGCGTGAGCGCGTTGTGCGCTCCACCGAGAGGTGTGAGAAGGAAAGGGGATTCAGATGATGGTCAAGTCAAAAATGCGTACCCAGCTCGCCTGCGTTATGGCGTGTGGGCTGGCCTGTTCGGCGGCTCAGGCGTTCCAGGTTGCTCAGCCGGGGTGGGATCCGGTCACGGGCTTCGATGCGGTTGCCAGCTTTGACCCCAACGGCACTCGCGACAACGCGGGGCAGCCGAAGGTCGATCAGCAGGCGGCGGGGGAGCACGCGTGGCCGTACGCCGAGATCACCAAGGAGCAGGCCAACCAGATGGCGGCCGACGACACTGGCAACCAGGTGCTGCTCGCGCAGATCGCGGCCCGCAACGTGGCCCGCACGGCCGCTGAGACGCCCAACTGGTACTACTACCAGGGCACGCAGATCGTTATGAACCTGGACGGCAACCGCCTCGCGGTGAAGCTCTCCGAAGCCGCGACCCGCGCGGGCCAGACGACCGAGACCGCCATCGCGGCCCTGAATGCCGCGGGCATTCAGACGATCTCCACCGGCAGCACCGAGTTCAACGACTGGGTGCTGGTGAATCTCAAGACGCCGCTGGAAGGCGCCGGGGCGATCGAGGCGGCGATTCAGGCCGTGACCAAGCTCCCCAACTCGCCGGTGGTCTTTGCCTCGCCGGTCTTTGAGAACCCGTACATCGTCGGCGGGTGGACGGTGATCACGCCGGAGATTTTGGCGCAGGTGCGCGACGCGGCCCAGCCGCAGAACGCGGCCCGCAATGGCCTGAGCGTGGCGCAGACTTCACTGGGGACGATCTCCGGTGGGGTGATGCTCCGCAGCAGCGCCGTGAGCGGCTTCGAAGTGCTGCGTCAGCTTGACGCCTTGCAGAAGGACGCGAACTTCGTGTGGTCCGAGCCGAACGTGCTCGCCACCATGGAACTGGATCGCACGGTGCCCAACGACACCTACTTCGCGAACCAGTGGGGCCTGGACCAGACCAACGACCAGGACATCGACGCCCCCGAGGCGTGGGATATCACGACCGGGCGCAGCAGCGTGAGCTGGCTGGTGATGGATGTGGGCACGCAGTCCAACCACCCGGACCTCAACTGGCAGGCGGGTCGCGACTTCACGACCGGCGCCGTGGGCGGCGTGGGTGACGGCTCGCCGGGCAACGCCTGCGACAACCACGGCACCGCCGTCGCGGGTTGTGTGTCGGCCCGCTGGAACAACAGCCAGAGCGTGGCGGGCATCGCGGGCAACTCGCCGGTGGTGGTCGCCAAGATCGCCACGCTGGTGAACAATCCGCCGACCTGCACGAACAGCTTCGCGGTGTATCAGCCTTCGTATGTGGTGAACGCGCTGGCCTTTGGTGCGGCTCAGGGTTGCCGCGCCAACAACGCGTCGTTCACGGTGGGCCAGTCGGCCGCGATCGATTCCGCATACAGCGATGCGTACAACAACCACAACATGCTGAACTTTGCGGCCGCGGGCAACAGCGGGGCGAACTCGATCAGCTACCCCTCCAGCGCACCCTTTGTGATCAGCTGTGCGGCCATGGCCAGCAACGGTGCGCGGGCCAGCTTCAGCCAGTACGGCACCGGCCTTGACATCTCCGCCCCCGGCCAGGGCATCTACACCTTGGACCGCACCGGCTCCAACGGCTACGTGAGCGGCGACGTGGTGATCATCGACGGCACCAGCTTTGCGTCGCCCTACAGCGCGGGCGTGGCGACCCTGTATTACGCCGCCCACCCCTTCGCGAGCCAGGTCGAAGGCTTTATCGCGGTGCTGCTGGGGGCGCGTGACATCGGCCCGGCCGGCTACGACACCGGCTACGGCTACGGATTTGCCAATGCCTACGGGGCCATCAAGTATCCTGCACCCTCGGACGACGAGTGCGGCAACGCCACGGCCATCACCACCAACAACTACAACCCCGCTCTTCGCAACCCGCAGTGGGCCACGACGATCCCCAACGAGCCCCAGGAGACCTGCGAGTTCGCTGCCGCCGGAACCTCCAGCAGCGTCTACTACACCTTCACCGCCCCCAACACCGGCAACCTGTCTGTGAACACCAACGGCAGCGATTACGACACCGTGCTCTCCATCTTCAACGGCTGCGGCTTCTACTTCTTCGGCACCTACTTCCAGCCCACCCAGCTCGCCTGCGACGACGACTCCGGCACCGGCACCAACTCTCAGATCGACAACCTCCACCTCACCAAGGGCCAGACCGTCAAGATCAAGGT
>JBAZUW010000339.1:0-3620 GCA_041661205.1 Phycisphaerales bacterium
CTGCGGTGCGATACTCAGTGATCCCGCGTCCGTTGCGATCATCGTTCCGTCTGATCCCCCGTGCGGCTGCGAAACCGACTACAACGAAGACGGAAACTCAGATCTGGACGATGTCGAATACCTCATGTACACCATCGGCGGCGAGAACACTCCTCCGCTCGACCCCGACTTCAACCGCGACGGAAACGTCGACCAGGGCGACATCGACGCTCTCATTAACACCATCGCTGGCGGCGGGTGCCCGTAAGACCCCTCACTCCCCTCCAATCGGCAACGGGTCGCTCGCCCGTCCCGCGCTCCATTCCTTAAACCGGGGCCACACCAGTTCCTTGATCAGGATCTTCACGCACGCCGCGATGGGGATGGCCAGCAAAATACCGTAGAACCCCGCGAGCAGACCCCCAGCGATGGACGCGAAGAGAATCGACGGTGTGTCCATGTCGGTGGCGTCGCCCTGGATCTTGGGCGTGAGCACGTAGTCATCAAGGCCCTGCGCGAGCATTGAGACTCCGATGGGCGCGCTCACGATCCACCACCATTCCGCCTGGAAGCCCCCACCGGGCTCCAGCCACAGGAAGAGCATGGAGAGCGGGATTCCCACCGTGGTGGCGGCGTAGGGCACGATGGTGAGCACGCCCACGATCGGGCCCAGGATCAGCGGCGCCGGCACGCCCGCCAGCCAGTAGGCCAGGCTGTAGTAGCCGATGAGGATGGCGCTGATGGTGAGCCGCCCGCGCACGAAGCCCGCGATGACGCGGTCCATCTTGCCGGCGAGGTACACGACGCGGCTTTTCTTCCGCTCGGGGATCAACCCCTCCCAGAACTGCAATACCTGCCCGTAGCCATTGCAGAAGAAGAAAAAGAAGAAGGCGGTGAGAAAGGCGCCGAAAAGAAATCGCCCGATGCTGGTGACGGTGCCCAAGGCCGCGGCCGCCGCCCCGCCGCTGACGTTCAGCACGTTCTTGCTGAGTGAGCCAGCGTTCTCCTGCACCCACTTGAGGCCCCAGTCGAGGAGGCGATAGACGTCCGACGGCGCCTCTTCGAGGCTTTGGAGGGTGTGTTCGCTGGCGGTGGACTCTGGAGGGTTTTCCGGCACGTCGGCGGTGTCTTGGCGTGCTTGTTGGTCGTTTGGTGGCTGCGATTTCTGGTTACCCTGATCGTTGCTCGGGGCGGCCTTGTCGCCGCGATCGTCGGTGGGCGTGGAGTTTTCCTTGGGCGCGGTCGGGTTGGATTCCTGGGTCGCGCCGGGGACTTGTTCTTTGGGGGCGTCGGGGTTGACCGAGTCCGCGGCTCTGGCCGCCTCTTCCAGGGACTTCGCGTCGTCCTTCTGGCGTGCCTCGTGAGCCTTTAGAATCGCCTGCTGCTTGACGATGTAATCGCGAATGCTGGACCATGCGCGGCCGCCCCGCGAGACAAGCGCCTTGGCCCGCCGGTCGTCGGGGTTCTGGATCGACAGCGACACCGCGTCGACATTGCGTGCGACGGTCTGGACGAGCTTGGCACCCTGTGAAATGCCGAAGATGCCTCCCACGACGACGGGCACGCCGACGACGAGTGCCGCGACGACGATGATGCCGAAGGCCACCGGCGCCCGCCCTACCAGCCGCGTGCGGGTGATGCGCCTCACCAGCGGCTCAAACAGATACGCCAGCGTGAGGGCCAGCAGTATCGGCACGGTCACGAAGCTGAGCTTGAAACCGAGATAGACAAGCCCCACCACCGATGCCACCACCAGCCCGTCGCGAACGGGCTGAATCTCCCAGAGGTGGCGCGTGCGCCAGTCATCGACCGGCGGGCCCGCTGACGGCAGAGGCTTCTGGTTGGTCTGTGGTGCGGCCATCCCCACACTGTACCTTGGGAAGTGGCGGAGTGGTCAAGTGGTGCGTGGTTAAGTGATTCTCACCCCGCCGTGCCCAGTTGGCGGCGAGTTGTTGAATGCAGCGCGTTGTTCAACCTATGACGCGTCCCACATCACGGTCTCACGCCCGGCTGACGGGCAGATCCGTGAAGGCTTCGTCAAAGTCAAAGACACCGACGAAGTCTTCGAGCTGATCTTCCTCGGTCTTGCGCATCATCTCGGCTTCGATCATCGCGAAGACGATCTTGCCGAAGTCGGCGGTGGAGTGAATGTTCCAGGAACGAAGCACGGTGCGGGCGAGGAGCCCGTACTGCTTGATGGCGTAGCTCTTGAGGCCCATGCACAGTTGCTGGCCGCTCACGTGGCGCGACTCGTCTTCGCCCCGCGAGTCTGCGGAGGCGTGCACCAGCTTGACCGTGTGCTCCAGCCCTTCGCGCACGAAGTTGAAGGCCTGGGGCGGAAAGCCCGTGGCTTCAAGTGCTTGCATGTCTGGTTCAAAGTCGCTCACCGCTGCGATCTCCGGCCCCGCGGGTTTGCGGGGGCCACCAATTTGGGGCGCACATGCTAGTCCCGGCCATCCCCGACATCCACGATCGTTCCTCACCATCGACCAGGACCCACGACGATCCGCAGCAATCTTCACAGCGGTTCCGCCTACACGCCGCGGCTGACATACTCGCTGCCCCGCTGCACCCATCGCAAGCGCCGGGCCGCCCACGCCCCCGCCGAATCGATCCCGATGCGCGTGCCCCGTGAGAGTCGGGGTTTGGTCGGCGAGAGCTCGACCCACAGGCGCGGGTCCGAAAAAATGTCGATTCCATCAAGGCTCCGATCGATGGCGAGGGCCTGGCAGAGCTTGGCGGGGCCGTTGCACAACTCACGGGTCTGCATGGCTTTGGGTGGCACGGGCGTCCCGCCCGTGTTCGGTGCCTGGGGGCGCGTCGCGCCGGCAGGCACACGAGGTTGCCGCCGCGCCCGCATCGCCTCCACCCCCTCGAGGGGCTGGAGGGCCCGGATGAGCACCGCCGCGGGCAGGCCGACCGGGCCACACACCACGTTGAAACAAAAATGCATCCCGTAGGTGAAGTAGACGTAGCCGATGCCCGGCCCCCGATACATGGACTCGTTGCGCGGGGTTCGGCGACCGCCGAAGGCATGGCTGGCGCGATCGTGCACGCCCAGGTAGGCTTCGGTCTCAACGATCCGCCCGGCGGCACGGGTGCCATCGGGGAAGACCCGCACGAGCACGGCCCCGATGAGCCGCCGGGCGGCCTTGTCGGCGGGACCCGCGATCTCACGCCGTGCTACTTCGCCGGTGGTGGGTTCCATCGACACCAACGTACGCACTTGAGGAGCGGAAGAGTTCACCACAGAGGCGCAGAGGCACAGAGAAGAAGTCAGAGCGGAGAATGGAAAGGACAAACCAGGAGAGAGAGAGAGAACTACAAGGAGAAGGAGAAATAAGAGGAAGGGAGAGAGGAGGTAAGGGGATGGGACTGGATGCGTCGACGCCGCCTGCCTTGATGCCGCGTGCCTTGATGCCTTCTTCACCTCAACCGCTGCATTCATCCGCCCACCACTACGAACCGCGTTGTCTCTGAAGTTCCGGCCCTTTCACGGTTCGCTCTCCTCCGTCGCGTCTCAACTCGTGCATTTCCCCTCTTCTCTCTTCGTTCCTTGCTCTTTGCTCTTCTCTGTGCCTCTGTGCCTCTGTGGTAACTTCCTTCGCCTTACCTCAGACCACCTCATGACGTGCGATCAC
>JBAZUW010000340.1:0-3612 GCA_041661205.1 Phycisphaerales bacterium
TCAGCACTTGACCATTGCCGGAGACACCGAAAACCACAAAGTTCGAGTCAACTCCCAAATCCGACAGGCGGGTCAATCCTTGGCTGGGCGTCCAAATGAACTCGCTGCCTGTGGTGCCCCCGACCACGACCTGCCCGTCTGCGGACACACCACGAATCGAACCAGGTATCACGGTGACCGTTTGCCCCGTCGCCGGGGCGGCGAGCACGCCCGAGAACGCCGCGAGGAGGAGGAGGGAGGTTGATTTGGGAAGGTGGGCCTTCATGATGACAAGATGCATCATAAACGGGAGAAAGCCAGCAAAATGAACGGAATAACCGGACTATTTGCTCCGGCGGCGGCCGCGGGGAGTGGGTCGGCGAACACCGAAGTCCATCAGGGCAGGGACTTTGGTGGCACGATTTTGGTGTCATTGCGCCGTCGGTGACCAGCTTCAGTGCGACCCCGCCTACCCGCATCTCTTGTCACGCCGCACTGACCTCGCGGACGAGGTCAGTGGCACGATTTGTGATATGCGCCTTTGTGGGGGTTTCAGGTTGCGGATCACACGCGGGCGGGATGATGCGGCGTCGTCAAAGAGAGGGGGGTGTTCTCGGGCATCGGCGGCACTGGGGATGTACTTGCGCGGACAGGCGGGACGCCTGTCCCACCAGCAGCCGAAGAAGAGGGACCAGTAGATGGGGTAGGACACGGGCGGGACGCCTGTGCCTTGCCCGACGGCTCGAACCCTCTGCCCCTTCGGGGCAGGAGGGAGAAAATGACCTTGGTTCCACGGGTTGCGCTCCGGCCGCGGCGGACTCCGCTTCACCCGTGGCTACATTCCGTCGCCCCTTTGGGGCGAAGCGCGTGGCGCAATTTGTAAGAGACTCGGGCGAGCGGCCTTATTTCTTCGGCCCATCCGCGTGCTGATCGAAGAGGACTGGGTTGCCGTCGGGGTCGGTGAGCATGAAGTATGCCGGGCCGGTGGTGGATTCGTCGGCGGCGGGCATCGGTGTGAGGCCTTTGGCCTTGAAGGCTTTTTGCAGCTCGCGCACGTCGGTGAACTCCGGGAGCGTGGCCTTCTTGTTGTCCCAGCCGGGGTTGAAGGTGAGGGTGTTCTTGGGGAACATGCCTTGGAAGAGGCCGATGGTGGTGCCCTCGCTCTGCAGCACGGCCCACTTCTTGCCGTCGCCGTTGGTCATTTTGAAGCCGAGCTTTTCGTAGAACTCGCGCGAGGCGGCGATGTCTTTGACGGCGAGGCTGACGGAGAAGTTACCGAGCTTCATGGGGGCGTCTCCTGAGGTGCGGGCAGGGGAAAAAGCGGCGGCGTGCGGTGCGTCGGGGGCGGTGCTGGAGGAGGCACAGCCCGCGAGTGTGCCAAGCAGCGTGGCCGCCACTGTGGCCCCCGCCGCGCCAAGCAGACTGATGAAAACGGATAGGATTCTTTGTGTCATGCGTCGCTCCGTGTGCGGCCTGTTTGCCGGCATTTCAATGTCGGCGGGCACATGGTAATGTCTGTCGCGTTGGGGGCTTGCCAAATCTTGCGAACTGTCAAAAAAACTCGCGTGACGAGAGCCACGACGCCCGCGACGTATGTGGAGCGGGTGAACTGCGCGATCGATCATGTGGTGGGACACCTGGGGGAACCGCTGCGATTGGCGGATGTGGCGGCGGCCGCGGGGCTCTCGCCGTTTCATTTCCACCGCGTCTTTCAGATGATCGTCGGGGAGACGCTGGCGGACTTTGTGAAGCGGCAGCGGCTGGACAAGGCGGTGTTCCTGATGTGTCATGGGCGGCGGCCGTCGCTGACGGCGATTGCGCTTGCGTGCGGGTTTGCGTCGTCGTCGGACTTTTCGCGGTGTTTCAAGCAGCGGTTTGGAGCCGCACCGAGCGGGTTTGATATCAAGGCGTGGCGTGAAGCGCATGGGGCCGAGCTGGAAGGGATCGTGGCGGGGGCGGTGAAGGGGCGGCATGTCACGGGATTGCCCCGGCTGGCGTTGAGCGACAACCCGGATGGGTTCAAGGTTCGCATCCGTGACTTGCCGGCGCGCACGGTGGCGTATGTTCGCGCGCGGAACCCGTACAAGGGGGGCGTTGGGTATTCCGTGGTGCAGGCGTTTGAACGGCTGGGGGCGTGGGCGGAGGGGAACTCACTGGCGGATGGGCAGTGGCTGGGGTTTCAGTGGGAGCATCCGGAGATCACGCCGCTGGAACAGTGTGTGTATCACGCCGCGGTGGAGGTGCCGGGGGAGCGGCTGGCGGGAAGCGGGACGAAGGTGAAGGGGTTAATGGATTGGGGGGGCGAGATCGGGCGGTTTGGGTTTCCGGCGATGGTGGTGGCGCAGATTGAGATGCGTGGCGGGATTGACCTTGAGCTGCGGCTCTTTCAGTGGTTCTACGGCGTGTGGCTTCCTAAGAGCGGGTATGTGCCGGATGACCACCCGAGTTTTGAGGCGTTTATCGGCCGCCCGTTTGGGCTTGGGATGGAGCACTTTGAGTTGAATGTGCAGGTGCCGGTGAGGCGGGGGTGAGGAGACGGCGGGGTTGAGAAGTGAACCTGCGTCCTTGTGAACCCCAAAGCGGCGGGTCGGTGGGGCTGGTTTGGGTTAGTGTTTACATGGTCTGTACTTTTGGAAATCGGGGGTGGGCGAGGTTTTGGGAAAAGTGGAGCGTTTTGGGGTAGTTTGGCGCAAATCGAGATAGGTGGTTGTGAAGGTGCTATTGAGGGGTGAGATTGGCGGCGGCGTGGTTTAGGGGGACTGCCACCAGACCAGCAGACCGTCGCGGAAGCTGGCGGTGGGCACGGTGGTGCCGCCCGCTGACCACTCCCAGATGTCGGATGAGGCGATTGGGCCGTTGGATGAGTAGATTCGCAGCGGCGGGCCCCAGGCCCACAAGACCATCTGCTCATCCATGCCCTCGCGGATCTGGTTGTGCGACACATACTCGCGGATGTGGGTGGGCCAGCCGCTGCAATTGACCAGGAAGCGGCGTCGCAGATCTTCGCGGGTTTCGTCGTTGCTGCCGTGGAAGTAATACTGGCCCCACTTGCGGTAGGAAGTTTCAAGCTCGGCACAGTTCATCTGTGCGATGCTGCTGGCGCTGGGGGGGATGGCGCATCCGCCGAGTGTGGCCAGCGTGATCAGGCCGGCCATGCCTGACACGCTGGCCAGGGTGGGCAGGCTGGACTGGCTGGTCCGGTTGGACGGGCGCGAGTCGCGCGAGCGGTATGGACGCGACGCCAAATTCATGCGGTGCCCTTTTTCTTGGTGCTGCGTGCCGGGGGTTTCGCCCGCTTCGCAGACCCAAAGGTTGTGATCACCTGTTCGACATAGCGATCACGCCCCTGCGTGGCGACGCGCGGAGAAAATGTTGTGAAACCGGAGGTGGCGTTTTGGTGGTGCGGCGAGGCATGACGGAAACACCTATTTTTGAGGCACTTCGAATCAGGGTGACAGGATTCGAACCTGCGACCTTGTGGACCCAAACCACACGCTCTACCAAGCTGAGCTACACCCTGAAAGTGAGCCGCGGCTGGGTGCCGGGCTTGGGGGAGTGTAGGGGCGGGGCGAGACGGCGGCGGGCGTGGGGCGGCTGGGTGGGGGAGCTTGCGGGCGACCTGGGGGGCGGGCG
>JBAZUW010000341.1:0-3583 GCA_041661205.1 Phycisphaerales bacterium
AGCGCCGGGGCCGGTGCGGCGACGATTCTGGTCCAGGGCACCAACAACAACGGGGCCAGCTGGGACACGATCGGGACGATCACCCTGACCTTGGGCACCACGCGGACCAGCGACAGCTTCACCAGCTCTGACCGCTATGTGGCGGTGCGCGGCAACGTCACGGCCATCAGCGGCACGGGCGCTTCGGTCAACCTGACCATGGGGTACTGAGATGACGACCTCGGTTGACACCACCAAGACGGGGCTGGGCGTAAACCTTGCATCCCCCGGCACGATTGGCGGGACTACGCCTGCGCTGGTCAACGCATCGTCGGTGTACGTCTACAACGGCTCGGAGCTGACGAACTACGAGCGCCTGGAGCTTGTGTGGTCGTCCAACGTCGCCACGCTGCAAAGCGCAAAGGGCGGGACCGGGACGCTGCGGGACTTGGCGGTTATCCCAAACTCCACCGTCACCATCCAAAGCGTGACCGGGCAGAGCGTCAACATCAACGTCGATGCTGGCGCGAGCGGAGCCACGAACGGGGCCGCGCTAATTCGCTTCAAGACCAACGGTGGCATTCGCGGCTACATCGGCTGGAGCACGGGGGACGGCGGTAAGTTCGGCGTTTATAACGACTCCGGCGTTGCCTACGTCACGTTCCCGAATGCCGGCGGCGCGAGCGGTGTTGCGGTCTGCTCCAGCAACGGCCAGAGCCTCGGCATCCTGCGCCTGACCGAGCTGACCACCATCGCCGCTGCGGCGACCACCGACACCACCATCCAGATGCCCGCCGGGGCCATCATCCTGGCTGTCAGCGTCCGCGTCACGACTGCAATCACCTGCACGTCCACCTTCACCGTGGGCGACAGCGGCAGCGCAACGCGGTTCGGTTCCGGCTTGAGCAAGGCCGTGAACACCACCAACGCAGGGACCGTCGCGCCCTACCTCAACGCCTCGGCGCTGTCCGTGCGGATCACGCCCGACACCGTTCCGAGCGACAACACGGGCCGCGTGCGTACTACGATTTACTACATCCTCTCCACCCCGCCAACGTCATGATCCTCGCAGACGGACCATTCAAGTACGCCGGGGGTATCGGCCTCGTCTTCCAGATCGTTGGTGCCGAAGTCTCGCCCACGACGCGCAACTGGAGCAAGTGGGTAGGTGCTGACAACGGCATCAACGCGCCCTACGACACCCGCTACAACACGGTAGTAACGGAAGGCTTCAACCTCTCTGCCAATGGCGGGCCGGAAGACGCGACGGACGGCAATTTCGGATTCTCGTTTGAGGAACACTACGTAGCCCCGCCTGGCTCGAATGGCCCCGTCTTTGAGTGGCACGTCTACTCGCACGACCTAAGCGGCGTCTCGCACCGCGCCCTGTCCATGATGCTGCCCAAGAGCGGCGTCGGCGGAACGCTCTCGTTCCAGTTGGACGTGATGAACTTCGGGGATTACGCCAACACCTTCCAGTGTTTCGCGCTCGACCTCAAGAACAAGCACGGCTGGCTCAAGGGCGGCATGGACCTGATCGCCAACGAGAACAATACCCAATGGCTGCGCCAGCGGGCGGCGGATGGCCTGGCAACACTAGCCCTGCCGTACATTGACGGCGCGGACGTTCTGAACATGGGCGGGGCCAAGGGCCTGCACGTCACCGGCAACGCGGCAGAGGGCGGCAGCTACCCCAACCGCTTCGTCACGTTCAACTGCATGGGGATCGCAGACGGCGGCTCCGTCATCGCGTCCTATTCCCCCGCCATCACCGGAAGCCTGAACGCGCTGCTGCTGCAAGGGCAGGCCAGCGGCGAACTTCGCGTCCAACTGTCCAACAGTGGCACCGCCATGCTGGACCTCGTGACCAGCAGCAACGCCGCGAGCGGGAGCGCAGATGCCGTAGTGCAGTACCGCGTAGGTTCGGGAGCCGCAGGCTGGTCCGTGGGCCTGGACAACAGTGACGCAGACGCATTCGTCTGGAGCACCGGAAGCCTCGGCTCCGGCAACAAGCTGCGCCTTGACCGCGACGGCAACCTGAGAGTGACCGGAAGCCTTGGAGTGGGCAACAGCCAAGCCGCAACAACGCTGGGCACCGTCACCAAGAAGGTAGAACTTTTCGACGCCGCTGGGGCGTCACTCGGCTACGTCCCGATCTTCGACGCCATCACCTGATATGCAAGTCCAACTCCCCGAAGCCTACGCCGCCGCCTGCAAGCTGATCGGCGAGCAGCAAGTCCAGATTCACTTCATGGCGCAAGAGCTGGATGCAGCGGCCAAGCGCGAGGCGGAACTGATGGCGAAGCTGGACGATCAGGGAACCAGCCAAACAACGTGATTGCCCCAGATGCCGTCTAGTTCGTGGGCGGCAATGTAGCCGAACGGCAGCAGCACATCGGAAATCGCTGCGCGTTCTTCGGGGGAGTGGATTTCAGCGGCAACCGCAGGGCGGCACTCTCGTATGGTTTCGAGCCCGCCAGCCATTACATCGCCCGCGAAACCCTCGACATCGACAATGAGCCAATCTGGTTTGGTTCCTGCTGCGGCCTGATACGTGTCAAGCCGAACGAGTTGAACGGCGACACCCGGCGCATCTCGCGGCGCAAGAGCGGCAGCGCCATCGCCCGCACCGCTTGAATAAAGAGTAGCGACCCCATCGAAGTTGCCCAGCCCGACCGGCTCTAGCGACACAAGGAGCGATGGATTGAGAGCGATATTGTCGGCCATCATGCTCGCGGTCCCCGGCTCCGGCTCAAAGCCAACGACCCGAACCAGCCCGCCAAAGCGACGGGAGAGCCACAAGGCCAGATAGCCGACATTCGCGCCCACGTTGTAGACGGTCTGCCCGGGGCGTATGAGGCTGGCGAGCAGTCGCATATAAGCCCGCTCATTGACGCCGGAGATATAGGCGGCATTGGTCGTACTACGGCTCATTAGGAAGCCATTGCCGCAGACCATGCTGGATGCGCCAGGAGTGCGGCGATGCAGCCTGCCCATAAGGCGGAAGTCAAGGCCGAAAGCCTCCGGGCAAGCCGCCCCGACAAGGCGAAGCAAAGTAGTCATCCGCACATCGTAACTCGCACCAACCAAACACCACAAGGCCCGCAGACGCGGGCTTTTTCATTTCTGACGCATGAACGAAACCGCATCCTCACTGCCGACCACCAGCCCCGGCAGCGGGGAAGCCGCGCCCGAAACGGAGCAGCAGCGCGACCAGCGCATGGCCATCATCGGCGCCCTGTCGGAGCTGATCAAGGGCAAGCGCAAGGAAGCCATCGAGACGCGGGCCGCGTCGGGCATCGAGAAGATCTGGGAAGAAGACGAATCCCACTACCTTGGCGACCAGTCCGCCACTGGCGCCACCATGTCCAAGGGGCGCACCACTTCGGACGGCTTGACCGAGACGAAGAAGAAGCCGGCCAACCGCTCGACGGTGTTCCTGAAGATCACCGCCCCCTACGTGGACGCCGCGGCAGCCCGCGTGTCGGACATGCTGCTGCCCACCGACGACCGCAACTTCGCGTTGCGCGCGGGCAAGGTGGCCGAGCTCACCAAGTTCCTGAAGGACATGCGCCCGGCCGACGAAGCGGGCAACCCGGTCGCC
>JBAZUW010000342.1:0-3579 GCA_041661205.1 Phycisphaerales bacterium
TCTCGCGTGGCCCAGGCCAAAAACCGCTACACCAGCGCGTCCTACCACGTTATGGATGTCAAGAACCAGCTGGCCCTGCGCGCTGCCGAGGCCTACATCGCCGTGCTGCACGGGCGTGAGCAAGTGGCCCTGGCCGAGCAGAACCTCAGCACCCACCAAAATTATCTCAGCAAAATCAATGCCCGCCTCGGTGGCGGCCGCAGCAGCCAGGCCGACGTGCGCCAGGTTGAAGGCCGCGCCGCATTGGCCACGGCCAACATTGAGGCCGCCAAGGGCGACCTGAAGAAGGCCGAAGCCCAATACCTCGAGGCCGTGGGCGAAATGCCGAACAACCCGGTCAAAACCGCCACGCCGTTCACGGCCATCCCGGCCAGCACCAAAACGGGTGTCGAGCGCGCCATGGGCCAAAGCCCGGTCATCGCCAGCGCATTGGCCGACATCAAGGCCGCCAATGCCGAGCTCGCCGAGGCCAAGTCCATCTTCTGCCCGCGTATTGAGCTTGAAGGCGGCGCCTCGCGTAACGAGAACCTCGACGGTGTCGAAGGCCCCAACAACGACTACACCGCCATGGTCATGTACCGCCAGAACCTCTACAACGGCGGCCACGATGTCGCCCAGCGCAAGGAGCGCATCGAGCGCGTCAAGCAGGCCCAAGACCTTCTGGAGAAGGAACGCCGCCAGGTTGAAGAAGCGGTCATCGAGGCTTACGCCCGCATGGATTCCGCCAAGGCCCGCCTGGAGCCCCTCACCCAGCACGTCGAGGCCGCCACCACCACGCGTGACGCCTACGCCGCCCAGTTCGACCTCGGCCAGCGCACGCTGCTCGACCTGCTGGACAGCGAAGTTGAGGTGTTCAACTCCAAGAGCGCCCTCATCGACGGCAAGTACGAAATGGATGCCGCGGCCTACGCCACGCTGGCCCACATGGGCGACCTCGCCCCGGCCAACAGCGCTGCCAACATGGTTGCCAGCAAGTAACCAGGCGGCAAACTTGGGGTAAAGGGCTTGCAACGGCCCTTTCCCCGCCCCACACTAAAAGGCAGATGCGTCTGACGCGCCTGCCGCGCAGGGGGGGTCAGTAATCGTTGCAACCACTGTCCATAAGGGCCAGTCCTCTTGAATAAGAGAGGGTTAACCCTTACGGAACAATAAGCCCCACGGGGCGCAGGGGAGGATACATATTATGGCTGAAAACATTCAGGTCACCACCGCACAGGGCCCGGCCCTGCAAGCTACGCCCACGCCGGTCGTGCAGGCCGAGGCCATCGCGGCCCCGCTCGTGGTCGCCGCCAACACGGTGCAAGGCGCCCCCCTGCCTGCCGCAGCCGCGTCGGCCACCACCTCGCCGGAAACCTACCAGGTCGTCGTCAAGGCGCCCCAGGGCAGCGGCATGCTGGCCTACCTGGTCGGCCCGGGTGCTGAAATCGTCCTCAAGGATATCGACCTTAACCAGGCCACGCTGACGCAAGAAGGCGGCAACCTGCGCATCACCCTCCCCGGTGGCGCCGAGGTTCTGCTGCTCGACTACGTCGCCAGCGCCAAAGACAGCTCCACCACCATCACCACGGCTGAAGGCCACCTCCCGGCCCAGAAGCTGCTGGAAGCCCTGAACGGCACCGACGTCGCCAACGGCAAAAACCTTGCCGACATCCAGCCTGCGGCGGGTCCCGCCTCGGGTGGGGAAGGCGGCGGCGGCATTATCGCCCCCACCATTCTCGGCCTGGGCGTGGGTGAAGGCGAAGGCGTGTTCAGCTCGGTCATCGGGCCTTATGCATTGCCGCGCCCTTACGACCGCATTACTACTGAAGAATACCCGGTCAACCCGGGCCCGGACAGCGCCAAACCCACTCCCCCGGCCAACCTGCCGCCGTTTGCGCACAACGATGCCTTCAGCACCGCCATCAACAAGCCGCTCACCCTCAACCCGGGGCAATTGCTGGTTAACGATACCGACCCCGAGAACGATGCTTTGACCATCACCAGCGTGCAAGGCGCGCTGCACGGCACGGTCGCCATCGTCGGCGGGCAGGTGGTTTTCACGCCTGAAACGGGCTTCACCGGCACCGGCAGCTTCAGCTACACCATTACCGACGGCCACGGCAACACCAGCACGGCCGACGTCATTATTCAAATAGACCCCACCTTCCCGGGCCAGAACACCGTAATTGCGGCGGATGACGCCTACACCGTGCCCGAAGCCGGGCGCTCCATCACCATGAGCGTGCTGGGCAACGACTCCGACCCCGAGGGCGACGCCCTGGTGCCCGGCAGCGTGCGCATTCTCAGCGGGCCCGACAAAGGCACCGCCACGGTTAATGCCGACGGCACCATCAGCTACGTGTCTGTGGGCCGCGACGCCTACTTCACCACCCTGGTGTACGAAGTCTCCGACGCCCGCGGCGCGCGCGACACCGCCACCGTCACTATCGAAGTGAAGGCCGCCACCAACAACGTCGATGCCATCGACGACACGGGCGAGATCATCCCCGCCGGCGCCACCAAAACCTTCAACGTCACGGCCAACGACGTCGATCCCCAGGGCGACAGCTTCCAAATCACCAGCATCGTGCAGCCTGCGGTGGGCACCGCCACGTTTAACGCCGCCACCGGCACCATCACCTACCAGTCCGTGGCCAGCAACACCGGCTACGACGCCACCATTGTCTACGAAATCACCGACAGCCGCGGCGCAACCGATACCGCCACCCTCACCGTGCGTGTCGAGCCCACCAACAACGTCAGCGCGGTGGATGACACCGCCGACCTGCGCGCAGGCCAGGATGTCCGCATCGATGTGCTGAGGAACGACTTCGACCAGCAGGGCGATACCTTCAAGGTCACCCGCATCATAGAGCAGCCGCATGTCGATGGCGGCGCGGCGCGCGGTTCCGTCACCATCAATGCCGACGGCTCCATCACCTATACCGATACCCCCGGCGCGCGCGACAGCGCGGTGGTCGAGTTCAAGTATGAAATCGAAGACAGCCGCGGCGCGCTCGATATCGCCGTGGTGCGCGTCACCATCGGCGCGGCCGCCAACGGGGTGGATGCCAACAATGACACCCTGGCGATGACGGAGAACGACCCCCGCACCAACGTCACCAGCCAGCTGCTGGCGAACGACTTCGACCCCCAGGGCGACAGCTTCAAAATCACCGCCATCGGCACCGTTCCGGCGGCGCAGGGCACGCTGGAACTCGTGGGTAACCAGGTGTTCTTCACCCCGGCCAACGGCTACCACGGCCCGGTCACCTTCACCTACACCATTACCGATGCCTTGGGCGCGCAAGACACCGCCCAGGTCACCATCGACGTAAATCATGTGAATCAAGGTCTTAACGCGGGCGACGACACCTTCACCACCCCGTTCAACACCAACCTCACCATCACCCCGGCGCAATTGCTGGTTAATGATAATGACCCGGACGGCTCCGTGCTGAACGCGTCGAGCATCATCAGCTACACCCAGCCGCTCAACGGCACGGTCACGCTGGATGGCAACGGCAACTTCATCTACAACCCGGCCGACACCTTCCGCGGTACCGACAGCTTCACCTACACCATCCGCGATGGCCAGGG
>JBAZUW010000343.1:0-3552 GCA_041661205.1 Phycisphaerales bacterium
AATAGGGCTTTTTGCTGAAAGGCGGCCTTGGGGCCGCTTTTTTTGGGTTTTTGAGGGGCTTGCGGGAACGGGTTTGGATGCTTATATGGTGGATATTGACCCACTTTTATGTTTGTAAGCCGCTGTTTTTCAAGCCGGATAACCGCGCAGGGACGGATTCCCCGCTACCCGTGGCCTGTGGGCCGGGAGAATGATCATGAACATGATTTCTTCGAGCACCGATTGGACGACGTCGGTCGCTCTGGCCCTGCCCACCCCGCAGCCCCGGCAGCAGGTGGAAAAGGAGCTGATGCTCCTTCTCGGCACGCGCTTCCGCATGCCGGAAGAACTCGTCGGCCTGATGGCAAAAGCCTCCTATGATGCCTTCATTGAGGCATCCGAGGGACTGGCGCCGATGAATGCCGAAGCGCTGGCGTTCGCGCTGAGCACCGAGGCGGGTCGGCAGAAGCTCAACGAGCTGAAGCTGGCGGCGATGAGCCAGTTGGCGAAGATGTGTGGGGAAGCGGTGGTGCCGACGGTGATTGTGCCGGCGCTGCCCGCCAAGGGCTGGACGGCGGCGAAGCCGCAGAAGAAGCCGAAGGTGAAAGTGGCCCCCAAGCTGCCGACGCTGGAGCCCGGGGTGCAGGAGCACCTGACGTTGCTGCTGCGCGGCGCGGTGCAGCAGTACCTCGATTCCGGCGATCAGAACCGCAACACGATCATCGACGAGGTGATGAAGGAGATCGTGACGACCTGCTACGCCGCCGGGGTGACGGAGTTCACCACCCCCTACTGCAATAGCGGGAGGGGGAATGGCGGTGCTTCGGGGATGCTGATCGGCCGGGTGAAAACCCTGCGCGATGCGGGCAGGATTCCTCCCTTCTTCCTGAAGTGGACGGAGAACGGCCCGGCCGGGGAAATGCCGATGGCGAAGATGCTGGGGCGCCCGACGACGACCATGAAGGCGACCGGCAAGACGGCGCCGGATGCCAAGCAGGTGCGCGAGGCCCAGTTGGCCGCGCGCAGGCAGCGCGACCGGGACGCCCGCGTGAAGGGGCCCACCGGCGGCGGCGAGAAACAGAAGGGCGGCAAGAAGGGCAAGAAGTAGCCCGGACGGCCGAGACACGAGAATAGACGGCGGGCCTTGGGGCCCGCCGTTTTTTTGTGGCGCAGGATTATGGGCTGCGGCAGGTGAGCAGGCCGGTGTAGGCGCCCGAGGGCGGCAGCGCGCAACCGGTGAGGCCGGGGCGCGTGACCAGCGTGTGCGCGCGGCGGTAGAGCGGAATATAGGGGCGCACATTGGCAAGCGTTTGCTGAAGCTGGATGGCGAGGGTGTTCTGTGCCGCCTCGGTGGGGGCATCGCGGATGGCAAGCGTGAGCCGGTTGACCTGCGGGACATCCACCCGGCCGCGGTTGAAGCCCAGCGGCGGCACCTGCGAGGCGTTGAACAGGTGGTAGTAGAAATCCGGCCGCTGTTCGCCGGTCCACGTTAAGAGCGCGAGGTCGTAGTCGCCCTTTTTGACGCTGTCGTAGAAGCCCGCCCACTCCACCGGGCGCAGCTGCACGTTGATGCCCACCCCCTGCAACTGCGCCTGAATGACCTGCGCCAGCCGCTGCACGAAGGCATCGGTACTGACCAGCAGCGTGACGGTGAAGCGCATGTTATCCGGCCCGCGCAGCAGGTTTTCGTCATCCAGCGTGCTTTCCGCCGTGAAGGGGTCGAAGACCTCCTCCGGCGCGGCCCACGCCGCCGGGTGGCCCGGCGGCAGGATACTGGAGGCGGGCTGTGCCATATCCCCCAGCAGAAACTTACGGATGGCCGGGCGGTTGAGGGCCAGCGCCACGGCCTCCCTCACCCCCGAGCGCGCGAGGTACGGATTGCGGAAATTGAAGGTGAGATAGGTATAGGACGTGCCCGCCACCGCCACCACGCCGTAGCCCTGCTTTTGCGCCCACTGCACCAGTTGCGGCGGCAGGTCGTTCAGCACCATGTCCACCTCGCCCTTCTTCAGCTTGAGCAGGCGGGTGGTGGGGTCGGCCAATGCCATGAAGCTGAGCCGTGCGGGCAGGCCCGGCTGCGTTGTGGCCAGCGTGGTGTTGCCGAGAGTGTCTTGCGCCTCGACATGGTAGGGGCCCATGCCCGCCGCGGGACTGGCGGGATTGGCGATGGGAACCTCGGTTAACATGCCCACGAACCCCAGCGTGGGGCTGGGCAGCGCAAAATGCAGCGTGGTGGAGGTGGGCGCGGTGATGCCCACACCCTTGAGCTGCCCGCTGAAGGGACTGCGCGGATTGCCCTGCAACTGCGTAAACCACGCAGCGACGGCGGGGGCGGTGAGCGGCGCGCCGTCGGTAAACCGTGCATTGGGGCGCAGCGTGCAGGTGACGCTGCGCAGGTTTTCAGCCCCGCAGGCCTGCGCCACCAGCCCCACCGGCCGGTAACCCGGCCCCCACCCCAGCAGCGCCGGGTGGGTGAGCTGCAGCAGGCGCGCCGCGGCGGCGTCGGTGGCTATGGCGGCATCCAGCGTTTTGGGAGCGTTGGCCACCGCGATGCGCAGCGGCTGCGGTTGTGCCGCAAAGGCCACGGCGGGCAGCAGAAAGCTGATGAGAAGGAAGGCGTTGCGCTGGAAGCCGGTGAACATGCCCCGTATGATACCCCCAGATGATTGCGCGTAAACCCATTTTATGGACACACCTGCCCGTGTTGGCGGCTTTGCTGTGCGTTGCCCAGCCCGCCATTGCCGATAACATGTTTGACGACATGTTCACCTTCCGCAAAGACCAGAAGCCGCTGGTGCAGCCACGCCGCCAGGTGCCGGTGAAAACGGTGACCCAACCCTATTACCCCGACACCGAGCATGTGGCTGAGCAGCAGCGCCAGCAAGGTGATGCGCCCGCAGGCCCCCACCGTCGGTGACGCCAGCGCCGGGGGATGGCCCGCCATTGCCGAACGCGCCGCCGCCAATGCCCAGGCCGAAAGCGCCGGGAACGTCGCCATCGGCGACCCCGGCGAAGGGATCGGCATGCAGCAGGGCGACGCGAAAATTGGCCGCGGCACCCAGATTGGCGCAGCCATAAAGGACTGGCGTGACGGCGACAGCGGCCCCACCATAGCCAGCCGCCCCGGCGACTATGACTACCGCGCGCCGGTGGGCATGGGCGACGACACTTACACCGGAAGCCCGCGCGCACAGTTTGACAGCGCCGCCGCCCAAGGCGGCGAAGTGGTGACCGATGCCACCGCCAGCCCCGCGATTGACGTACGCTTCAAGAACGACCCGCGCTACGTGGACTTCAACACCAAGGGCCAGGTGAGCAAGTACGCCGTGCAGGGCGGCGACACGCTGGGCAGCATTTCCAACCAGCCCGCGATTTACGGCACCTGGAAACTGTGGCCGCTGATTTACAGCGCCAACCGCCGCGCGATCGGCGGCGACCCGGATAACCTGAAGGCCAAGCAGCGCCTGGATATTCCGCGTGATTACACCGACAAGCAGGCCAAGGACGCCGAACGCCGCGCCCTGAAGCGCAAGCCCGGTGTGGCCGGTGACGGCAACTAGACAGTTGGCATGA
>JBAZUW010000344.1:0-3536 GCA_041661205.1 Phycisphaerales bacterium
GCAAAAACTGGTGAAAATACAATCGCGGCTGCGCCCGGCCTCAGTTACACTGCGAAACGTCCGCGACCCATATCTGCTTTGGCCCGGTCCGAGCCTGATTTAAGAGAGGCCACGATGAATCACCCCGAATCCGAGATCGTATTGTCCGCAATCGCCACCCCAGCGGCCCAAACCGCAGCCCCGACGGGCACATTGAGAGCGCCGACGGCCGCCATGCGAGCCCCTCGGGTCTGGCTCGCCGCTGCGATCCTGGGTCTGGCGGCTGGCACGGGTACGGGCCAGTGCGTGGCCCACTGGATTCCGGACCAAGGTGCACCGTTTTCCAACGGCACCGTTAACGCGCTCAAGGCGATGCCGAATGGCGATCTGATCGCGGGCGGGCAGTTCCAGTCGCCCGTAGGAAGTTATTATGGCGGTCGCGTCGCGCGGAGGAGCGGTACCGCGTGGTCGTCGCTGGGGCCGGACATGAGCGACGGGGTGCGGGCGCTCGCCGTTATGGCAAACGGCGACCTGCTCGCCGGCGGCAGTTTTGCGTTCGTCGGCGACCTCTACTCGCCGGGAGTGGCACGCTGGAACGGCCAGTCCTGGTCGCGGATGGTGAGCCAATACGGAACCCAGTTGGGGGGTGGGGTTCCATCGCTCATCGTCATAAACCAAGGTTCGCTGGCGGGGAACGTGTTTGCCGGAAGCGCGCGCTGGAACGGAAGCGCCTGGGTGTTCCCGCTGGGGCCGTCCGGCCCGGTCAGGGCGCTAGCCCTCACGCAGGGCGGCGAGTTGATCGCGGGCGGGGAGTTCACCCAGGTCATCACCGAACCGGCAACGAATCTTGCGCATTGGATCGGACGATGGGCCAGTTTCGGGACGGGCGTAACCGGCCCGTTCTCCTTCTCGGGAGTCTACGCGATCGTCGTCATGCCCAACGGCGACCTTGTGGTCGGTGGGAATTTCAGTTCGGCCGGGGGCGCTCCCGCCGCTAACGTCGCCCGCTGGGACGGCACAGCCTGGGCTCCGCTCGGCACCGGCCTGGGAGATCAGTACGGACTGGTTCTGGCGATGACCCGCATGCCCAACGGCGACCTCATCGCCGGCGGCTCATTCAACACCGCCGGGGGCGTGGCCGCTAGTAACATCGCTCGCTGGGACGGCAACGCCTGGCACCCGCTGGACTCGGGGACGGATAACGTCGTTTACGCGCTGGAGGTGATGCCGGACGGGAAACTCGCAGTGGGCGGAGCGTTCCGCCATGCGGGAGGCCGGGCCGCAGCGAATCTCGCGTTCTGCGAGTTTGGGGCCGCCTTGCAATCCAATCCGATGGATACCGAGTTCTGCGAGGGGAGCGCTGTTTCCCTGACCCTCGGCGTGCAGAGTAACACCCCGCCCACGTACGCCTGGCGACACAACACCACCCCGATCGGCCCGGCGCTCAACCCCTCCGCCGCCACCAACACGCTCATCATTCCAAACGCCCAACCCGCCGACGCCGGCTCCTACGACTGCATCATTACCAACGCCTGCGGCAGTGTTACTTCCAACGCCGCGGCCCTGTCCCTCCGCCGGCCCTACGACCGCGCCTGCGGCGGCCCAGGCTGCGACCCAGACGTCAACCAAGACGGCCAGACCGACCAGGCCGACATCGACTACCTCATCAACTTCGTCGCAGGCGGCGACAACCCCAACAACATCGACCCGGACTTCAACCACGACGGCAACGCCGATCAATCCGACATCGACGCCCTGCTCAACGTCCTCGCCGGCGGCAACTGCCCCTGACGGTTTCTTCAGCCGGGGTGGCACCGAAGTCTCTCGGAGTGCCACCGAAGTCGGCGCTCTCGCTGACTTCGGTGCGAGCGGGCCGCGATTCGCCGGTCGCCACGACGCCAGAAAGGGAAGGGGTGCCGCGGGAACCGCAGGTTCTCGGGCATCGGCGACTCGGAGCTTGGACCTACGCCTTGGGTGGCCGCGACGTCAGGGGGAATTGAGCGGGGTGGTGCCGCACTCGGGGCAGGGGCCTGAGAGGCCGCGGCGGTCGTAGCCGCAGGACTTGCAGTGGCCCTTGGTGACGCGGCGGGCGGCGCGGAGGTCGGTGCGCCAGAGAAGCCCGGCGGGGACGGCCGCGAGGAGCAGGGGGAGCCAGAGGGGGAGGCGAAGCGTGCTCAGCCCCGCTGAGTCTGAGTACAAGGGCATCCAATGGACGGGCGTATTAGAGCTATCCAGCCCACGCTCCAACCATACGAATCACCGGGACCCATCGTGTACCGCGTATTCAGCATCCCCACGACGGAGCCGCGTCCGACGTCGATGGATCGCATCGCGGGCCCGGCCGACGTATTGAATAGGTGAAATACAGTCGGACCTAGCGGAAGGGTTGCGGCGTAGACAACCGCGATGAAGAGGGCGGCGGCCGTGTATGTCCACTTGAGCGTGCGTCGCCATCGCATGTGGGGAGTGTACCGGCGGCGGCTCACGCGGGGCCATGCTGCGTGCCGCACTCGGGGCAGGGGCCCGCAAGGCCGCGGCGGTCGTAGCCGCAGGAGGGGCAGTGGCCTGCGGTGAGGCGGCGGGCTCTGCGGATGTCGCTTCGCCAAAGCAGGGACGCGGGCAGGCACACGACCGCGAGCGGGATCCACAGAGGGATGAGCAAGATACCAGAGCCCGCATTCTTGTCCCAAGACGGGGTCCATACAACCCAATGTTGCGTGCGGGTTACGCTTGTGCTCCAACCGTATGGCAGGGGACTCCAGTCCATGACGTCCACTTCAGCATACAAGAACACTCCCATGTCGAGACCCCACTCGCGCGGCGCTGGAGTAGAAAACAACTCGAAGTGAATAATCGAGAAAGGCCACCGCATGCTCGCGCCGAGGGCGAAGGCGATCGCAATTGCGAGCAGCGTGCACAACCACTTGATTCCGCGTCGCATGGGTGAGTGTATGGGAAGGCGGTGGGGTGCTACCGGTCGCCGCGGTGTTGTTCCGAGAGGGAAGGGGGTGCCGTGGGAACCGCAGGTTCCCACGGCATCGGCGACACCCGACCTGCCGCAAAGCGTGGACAGGCGGGACGCCTGTCCCACCGGCAGCCGAAGAAGAAGAACCAGTAGATGGAGAAGGACACAGGCGGGACGCCTGTGCCACGAGATGGGGTGACACCGCTCTGGAGAGCGGTGCCACTTAGGGGATGATGTCGATGCGGTTTTCCAGGCCATCGGTGAGGACCTTTTGGCCGTCGTCGGTGATGAGGACATCGTGCTCGTAATGCACGCTCATGGAGCCGTCGGCGACGAAGACGGGCCAGTCGGTGAGTTTGGAGTTGAAGGGGCGCTGGGTGGTGCGGCCGGTGCCGGCGGCGATCATGGGCTCGACGGCGACGAGGTTGCCGGGTTGCCAGAGGTTGCCTTTTTCGGGCCAGCTGCCGCCGCTGAGGGGGCGGTGGTTCAGGATGTGGGGCGGGCCGTGGAGGGCGCGGCCGTAGCCGTGGCCGCCCCAGTTTTCGATGCAGAAGGCGCCGAACTCGGTCTCGACGCAATCTTGGACGGCCTC
>JBAZUW010000345.1:0-3496 GCA_041661205.1 Phycisphaerales bacterium
TAGCCCGCCACGCGATGCGCTCGACGCACAGGCCAGCTTCCTCAGAGGCCACGTGGGCCAGCCACGGCGGGCCGATCACATCGCCGATGGCGTACACGCCCGGCAGGTTGGTCTTATAGTCGATCGCCTGATTGGTGGTCTTGCCTGGGATGTAGTCGGTCACGATGTGGTCACGCTCGATTTTCAGCCCCAGCGCCGCGTCGCACAGGCCGTCGGTGCGTCCCTTCACGCCCACGGCGAGGAGAACCTTGTCGGCGTCCAGCACCTGCTTCTTGGATTCGTCGGCCTTGCCCTTGCCGTCCGGGCCCACAACCCACGGCGCAACCGTGACCTTCACACCCGTCGCGGTCTTTTCGACCGCCGTGGTGGTGGTGTTGGTCATGATGTTGAAGCCGTGCTTGCGATAGAGCTTCTCCATCGCCGCCGACACATCCTTGTCTTCGACGGGCAGAATGGTGTTCATCATCTCGACGATGGTGACCTCAGTGCCCAGCGTCTTGTAGAAGTACGCGAACTCCATACCGATGGCCCCGGCGCCGATCACGATCAGCTTGGCGGGCTTGGACTTGTTGTACATCGCCTCGCGAGCGCCCCAGATCTTGTCGCCGTCAAACTTCGCAAAGGGCAGGTCGCGGGCCACGCTGCCGGTGGCGACGATCACGTGCTCCGCGGTAATGGTGTCGGTGCTCTTGCCCGGCGTCGCCGGGGCGCTGGTCAGCTCCTCCTGCACCGCGCACTCCTGAATGTCGATCGTCACCTTGCTCTTGCCGCCCACGCTCTCGGCCTTGGTGATCTTCGCGTTGGCGTTGAAGAACTGGATCTTGTTCTTGCGCATCAGAAACTCAACGCCCTTGTTGAGCTTGCCCGCCACATCGCGGCTGCGCCCGATGATGCGGTCCCAATCCAGCTCCACCGTCCCGCTGATCTTCAGCCCCCAGAACTTCTGCTCGTCCTGCTTCCCCATTTTCTCGACTAGTTCCGCGTTGGCCAGCAGAGCTTTGCTGGGAATGCATCCCCAGTTGAGGCACACGCCCCCAAGCTTGGCCCGCTCGACGATGGCAACCTTGAACCCCAGCTGGGCGGCTCGAATCGCCCCGGTATACCCGCCCGGTCCGCCGCCGATCACCACCACGTCGAAATGGCTGTTGGCCATGTGTACAAGCCCTCGTGAAATGAGTCGCGAAACCCTGAAACTACCCGCGTGACGCACGCCGGGGGTCGAGTATAGGAATGGAGCACCACGCGCAAGCGTGGGGGTCGTGTTGGCGTGCGATCTTCCGACCCCTCGGCCCGCGCCGGGGGCTCCATCTTCACACCAGCTCCGCCCCCAACACCACCAGCGGTCCGGCCTGCGTCTCCAGCTGCGCCTTAGCCCGCTGCACGCGTTCCATCACCTTGCCCGCCGCGTCGTCAATCAGAAAAACACAGCTCCCGCTCCCGGTCACATGGGCGCTCTCTCGCGTCGCTCGCTGCAGGCCGGTCACCAGGTTCCCAAGCTTGGGCTCAACCCGGTACGCCGCCTTGGCCAAGTCGTTAAACAGCAATCGCGATTCCACGTGCGTGGCCATCTTGCCCGCCCGCTCGCGAACCAGCTCAGGCCGCACGCGATGAGGAGTGGGGGGGGTGCCCGCGGCGATCCCATCCCGCTCCCGCGCAAACCGCTCCACCTGCCACGCCGTCAGCCGGGAACGGTCGTGCTCGGCGATCAGTTCATCAAACGCGCGATACACCGGCCCGGTGGCGCAGCCAAACTCGGGGATCACCAGCACCAGCCTGGCGCTGCGAACGCCGGTCCGCTCGATGTGTTCCCCAAGACCTTCCACAAACGCCGGCCGAGGCGCCGCCCCAGCAGCATCCAGAAAATACACCACATCCGAGCCCAGCTTGGCCCCGATCCCCGCCAGTTCCTCATCCGAAACATCGAGCTCGAACGCCTCCCGCAGCGCCAGCAGCGCCGCCGCGGCATCCGACGACCCCCCCCCCAACCCGCCGCCCACCGGAATGCGCTTTCGCACCACCATGTCCGCCGGCAACGCCCGCCCCACGTGCGCCTCGAGCGCCCGATGAGCCCGCACCGCCAAATCCTTTTCGAGTGGCCAGTCAATCGGCGTAGGCCGCGGCGCATCAGCAGCCCAGGCAATCTCGCACGCCCCGCCCGCATCGCGCACGTTCACTTCCAAATCGTCCCACAGCGAAATGCACGCAAACCACGACGCGATCGGGTGGTATCCGGCGTGCGACGCGCCCGGCGGCAGTGGGGGGCCCACGCTCAGCATGAGATTGATCTTGGCGTACGCGCGGCGATGCACCATCCGTGAATTCCCTATGTAAACCCCGAACGCCGGGGAGCCAGCATACGCCGCGCGGGACTCGAAATTGCTAAATGGGCAAATTGCTAAATTGCTAAATCAGGCATTCGCGATTGAGTGCAAACACCGCCTTTTTCCTGCGAAGCCGATCCTTCTCATCCCCTCACCAACCACCCCCTCACCCCCGCACCTCCCCGCCGCCGCGCCCCGGCCGCTTACAATTCCGCACAAGGAGCTCCCATGCACGTCTCCGACCTCGTGGCCGCCATGCGACAAATCGCCCCGCTTGAATACGCCGAGGGGTGGGACAAAGTCGGCCTGCTGGTGGGTGATGCCGCCCGCGCCCTCAAGGGGCCCGTGCTCCTCACCATCGACCTTACCGAACGCGTGCTCGAAGAAGCCATCGCCGCCAAGTCCGGCGCGATCATCGCCTACCACCCGCCCATCTTTGAGCCCCTCAATCGCGTCACCAGCGCCACCCCCCGCCAGCGCGTGGTGCTCCGCGCCATCGAGCACCAGATCGCGGTCTACACCCCTCACACCGCCCTCGACGCCGCCCCCGGCGGCATCACCGACTGGCTCTGCGAGGGCCTCTCCGGCTCCTCCCGCGCAGGCAAGATCATGGGCGATTGCCGCGCCCTGGCCCCGCACCCGCACATGCCCGAATCGCAGCAACTCAAGATCGTGACATTCGTCCCCCAAACCGAGGTTGACAAAGTCCGCAGCGCCCTCGCCACCGCCGGCGCCGGGATCATCGGCGACTACAACCTCTGCTCCTTTGAGAACGCCGGCACCGGCACCTTTCACGGCAAAGAGGGCACCAAGCCCCGCGCCGGCAAGCCCGGACACCTCGAGCATGTCGCCGAGTTTCGCCTTGAAATGGTCTGCTCCAAAGCCTCCCTCGCGCTCGCCATCGAGACGCTGCGCCGCTTCCACCCCTACGAAGAACCCGCGATTGATGTCTACGCCCTGCAGGCCCAGCCCCAGCGGGCCGCCGGCCCGGGGCGCCGGCTGGTGGTGGACAAAGCCGTCACCGTGCGCGAGCTCGCGGCACGCCTGCGCGACCACATCAAGCGCGACCGGGTTCGCTACGCCGTGGCCGGCGACGCCGACCAACCCATCAATCACATCGGCGTGGTTCCCGGCTCGGGCGAATCACTCAGCCGCCTGGCCCGCACCGAAGAGTG
>JBAZUW010000346.1:0-3477 GCA_041661205.1 Phycisphaerales bacterium
GCGAGGGCCGCTACCGACTCAGGCGACCATTCGTTCTCACCCTTGAGCTTGTCGCGCACTGCATCAAAACCCGGGGCGAGGATGGCCGTATCCACCACCACGCGCTGTGCCTGCCGGGCGTTCTCGCCGATCCCCTTGTCCATGCCGAACATGCCGGGGAACCACGACGCCGGCGGGGGCACCGAAATCTTGTCCGCGACTTCCGCCTGCTCCGTCGTCGCCTTCACGAAGTCCAGCTTCGTGTCCACGCCGTCCATCGCCACCGTGTCGGCCAGGTCGGGCACCTTCTCATCACCGAGATACTTCTTGGTTTTCTGGTCCACGAACGCCAGCTCCTGGCGGCCGTCTCCCGAGCCCGCTTCCCCCGCCACCACCTGCCGCGCCCCCAGCCAGAACTTCGAGGGGCCACCAATCGAGCTCTTGAACCCGAAGTAGGCGTACGCGCCGATCGCCCCCGCGATGAGGGCCGCCGCCAACGAGCCGCCGATGAGCAGTGTGCGCTGCTTGGCCAGCGCTTTGCTCACATTGGTGGCGCGGGTCACCAGCCCCCGCTCCTTGAAGACCTTGGAGAGGAAAACATCCCGCAGGAAGTAGGCCTTTTCCTTGTCCCACTCGCGCCCACCGGGAATCGATTCCACATCTACACCCAGCGCCGAGGCGAGCGTCATGTCCAGGGCCTGGCCCTCGCGCATCGAGCTCGTGAAATAGATGCCGCGAAGGAAGAGGGGCTTGGGGCTCCACTCGCCGGCCACGAAGATCATCTCCAGGTAGCGCCGCAGCCGGGGCGCGATGCGCACCAGGTTGTCGGGCAACTCGAAGAGTTCGTCCACCTGGTCAGTGCGGCGAAGGTTGGGGTCGCTGGTGTGCACAGGGTTCTGCAGCAAGCCAAAGCGCCGGCGCAGCAGCTTCTGCCGCACGCCTTCAAGGTGCTTATCCACCTGGTCGGGCTTGAAGGCCTCATCCAGGCCCGCGGGGTTGCTCCAACCGAGCATCTGGTGCTGCAGGTCGGGGCTGTTGATCGTCTCAAAGAAGTCCCTGAACCCGACGATCTTGTCGCACTTGGTCACCACCACAAAGACCGGGAAGCGCACGTCCAGGGTGCGCTGCACGACGTCCAGCTGCCGCGCAATGGCGCCCGCCGTCGCCTCGATCTTCTCCGACGAATCCTTGAGCAAGCTCTCTGACGAGATGACCAGCAGCATGCCGTTGATGGGCGCGTTGGGCCGTGCGGCTTTCAGGTTCTTCAGCAGTTCCTTCCACTCGGTGCTGCCCCCCTCCGTGCCTTCTTCCATGAACATACGCCCCGCGGTGTCCAGCACCACGGCCGAGTTCGTGAACCACCAGTGCATGTTCAGCGTGCCGCCCGAGCCCTGCAGGTGATCCTGCAAGCCCGGGGGAAAGCCCACATTGCAGTGGCGCATTGCTTCGGTCTTGCCCGAGCCGCTGGGCCCCACCAGGATGAACCAGGGCAGGCTGTACAAGTCCTTGCCGGCGGACTTGAAGGTCTTAATGCCCTCTTCGAACTTCTTGCGAAGGTCGTCCATGCGAGCCTTCTGCGCCGGGTCGGCCGAGGCCCGACCCCCCGCCTTGGTCAGCAGGTTCGCAAACGGGCCGCTCTTGCTCTTGTCGATCAGGATCAGTACGCCCTTGAAGAGCAGCAGCACCACGATCACCGCGACGATCGAAATCGCAATCCACTTGAAGATCGGGTTGCTGGGGTTCACCATCGCCATGACGACGGAGAAAACCCCCGCGCCGCCCACCAACATGCTCAGCGCCTGCACGGGCCGAGGTAGATTTGAAAACATCGAGAACATTCGTCTTCTCCAGAACCGCGGCCTTCTGCCGCCCGCACGCCCCCGCCACGCCGCACTTCCGCGCTCTTCGTGCCACGGGCTTTCGGCCCGTGTCATTCGTCAACTCGTCTTGCTTACGACCCCGTCTTCTTCGCACCCTCGGTCGATGTGATCGCCGTCAGCGAGTCCGTCAAGTTGCGGCTCGCCTGCGCAAACGCCTGCCGAAACCCGATCGCCAACCCGATCACCAGCACCACCACCGCGATCGCCAGCCCCACCAGGCTCCGGTTGGGGGGCTGCGTCAGGTTTCGCGTGTCCACGCCCTCGTACGCGTCCTGACAAATCCGGGCCGCGGCATCCGCGTCGATCATCCCGCGAAGCCTCGAGCTGATCTCCAGCATCTTGCGCCGGATGTAATCCGGCTGGCCGGTGTACAACCCGGTAAAGCCCAGCCCGATGCACACGTAAAACACTGCGAGGCGCTGCGTCGCGCTCTCGCTCATGTCCTTCAGTGTGTCTTCCAGCAGGTCCCAGAATTTCTCCTCGAACCCCAGCTCGCCCCGCTCGTGGCTGATGGGCTTCCACCCGCCCTTAAGCTGGCTGTTGAGAATCATCGAGTCAGTAAAGAACACCAGCACCTGCTCGATCTCGCCGTACGGCCCCGCCATGCCGGGCGTCTGCTCGGCCTTGGCGCGCATCTCCTGAAAGATCGCCTTAACCTCGCCCCGAACGACGCCGAAGTCCACGCGGCCGCCCTTGCGCCCCACGCGGTTCAATCGGCACACATACTGCAACAGCGGCTCGCAAATCTCAACCAGAGTCATCGTCGCCTCCACACGCGGAGCCCGCCCCCGCCTTCCATGCTTCTCACGCCAAGGTCATGTACAGGCTCACGTCCTGATAGTCCAGCGGTTCCAGCTCCGGCCAGCGGATGCTCATCGCTTTCTCGCCCGCCATCCGCTCCCACATCTTCTGGCTCGCGCCCACGTCCACCCGGAAGTAGTGCAGGTCCACGCTGCTGGGCAGTTCCAGGGGCGGGTGCCGGTCTTCGGTCAGCTTGATGCCGTAGATGTTCAGCTTGATCATGCTCTTGGGCATCAGCTTGAACTTGTCCTGATCCTCGATCAGCTTGCCCAGCGACGAGGGGTCCATCTTGGTCTTGATGCCGATGTAGTAGCCGTTGGGCTGGGTGAGGTGCTCGTCGGTGAGCGCCGCGCTGATCGCCGCCCCATCCTTGATGAACGAAACCTGCAGGAAGCGCTTCTGCACATCGCCCCGCAGCAAGGGGCGGATCTTCCGATCCAGCTCCATGAACACCGGCCCGGGGTTGTCATGATCGAACTTGGGCGCATCAAACGGGTCGCGCTCCGGGCTCAGGGCCGCCAGTTCGCCCAGCAGTTCGCGCATCAGCAAGTACGCATCCAGCGGCGCCATCGTCCCCGCCCCGCGCACGCCCCCGGCCGCCAGCGTCGGCAAGGTCGCGGCATACCTGCTCAAGGTCCGCAGCCGCAGCAGCTGCATCATCTGCGGGCCCTTGAGGTTCTCCACAATGAACCCGCCGCGGGTCATCTGGTTCACCAGTTCCTTGCGCGTCGCATCGATCTGGTTGCCCAGGTCGCGCATCAGGTTGCGCAGTCGAGGCGACGCCCCCACCACCAGGCAGGGCGGGATGAAATCCGGG
>JBAZUW010000347.1:0-3467 GCA_041661205.1 Phycisphaerales bacterium
GCCCGCGATCTCCGAACAGCGGAAGGCGCGGGGTGTGCCCAGGCCGGAAGGCGAGCGGCCCGAGCCCGTGGACACTGTGGCGGCGATGGCGGAAGTCCGCCGGCTCCAGGCGCAGGACAAGGAACGGGCGGATGCGGCCCGCGAAGTCACCCAGGCGCTCCGCCGGGTCGAGATCACTGACCGCGACATCACCACGGGTGAGGCCAAGGCCGAGGAACTGCGCCGCCACCTCTCGGACGTAGAGACGGACCTGGCCATGCTGCGGGGTAGGCGCGACGAACTCCAACGCGACGCCGAGGCCAAGGCCACGGCCGCGGGTGCCATGCCCGACCCGACCGAGGCCATCGAAGCGTACATGGCGCACATCGCCAGCGCCGAAGCCGTGGCCCGCTCCCTGCGCCCGTGGGAGGCATACGATGGGGCCCAGGCGGACGCGGAGCGCGCCACGGCAGAAGCCGCCCGCATCACGGCAGCGGTGGACGCCGTGGAGGCCGACCGCGTGGCGCTGATCGAAGCGGCCGACATCCCCGTTCCCGGCCTGTCGTTCAACCCGGAGGGCGAGCCGATCTACAATGGTCGCCCCCTGGAGCTCGCGTCCGGTGGTGAGCGTGTGCGAATCGCGCTGGCTGTGGCGAAGGCCGCCGGGCTCGGCTTCACGCTGATCGATGAGGGCGACGTACTGGACGACGATATGCTCGCGGAGATCGACGCCGAGGCCCGGCAGGACCCCGGCGTGCAAGTGCTGATCTGCTCCGTGGGGCGCTCCGGTCCTGGGCTCGTGCAGGTCGTGAACGGTGAGGCACGGGAGGGCGCCGCCGCATGAAGCGCACGCGCATCAACCCCGCCAACCGCGACCGCCGGAAGCGGCTGTACGAGCGCAACTACGGGGACAAGGCCGACTGGATCCGCGCCCAGCCGTGCGAAGTCACGAAGGCCGACCCCGAGAACGGGTGGCCCATCCAAGCGGCCCACACGAAGGCGCGCGGCATGGGCGGGTGCGGCGGAAGCAAGCTGGACCTCGTGCCGCTAGCCCCCTGGGTCCATCGGGACTTCGATCTCCTCACGGATGCGCGGTTCCTCGCCAAGTACGAGCGGACAAAGCAGTCGGTGAAGGACGCGGCCCCGAGATACGAGGCAGCGTGGCAGGAATACCAGGCGCGGGAGGCAGCGTGAGCACCACGCAGACGGGCAACTGCAACACGGTCCACGTCCACGCCCCATGGCCCGACGCGCGCCACCTCGGGCGGATCAACTGCCCCACCTGTAAGCGGAGCACCTTCGCGGTAGGCTGGCACGCCGAGTATTACGGGTGGAGCCAGACCTGCCTCCGGTGTGGTGAGCGGTGGGAGGATGGCGAGATGTGCGAACGCCCCTTCCGTCGCGGCTGGCGCAAGGACAGTATCGCGCGGGCGAAGCGCCGTTGGCGTCAGGAGCGTGCAGCGTGAGCAAGTCCGCCCCCATGTCCGCGCTCCCCCTGTTCGCCCCACGCCCAACCGAGTCCGCCAAGTGCGCCCGGTGCGGCAAGTGGTTTGTGCCGAACCCGGCGATGCGGAACACCTCCTGCACTGTGCTCCACGCTCCCGGAACGTGCCGCCACTACAGCGACACCGAGGTTCCCGCCCCCGAGCGTGCCAAGGCCGTGAGCGTGCTGGACACGATGGCGAGCGAGCGGCGGGCGTGGCTCACGAAGATGCGTGAGGAGATGGCCGAACTCTATCGCCACCGTGTGATAACGTGGGGCGAGGAGAACGCCTACGTCACCGCCGACGACGCCCGGATGTTCTTGGAATGGCCGGACCTCGGCCTGCCCGCCGGCGCCTCCCCCAACCTGCTCGGCTCGCTATTCCGTGCGCCCGGATGGGAGCGGAGTGAGCACCCCGACCACGCGAGCAGCACGCCGGGCTCGCACGCTAACAACCTGTATCGCTGGCGGTACGTGGGCCAGCAGAGGAGCGCAGCATGAGGGTGGGGGCGGTACGGGAAACCTTGGGGCCACACAGCCCAATGCACGAGACGTTCAACGGCTACCCCTTCGTGGCCTTCGATTGGCCCACGGATGCGCCCCCTCCCTTCGATAGGCCGGAAGCGGCGCTGAAGGAGTGGTGGTGGTTCGGCACGACAGTGCGACTCATCAGCGTTCCGGTGTTCGGGAGTTGGATGTGGACCGTGCATGTCATGCTCTCCAACCACGAGGGGAGCACGCGCGTAGACATCGCCGACCTCCGTCCCATGGAGGAGCTGAGGTGCGGGTGGGATGGCTTCAACCGCCGCCACGGACAGCGCAGGAAGGGCGAGCGGCGAGCTGTCCGCTCAAATAACGACTGGTACGGCGGTCGACGTAATCCTTGCGAGCGCCGAGAGCGCCGCACTGGCAAGGACCGCCGCAAGCCATGACACCCGCCGGAGCGTGGGCAACCCACAAGAGCGGGGTGCCGGGAGTCGCCCCGTCGGCGCACAACGCGCCACCTACGCTCCGGCGATCAACCTACAGGAGACACGCATGAGAGATGACCCAACCCTGGCCGAGATGCAGGAGGCCGCGAGGCTGCGCCTGACGGGCATCCTCGAGGCGGCGCAGGCGTCCACCCGTGAGGCGACCCGGCTAATCGCCTCCATCCCGCCAGCCTACAGGCAGAACGGGCTCAAGGCCGCGTCGGACGGTATCACCGAACGGCTCAACAAGGCCGACGAGCTGTTCGTCGCCGCGTTCAAGAGCGTCCACGAAACCTACGGGCGGCCAGCGAGTTTGGCCGAGGTGACATCATGAGCCCCGGCTGGGTGGGCTTCATCGTGGGCGCCTTCGTGGGTGCGTGGGGCGGGATCATCCTGTTCGCCCCGTTCGCGCTCCGGGCCCGGCGCAGGGCAGAGCGTGCTTCCTACCTGGACGGGCTGGCCAAGGGCAAGGAACTTGGGCGCAAGGCCGTGTGGTGCGAGGTGGCCGGCGATCTCCGTACCCGCACGGTCCACGACATCATCGCCAGCGACACGGCATCCACAGGTGCGGATAGGAGGCCAGCGGCGTGAAGATCAAGCCGACGACCCTCAACTTGGGCCTGATGTTCCTGTCCGCGGTGGCCGCCCTTGGGTCGGTGTTCGTGCCCGACGACCACGGCAAGATGGGCCTCTTTCTCTGTTCGATTCTGGCCATCCTGTGGGCAGCGGTCGAAATGGACCCCCGCCCATGAACTCCCACGAACAGCAACGCCACGCCGACGCCTTCCTACGCAGCGGACGTCACTTCGCAGCCCCCAAGCGCGACGGGTCCGGCAACGTGCAACGCCTGGAGCCGATCCCCTGGACGCAGGCGGTGGTGGAGATCATGCGGCGTACCGGGTGGGTGCTGTTGGAGGACTGCCCGGCGGACAGCGCGCGGATCGTAGGAGCAATCGGAGAACACGGAACCCAACCCAAAGAGGGAGACTGAACGCCATGACGCAGATCGACGCGTTGCCACTCGCACGCCTCGG
>JBAZUW010000348.1:0-3457 GCA_041661205.1 Phycisphaerales bacterium
ACGCAGCAATGAGGACGGAGCAGCCAAGGGGTCGGGTTCGGCGGCCGTCTCGCGTGCGGTGTATTTATAGTTGCCCGCAGGCTTCTCCGTCTTGTCCGCAGATCCCTGTGTGAGTTGCGGGTAAGCGGTCTCGGTGTCTTCACCTGATTCCTGCGATTCCTGCGGGTAACCCGTCTCGTCCGCAGATCCCTGTGTGAGTTGCGGGTAAGCGGTCTCGGTGTTGCATCCGGTGGGACAGGGCATTCCGGGCAGAACCAGATGCCACCACATCGCGCGTTTCTTGGGCACCGCGCGCATGTCGATGTGCCCGTGACCACGATCGAACAACCACGTCCGGACGCGGCACGCCGAGTCCTCCGAGGTACCGCACAGCTTACCGACGGCGGCGCACCCGACGCCGACGTTCCTACCGTCGGCGTCGGCCCTCATCGCAAACGCCATGACGCATAGCCGGACGATTTTGGGGTCTCGGACTCCGGGCACCGGGTTGGTTTCGGCGTCGGCCATGACCACCTGAACCCATCTGTCCTGAACCCGATGAGTGGGTGCGGCCATGGGTTCACTCGCCCCCCGCCGATGCGGTGGGAATGCGCACGAGCAGAGCGTCGACATCGGTTCGCCGGACGCGGAGCAGTTTGCTGCCCTTGACGCGGTACGCGGGCAGTCGCCCCGATGCGATGTAGTTGCGGATAGTGCGGGGGGAGCAGCCCAGGTATTCGGCGGCTTCGGATTGGTCGAGCCACGGTGTTGTGGCGGGAATGGTTTCGGCGGTCAGCGCCATGGTGAACCTCGCGGGGATGCGAAAGTGTCGCGCTATGGCCGCAGCGGTAGCGCCTACACAGCCCAGAGAGACACGGTTGGACTGTCACCCGCGAGTAGATGCCCGCAAAGCGGGAACCTCTAGGTAGAGGCTAACAGTTGTCCTGCAACTAGCCTTCGATGCGAAGGGTTTCCGCGCGAGTGTGCTCCGTGTGTTGGTCCCCGCATTCTGAGCACCGTGGTTCTAGGTGCGCGAGGACTGTGGTTTGGAGGTTCACCGCGATGTCGCGGCCGCAGGGGCAGGCGGTGACTGCCACGCCGTCCCAGTAGTCCCGGTAAGCGGTTCTCGTGGTCGACTCCCAAAGCCAGCCGCGCCACCGGGGGACGTCACGACCGCGAACACGCTGCGCGTGCTCCCATTCGGCCGCAGTGAGGAAACCGTGCCCAGTGACGTGCCGCCAGTTAGCGGCGACCGCGCGGCATGATCGACATTCGACCCGGAGCAGGCGGCGGGCCTGTCCCTGCTGCGCGGCGAACTCGCGACGTTGCTTGTCTCTCAGCCCTTCACCATTCGTGGGAGCCGGTCCCTCTCGTACCGTCCAACCGGCGACCCGTCCCACCACGTCGGTCACGCGGCGGTTGAAGGGGCTGGAACTGATTGGGGTGGCATTTGCCCACCTCTCGACCTCAGCGAGTTCCTCGGGGTCACTCAAAGGCTCCAGGCGACTCACTGGCCCCCCTCAGTGTGTGTCGCGTACATGACGGACATCCGCCGGGCTATCTCGCGGTCGCGGTCAGCGGCGGCGTGCTGATAGCGCATCGCGGCTGCCGGGGTCGTGTGACCAAGCCGGTGCATGAGCTCGGCGATAGTCGCGCCCGATTGGGCGGCTAGAACCGCGCCGGTGTGGCGTAGGTCGTGGAAGCGGAGATCCGGCCTCCCCGCCGCCTCGCGCGCCGGGTAATACCAACGTCCCAGGGTGGAGTCCCTCAACGGGTTCCCGCGAGGTGATGGGAACAGCAGGCCGTTAGCGCCCTTCTGGGTGTGCTTGAGGAGGTGCTCACGGACTAGGGGCAGTAGGTGCTCGGGGATGACCACATCACGGCTACCGGCGTCGGTCTTGGGTCCCTTGACGATGGTTTCCCCAGGGATGAACGCGACCGCCCTGCGTATCCTCAGCACGCCGTGTTTCGTGTCCACGTCGCCCCGGCGGAGTTCTCCGAGTTCGCCCCGTCTGAGGGCACACCATGCGGCCAGCAACACCATGAGGCGGTAGCCCTCTGGGGTGGCAGCGGTCAGGGTCTCCAGCTCAGCAAGGGTCGCCGGTTCGGTCTTGCCGGTGCGTTTCACTGACCCCGCCCCGCGAATGTGTACGGGGTTTATCGCAATGAGTTCATCGTCAAGAGCAGTGTTGAGGATCGCCCTCAGCAGGTCGTAGGCGTGCTTGCGTTGATGCGTCTTCCCCGGTGCCACCTGTCGATGCCATGCCTTCACCATCGCCCGGTCTATGTAGGCAATGGGGGTTTCGTTGAACGTTGGCAACAAATAGCGGTCGAGCAGGTTCTGATAGTTGTGGCGGGTGCGTGCGGCCAGTTCGCGATGTGCCAGCCAGTCGGCGGCGTACCTCCCGAACGTCCTGGCCTTCTCCCGCTCCCGCCGGGCCAGGGTGGCCGCCTGTCGTGCCTTGGGGGACTGCCACGTCTCGGGGGCTTCAACGTGTTTGCGTTCGGCCGCGAGCCACGCCTCGGCGTCGAGTCGTGCCGTGAACGTCACGGGGGCGGAGTGCCGCTTGAGGTCGGGCCCGGTGTAGAACGCCTGATACCGGCCGGAAGGGAGTTTCCGGATGCCCCCGAACGTTCGGCGTTGACCCATTGCAACTCCCCTTGCCCTTAGTGCACGACTGGCTCCGCGTGCACTAAGCGTGCACTAACGAATGGTAGTCGTTGCCACGATGTGCCGTAAAAGAGCAGGTCAGAGGACGCTCAACGGGCCACGCGGCCGTGTCTGGGGGACTTTTCAAATCCTGTCCCCGCTACAAAGTAAAACCGCAGGTCAGAGGCCGTTTTCGGAGTCATCCGAAAACGGCCTCTGACGTTTGATGTCCGCGAAACGTCTGCGGAAGCTCGGAGCCGGGCGACCTCGGGGCCGTTGACCCGGAGGCCATCCCTCATCGGGCCACCGGTGGTCCTCAGCAGTGGTCCTCAGCGAAAGCGTTGGCTTGCGGTGTGCACGTTGCCCTGTTCGCCGGCGAGATGATCTCTCGCGCAGTGCCTTCGCGATTCACGACGCCGACTGTCAGGGGGCTCCTGGAACCTCGCGACGGTCGGAGCTCTACGGTAAGAACCCGGTCCTCGCCGAGAGCTGGAACACCTAACCGAGACTTCACAACACTTTGGGGGGATGTATGGCGCTCGCATCAGTTCAACTGTTGCCCTGGCACGGCCGGCATCTTGCCGTTCGACGCGCAGGCGTCGGCCCGTCGGTCGTCTTGATCCATGGCATGGCCGGCTCGCTCACCACGTGGGATCCGGTGTTCGCCGAGCTGGCGCGCAGTTGCGACGTCATCGCCGTCGACTTGCCCGGCCATGGGATGTCATCTCGGTTGCGAGGTGACTTCTCGCTCGGGTCGCTTGCCGCTGCCGTCCGCGACGTCCTCGACGCGCTGGACGTCAAGACGGCCACGATCGTCGGGCACTCCCT
>JBAZUW010000349.1:0-1785 GCA_041661205.1 Phycisphaerales bacterium
GGCGCCGGCGCGGTCCACGGTCGTGGAGGAGTGGTTGAAGCTACTGGCGGGCCCGAAGTATGAATTGCTGTGTCAGTGGTTGGTTGTGGCACAGGACCCAACGCGCGAGTGCATGGCGTTGGTCATGCGCACCGGGCCCAACAGCGGGAAGAACTTGCTCGCCGGCGGGCTGGCCCGGCTGTGGAGCGAGTCGCCGCCACCCCGACTCAACGGGTTGAAAACGGAACAGCTCGAGAAGTGCCCGCTCGTGTTCTGCGATGAGAGGCTCCCTGGGTCGTGGTACAAGCAGTTCGGCTCGATGCTGCGAGAGTTTCTGTCCCTCGACATGCGCGAGGGCAAGATCCTGTACCACGACCCGTATGAAGTGGTCGGGTACGCGCGACTCATCGTCGCGGGCAACAGCACGAGTATGTTCTCGGGTGGGTCGGAAGACGTGCAGGACGCCGATGCGCGAGCGATTGCAGAGCGGGTGCTGATGATCGACAGCCCGGCGTCGAACTCGAGGGCGAAGGCGTATCTGAAGGCGATGGCGCAGCCGGAGGTGGCGGCGCTGGTGACCTCTGACACCATCGCGAAGCACGCGCTGTGGCTCCAGGAGAACCACAAGCCGCCGCCGGGCGTGCAGGCGACGCGGTTTGGTGTTGTCGATGCGGACACGCGTTTTGCGCGGACGTTCTCCGTGAACAATGAGGCGCGGTCGCGCGTGTACGATTGGGTGCACTCGTTCATCGTGGACCGCGCGCATACATACCCGGCGGTAGTCTGCGGTAGGGACGACAAGCTGTATGTGCGATCGACGATGATGGCCGCGAAGTGGAAGGAGTACGACCACGATTCGCGGGTGTTGAGACCGAGACAGATCAGCAACGCGGTCAAGGCGGTGTCGTCGGGGAGAGCGAGGCTTAGCCTGGTGGGGCGCGACGGCACGGAGCGCCCGGACTGGTACCGCGTCCTGGACATGGACGTGCTCGATACCTGGGTGGAGATGGCCGATGTCGACGTGGATGTCTTGATCGAGGGCATGACTGCGTTGGCGCAGCGGTACCAGTTCAGAATCGTTACGGTCGAGCGTGGCGAGGACGAGACGGACGAAACGGTCGAAGGTGTGCAGAACAATGTGGCCGGTATGAAGGGGGTGGTCCAATGATATGCGTGCTGGACGGAGGGTGTACGCTGGCTCCGCCCGGGCAGCCGGCGGTTCATATTCAGCTGCTCCGGGTTGTGCAGAAGCCAGGAACCAAAGGCAAGGAATACAACCCGCAGTCAGACTTCAATTTCTACCGGCCCGACGGGACGGAATGGATTGGCAAGGCGTTCTCACCGTCCGCGGTTGACTCATATGAGAGCTGCCCCCGGAAGTGGGCCTGGCGCGCCATTGACCATGTCAGCGTCCCATCCAAGCCAGGAGCAGCTCTCGGGCATAAGACCCACACCGAGTTGGAGCGGTGGCTCCAGGATGGTACGCCGCCCACCAGCAGGCTCCTGGTCGACAGCGGAGCGCTGGTGCACTTTCCACGCCCACGGGCGGTCGGGATGGAGTCAGAGGGCACGTTCGCGTTCCTGTACACGGTGTTTGGGACGCGTGCGGTGATGTCAGGGTTTACCGGTACTGAGGAGTATGGCCCCCCGGAGGATTTGGTAGGGGCGGAGGAACATGCTACCACGTCCATGCTGGAGGTCTGCTTCTGGGGGCGCAAAGATGTACAGGTCTTGGACCCCATGCCATGGGTCTACGACCTGAAGACGACGAAGGACCTGATCTGGGCCAAGTCGGAAGCGGAGCTG
>JBAZUW010000349.1:1795-3447 GCA_041661205.1 Phycisphaerales bacterium
GGCCAACGTGTACGCCCTGGACGCAGCTGTCCGGGCCCGGTCTGACGCGGCCATGCTCCGGTGGGTGTACTCCCGGACCACGGGCGCGCCGGTGAGCCGACCGGTGGAGGTGATGCAGACCGCTGACCGGGCCCAGGCGGTGATCTTCAGCAAGGTGCCCCTGATCCAGGGAATGCAGGAGATCCTGAGAAAGGGCTTGACCGCTATCCAATGTAACCCTAATGTCGACCACTGTGGAGCCTACGGAGGTTGTGACTACCGCGCGTTCTGTACTGATTTGACACCGGGGGAGGCTGGTTTTCTTGGCCGACTCCGCCAGACCCGTCTTGAGACTGACCGTCGTGACCAGGTTCGTTCTGACCCAATCGTCGTGACCAAGGTCCAAGGCATGGAGACGAAGATCATGGCAACTCTGTTGGAGAAGGCACGGGCCGCGCAGGCGGCCAGAGCAGCGGCTGGGGCGGTGAACGGCACCGCGGTTGACCCAGCGAAGTTTGAGGCCGCGGTGGCTGCGGCACCGGTGGTGCAAGTGATGACGGGCCAGTCCACGCCGGCGGCACCGGAACCACCCAAGGTCGAAGCCCCCAAGGCCAATTCGCTCACGGCGCTCTACGCCGCGGCGACGGCTCCGGCGGCCGCACCGGTTGCCACGCCCGCCCCGGCAGCGGCGCGTCCCGCCGGCGCGCTTGAGGGCGAAGAGGCCCTGGGGGTTGCCCTGCCCACGGGTGTTCAGACGGTCTACGTCCGGCAGAACGGCAACATGTGGCAGGGCCGGAACGAGTCCGGGTCCATCACCAAGACCGCGACCTCCAAGGAGGGGGTCAAGGAGATCGTCAAGATTTGCATCGCCAACGAGCTGACGGCGGCTCTGAAGGCGGTGTCGGCGCCGGCGGCTGATCCGGCACCGGTTGTGGTTCCGGCGGCTTCCCCGGCAGTCGAAGCCCCGGTCGTTGCCGGGCCGCCTCCGGCGGCCGCGCCGGCACCGGTCGCGCCGCCCGCACCGGCTGCGCCCAGGCGCGGCCGCCCGAAGAAGGCCGACGCGGCGCCGGCCCCAACGGTGACCCAGAACGCACCCGCGTCCATGCCCAGTGGCGCGGCGGTCGTGCTTCCGATGGGGACTTCGACCGAGGAGTTCATGCTCTTGGTGGACGTCCTGAGCATGAAGGGGGCCTACATCCAGCAGTCGGACGAGTTGTGGGCCCACGCCAAGGCCGAGGTCGAGCGGTTGGAGGGCCTGGACTACCGCCTGATCAAGTTCGAGGGCGGGCGGTACATCGCGGCGCAGCTGAAGGAGGACCTGACGAACCAGCGGCCGCAGGGGATTTTCTACGTTAGTTCCAAGATCTGCCCCAAGGAGGTCTTGGAGGAATTGATCGCCCAGGCGGATGTAGTCTTGAAGGGCGTGTTCTAGGCCCACGACCACACCGGGTTCCAGTCCCGGGCGCGGGACCAAGCGCCGGTTCGATTCCGGCTCGCTGACCGAGACAAGGTGCAAATCGGGTTCGACTCCCGGATGGTTGCCCAGGCGGGCGAGGTCGTTGGGCTGAACAGGAAGTAGGCCCAGGTTGAGAGGCCAGTGGTGGGGCCGGAACCACAACCACCACCCGGCTTGACCACGTTGTGACGAGATACCGGAGGCGTGACATGGCTAA
>JBAZUW010000350.1:0-1380 GCA_041661205.1 Phycisphaerales bacterium
CCTTCTTCGCGGCTTTCTCCAGCAGCTTGTGGCCGATCGCCCAGAAGAGCCGCTCCGCCACGCCCCGCATCGGCAGGCTCATGTACCCCAGGCTGAACAAACTCATCGCCTCATCGCGGGCCTGTGTCGCGTCGTGGTACGCCTCTAAGAGGTTCCGATCGGTCAGGTTCTTGTACGCGTCCACGAGGTCCAGCACCGGCTGGGGCACCTCGCCCCCGCCCGCGCTCTCCGCCTTGATCGTCGCGTCAATGCCTTCCAAATCCGGGTCGTGGTCAAAGCGGCTCGTGCCCAGCACGTCCATCACCAGCACCGACGAGTACGCCACCATGGCCCGCCCCGACTCGCTCAAAATCATCGGGTGCGGCACGCCCGCCTGCTCCACGACGCTCTTGATGCGGTACACCACGTCGCTCGCATACTCCGCCACCGAGTAATTAATGCTGCTGGACCACGCCGACTGCGAGCCGTCGTAATCCACACCCATGCCGCCCCCGATGTCGAGCATCGTGAGCCCCGCCCCCATGCGGTGCAGCTCGGTGTAGATGTGCGCAAGCTCGTTGATCGCGTTCTTCAGCACGCGAATGTCGTACAGCTGGCTCCCCACGTGGCAGTGCAGCAGGTTCAGGCAGTCCAGCATCTCGTGCTTCTTGAGATACTCCACCGCCTTCAAAACCTCGCTGACAAACAGTCCGAACTTAGACCGCACGCCCGCCGAGCCCTCCCATCGCCCCGCGCCGCGGCTCGAAAGCTTCACGCGCAGCCCGATCTTCGGCCGCACGCCGTAGGCCTTCGCGTGCTTCACGATCAGCTCCAGCTCGCTGAACTTCTCAACCACCGGAATGATGTTCCGCCCCAGCTTGGTCGCCAGAATCACGGTCTCGATGAACTCGTCATCCTTAAAGCCGTTGCAGATGATCGGCATGCCGTTGACGCCCGGCCCACCTGCGACCGCCGAGAGCCCCAGCACCGCGAGCAACTCCGGCTTGCTGCCGGCTTCAAGACCAAAGTTGAGCTCCACCGCCAGGCTGGCCACCTGCTCGCACACATGTCGCTGCTGGTTGACCTTGATCGGATATACACACGAGTACCCGCCGGTGTACTGCTGGTCGGCGATGGCATCGTCGAAGGCCTTGCGGATTTCGCGCAGGCGATGGTTCAGAATGTCGTTGAAGCGCAGCAGCACGGGGGTGTGGATGCCACGTTCCTTCAGCCCTTGCACCACCTCAAAGAGGTCGATGTTCTTGGCCGGGTCTTTGCCGGGCATGACGGTGACATGCCCATCGGGGTTCACGCCCACGTACCCCTTGCCCCAGTCGGAAACGCCATAGAGCGACGCCGAATCGGCGCTGGTCCACTGGCCGTGAATGAACGCGGAGCGAG
>JBAZUW010000350.1:1390-3429 GCA_041661205.1 Phycisphaerales bacterium
TGCGAAAGGGGACGCGATCGGGATCAAGTATCCGCGATCAACCCGGCGTGGCTTCCAGTTTCATGCTCGCGGCCCGCGCCACCACGCGCTACTGCCGCCCAACGCCACCACCGACCCAAAAAGATAACGCACTTTCCGCGCCGGACAAGCGCAAAGGCACAAAGTTTGCATGAGGTTGGCGGTTCCCGGCGGCTCGCACAACTACGAGCCCGAAGCGCGAGCGAGGGTCTCCAGGTTGCACAAACTCGAAGCTCTTCCGGTTTCGGGCACCGCTGAGACCCTCGCTCGCGCTTCGGGCTCGTATTCACACCCGGAAGATCGACCCCAGCTTCTTGCCCAAGAGGCTCGACGCCGCGAACAGCGTCGCCGTCAGCAGCGCCATCCCCCAAACCCCCATCGCGCTCGCGATGTACGGCCCGTCGCCCAGCCGGTCCATGAAGAACAGGATCGCCTTGGTAATCGGGAAGTTTCGCGGCTGCTGCGCCAGCAACAGCGAATCGCTCACCTCCAGCATCGAGAAACTGAACACCAACAGCCCACCCGCGATCAGGTTGGCCGCGATCAGCGGCACGATCACCCGCCGCACCGCCGTCAGCCGGCTCGCCCCCAGGTTCACCGCCGCCTCTTCCAGCTCGCCGCTGGTCTGCTCCAACCCCGCCACCGTGCTGCGCACGATGTACGGCAGCCGCCGAATGGCGTAAGCGGCAACCAAAAACGGGATCGGGTTGGGCGTACTTCCCAAAACGCTGGCCCACGATGTATTGATCGGTGGAATTTCAACGAAAATAAGCGGTAAAGATCTACTGCCGAACGGCCACTGCAAACTCATCGCCACAAACCCAAACGCCATGACGAGCCCCGGCACCGCCAGGGGCAGCATGCACAGCGAATCCAGCAGCCAGCGCCCGCGCAGCGTCGTGCGCACAATGAGGTACGCCACCAGCACGCCCAGAAATACATCCGCCACCACGGCCACCGACGCCAGCTTCAAGCTGTTCGTGATCGCCCGGAACGCGTCCGGCGAGCCGAGCGCTTCGGCGTAATGGTGCCCGGTGAATGCCGTGGGCAACACCGTGTCGTACCACTGCCCGGGCTGCGAGACGCTCGTGAGCACCACGCCCACGTGCGGCATGAGTGCCAAAAACCCAACGGCGGCGAAGGCCGCGCTGGCCAGCCACCCCTTGCCGCCCAGCTCCACCGGCTCGGCCGCCCGGGACGCCTTGCCGTACATCGCAAACCCGCGCCGCCCGAAGACAAACTTGCCCAGCAGGTACAGCGTGATGGCGGCCCCGAGCATGACGATCGTGAGCGCATACGGCCGCGCTGAGTTCTCAACCTCTTTCAGCCCATTAAAAATCTGCACGCTCGTCACGTCGTAGTAGTCGAACATCAGTGGCGTGCCCAGCTCGGTGAACGACCAGATGAACACGATCGTCGCGCCGGCGAATACCCCGGGCCTCACCAGCGGCAGCGTGATCCGCCTCAGCCGCGTCCAGAACCCTGCCCCCAGGTTCCGCCCCACCTCATCCAGCGCCGGATCGAGGTTCGCAAGAGCCGCGGTCGCGTTTAAGTAGATGATCGGGTACAGCGACAGCGCCTGCACCACCATCACCCCGATGATCTTCGCCTGCCCCAGCACATCAAAGTCGGTCCCGAAGATCGCGTTCATCGCCCCATGCCGCCCGAGCAGCGCCCGAACACCAATCGCCCCCACAAACGGCGGCAGGATCAGCGGCACTAGAATCGCCGCGTTGAAAAACTTCTTCCCTGGAAACGCATACCCCGCATTCAAAATCGCCAGGGGCAACGCGATGATTACCGCCAGCGACGTCGTGCCGATCGCGATCTTGAACGCGTTCAGCAGCCCACTCAGCGTGCGCGGATCCTGAAACACCAGTCCAAGATGCACGAGGGACCACCCCTCGCGGCTGCCCGGATCCTTATAGAAGGCCCCCCGCACCGTCAGCCCGATCGGATACACCAGCAGCAACGCCAGCACCGCGAGGCACAAGGCGAGCAACCCATATTGCCAAAGTTGG
>JBAZUW010000351.1:0-3426 GCA_041661205.1 Phycisphaerales bacterium
ATCACCAGAGTGGCATAGTACCAATAGTACAGCACCCGGCGACTTGCGTTGGGCATCATGCTCATGAGGTAGCCCACGCCTTCCTTCATCGAGGGATCGTCCGACGTCGTGCCCCGGTATTGGCTTAGCAGCAGCCCGATGGCTGTCATGCTGGGCGAAGGGCCGCTGCCCGGCGTGTACGAGTAGAGCCCCCTGTTCCTGCCCGAGGCGCATAGGCTCAGCCAGTGTCTTGCACCGGCCAGCGTACGGGGCAACACCTTGAGCCCCGCCGCCTGCGCACTCTCGAGCGCCTGAACCTGCCAGCCGGCCACGGAGGTGTCGCCTTCGTCGCCCGGGTTGTAGCGCCAGCCGCCAGTACGGGGGTGTTGGGCCGACTGAATGAAGTTGATCGCCGTCTGGGCCGCCTGGCCGATCTTCTTGTCGCCGGTCAGTCCGTAGGCCTCGCAGAGGGTGATCGACGCCAAGCCGTGGGTGTACATCTTATTGTCGCTGTTGCCCCAAAGGCTGCCGTCGCGCTTTTGGTTCTTGACCAGCCAGAAGAGGCCCTTGGAGATCACGGCTTTGTGCGGCCCGGAGGTCTTGTGGGATTGACCAGCGGCGAGAAACGGCAGCAGTGCCAGGGCCGTGGCGGCCGAGTCCGAATTGACCGAGCCGAGACCGGTGCAAGAGGCGCCCTTGCATCGACGGTCATACGATTGGAGACTCCAACTGCCGTCGCGGTCCTGGTGCCTGGCCAGCCAGCCGAGTGCCGCGGTCACAGCCTGCTCCGACTGTTCGTTGCCTCCGCAGGCCTCCAGCATGGTTTGTCGAACCCCGGTCTTGCGACAATCGAAGGGATTCTCGAATGCGGGAATCGCCTTGACCACCGGCTTGGGGGCCTCCTGCTTGTCAGACGCCTTCGGCATCGACATGCCGACCTCTGGGGTATCGCCCGCCGGTTTTTCCGCGCCTGCCGTGGAGCTTGCCGCGGGAGCGACAGCCGGGGGCGATGGCGGGGACGCAACGGTCGGCGGGGGCGCTGCAGCGGGTGGGGCAGCCACGGCAGGCTTTGCGGTCTCGGGGCGCGTGGCGTCGCTCGGAGCAGCGGCGGGCTCACCCGCCGGTGTTGTCGGCTTCGCCTCCGGACGCCGATTTGCAATCGGCGCAGTGGGCGCGGCAGGTTGGTCGCTCTCGGCCTTGGGTTTGTCGCTCTCGGCCTGGACTGTCTTGGGGACCATCGCGACGGGCGCGACGTCTTTCTTGCCCCGGCTACCGCTGCGCACGACAAGCCCGAGCACAAGCAGAACGATCCCCCCGGCAACGGCCGCGGCCACCGCCAGTCGGTAGGTCTTGAAGCTGGGCGCGGCGGATCGGGCGGCAGAGTGCTTTGCTCGGCCGGCCGCCGCCAAAACCGACGTGAGGTCGGGATCGAGGCTCTCTTCGTCGATTCCAGATGCGGCCGTTCGCAGCTTCTCGCGCAGCTCCGCATCGTAGCGGGCTTTCTTCTTGGGGTCGATCAGGCAGCTCTTGGCAACGTGAACCTCCGTGAGGAGTTGCTGAGACAAGGCCAGGTGTTTGCCCAACTGGTATGTACGCAGATGGGCCGATTGACGCGCCACCGCCGTATCAATGACCTCTCGGTCACTCTCGAACAGCTTGATCCCCAGAAGCCGATAGTAGTTTGGCGGCTGTTCCTCGGGCGGAATGCCCAGCCACTTGTAGTACGCGTCGAGTTTCTCCGACATTTCAGCGTCCTGACGTTGTCTGGCTTCGTCGCCCGCTCACGACCAGCCAACAGTCTAAGACCCCGATGGGGTCCCTGCAAGCGGCGTGCAGGGGTGGGGTATGCGACTCTTCCTTGCATCGAAACAGTCCTGTCGTGTGCCACTGCTTCGCAGAAGCAGTGGCTTTCCGGGGAACGCGCACTGCTTGTTCCAAGCAGTGGCACACCGCCGGAAAGGTGCCAGAAAGACTTGCCACAGGAGAAGTCGTCCGGTCTTGCTAGGAAAGCGTGGCGGCCATTTGGCCAGCGTTTGCCGCCGAACACGTGCGCCGCAGTGCCAGCACCGTCGCGTCATCGGCCAGATCGCCGTGGCTGAAATCGCTCGCTGCTTGGATGACGTTCCGGCATACGTCGGCGACCGGGGTCGCGCCGGCGGATTGCAGCAGCCTTTCCAGCCGCTCTTCGCCGAACAGGCCGCCTCGGGCCGCGCCGGACTCGGTCACCCCGTCGGTGAAGAGCACCAGCAGGTCGCCGTGTCCCAGATCGCATTGGGCATCATGGAACTTGGCTTCCGGGAAGGGGGCGACCAGCGGCCCCGTCGGATCGAGAGTCTCCAGCGGCCCCGCCGCGCGCACCACGTAGGGCGGGTTGTGGCCGGCATTCGCGTAGATCAGCTCTCCCGTGGTCACGTCGTAGTAACCGAAGAAGAGGCTCACGAACATCCCCTGCTCGTTCTCCTTGGCCAGCCAGCGGTTCACTTCCGCCACCACCTCGGCGGGCGTCTTGTCGGGAGAGGCGAAGTCGCGGAGTCTGGTCCTGACCACGGCCATGTACATCGCCGCCGGGACGCCTTTGCCCGACACGTCGGCCATCACCAGGGCCAGCCGGCGGTCGTCGACGAAAAAGAAGTCGTAGAAGTCCCCGGCCACCAGCTTCGCCGGCGCGTTGATCGCGTGGAGGGTGAATTCCTTCTCCGGGTCGGCCCGTAGCATCGCCGGCAACAGCGACCTCTGGATCTCGCGCGCGGCGTTCAGCTCCCCTTCGACTTCGCGGCGCGCCGCGGTTTCCCGAATGCGTTCCTCGACGCTGCATTTCAGATCGGCAACCATGGCGTTGAACCTGCGCGCCAGTTGGGCCACCTCGTCGTTGCCCGCCACCACCGGCACCCGCGTGTTGAGGTCCCCTTGGCCCAGCTCCGCCGCCGCCGCCGCGAGCCTGCCCAGCGGCCGCGTGACGCGACCGGATACCAGAAGCACGATCCCCAGGATCGCCAAGAGACCCGCCCCCAAGATGCCGAGCGAGCGCAGCAGCCGCGCGTAGACGGGCGCCAAGACCTCGTGCTCCGGAATGATGGCCGCCAACGACCATCCGGCCGACTTCACCGGCGCGTAGACCATCCACTTCGGCTGCCCGGTGACATAATCCCGTATCCTTCGCACGCCCGTCTTGCCCGCGATCATCTCCCGGCCCGCGTCGGCCAACTCGTCAAGCCCGTGACGGCGGGCCAGCGTGAAGATCGACTCCCGCATCACCAGCGACGCGTCGGGATGCGAGACGAACGTCCCCAGCTTGCTCACGAGCAGACAGTATCCGCTGCCGATCCTGACCCGCGCAAGGTCCTGGAGAAGGTCCTCCGACAAGATGTCCGCCGTGACCACGCCGCGGAACTGACGGTTCCGGGTCACCGGGGCGGCGTACGTGCACATCACGCGCTCGCCCACTCC
>JBAZUW010000352.1:0-3404 GCA_041661205.1 Phycisphaerales bacterium
GGGAAGTGATTCTGATGCGCCACTTCGAGCAGTTGGGGAACACGGAAGTGGCCGAGGTGCTGGGCCTGACCCCTCCCGCCGCCGGCATGCGCCATTTGCGGGCGCTGAGAAAGCTCAAAAGCGTCCTGGGCGACGGCGGTTTGAGCCTGCCGGGCATGTGACGGCGGCAGCGGCGCATCGAGTCGCGCTATAGATGAAGGGCGCTGTTTGACTCGACGAGTCGAAGAGTGTTCCTCCGGCAGGCCAAGCGACTCGCGATAGAGCGTTTCAACTCCCAGCGTTTGCCTTGAACGCCGGGAGTCTGACTTCGACGGAGCGATCATCGAATCAAACGCAGATTCCCGGCGTTGAAGAAAACGCCGGGAATCACGTCGTCGAACATGTAGCGGCGGAATGGCTCTTCACAACCCACAACTTTCCACCAACCCCCTCCCCCACGATGCGGATTGACCGATTTTCCTCCGATGTCTATCTTTCGCCTTCCGCACATCGGTTGAGCGATCCCGGCAAAGGAATTGTCCGGCGGTCGTTTCGTGCCGTGCGGGCTACGGAATTTTCGGGCCGAATCAGGGAGGATGAGCCATGAGTGCGCGACACGCCGCCGCTTCACAGGCTGCGCACGACTCCCCGAGCGCCGCCGAACCACTGGCCACCACCTTCACCCAGCTGGAGGAACTCCGCGAAGGGCGCGAGATTCTCCGCACGGAAGGGCAGGCGCTACTTGATCTTTCCCGCCGGCTCGACGCCTCGTTCTGCGCGGCGGTCGAATACCTTTCCACCACGCGCGGGGCCGTGATTGTCACCGGTATCGGCAAGGCGGGACTCATCGGCCAGAAGGTGACAGCCACCCTCTGCTCCACCGGCACACGGGCCTATTTTCTCCATCCCACCGAAGCGTTGCACGGCGATCTCGGCTGCGTGGGGCCGGAGGATGTCGTGCTGGCCTTCTCCAACAGCGGCGAGACCGCCGAACTGCTGGCCCTGCTGCCGATTTTCGAGGAACGGGCGATCCCCGTCGTCAGCGTGACGGCGTCGCCCGTCAGCACGCTGGGCCGGTCGTCGCAGGTTGTTGTCACCATGGGTCGGCTGCATGAATGCGGCGTGCAGGGCCTGGCCCCCTCGACCACCACCACCGCCATGCTGGCGATCGGCGACGCCCTGGCGTTCGTCAGTTGCCGCCGACGCGAATTCTCCGCCCGCGACTTCGCCCGGCTCCATCCCGGCGGAAACCTGGGCAAAAGGCTCACCCTCGTCAAGGAAGTCATGCGGCGTGCGCGGGATGTCCGCATCGCCCCCGAGACCAGCACCGTCCGCGAGGTCTTCATCGGTCAATCCCGGCCCGGCCGCCGGACGGGGGCCGTCATGCTCGTCGATGAGGACGGTCTGCTCACCGGCCTCTTCACCGACAGCGACCTCGCCCGCCTGCTGGAACAGAAGCGGGATCATCAGCTCGACGGCGCCATCCGCGAGGTGATGACCTCCCGCCCCACGACCATCGCGCCGGACATGCTGCTGGAGGAAGTGCTGCAACTTTTCGCCCAGCGCCGCCTCAGCGAGTTGCCGGTCGTCGACGACACGGGCCGCCCCGTGGGCCTGGTCGACATCACCGACATGATCGGCCTCACGCCGCATGATCCCTCCGGACATGATCCACTGGAGCACAACCAGACCGCACTCGACTCTTCCGCGCACCATACATCCGCACACGACACGGCGCCGCACGCCCCTCCATCGCAGGCCACGGATTGCCACGCGGCGACCATCGCCTTCCCGGGAAGTTCCGCCGGCCCGTCCTCCGCTGCAAAGCCTTCGGCATGACGCGGCTGCTGCTGACGGCGATCGTCGTCTCGGTACTTTCGGGCCTCTTCATGGCCTATCGCGTCACCTGCGCGCGGCTCATGGTGCGCCCCGAGCGGAAAGTCTCGGCCGAGATCGCCACGCCCACCGACCCGCTGATGAGCTCCGCCGAGAACGTCCGCATCGCGCGCGAGCACCTGCCGCACGTCCCCTGGGCCATCGATTCGCAGTACCAGGTTCGATCCGACCGCGCCTATCTCTATGCCAACGAATGGACCCCCGAAGGGAACCGTGGCGAGATCCGCTTCCGCCCCCTCGCGATTGTCATGGTGGGCGAACGCAAGGGAAAGCCCGAGATCACCACGCTCGTCGCGGATTCGGCCCTCCTGAAGTTCGCCTCGCAGTTCGATGTCCGCTCCCCCAACCCCGGGCGCATCATCGCCGGCGCGCTCGAGGGCGAGGTCTCCGTCTCCGGCCCGCAAGGTCTCCAGATCGCCGGGCGGAACTTCTATCTGTCGGAATCGGCCGCCCGCATGTACAGCGATCATCCCGTGACGTTCGCCCTGGGGCCGCATCGCGGAAGCGCCGGGCAGCTGCAGGCCGAACTCATTCCCGCCGAATACACCATGCACTCCGACCGCCCGGCCATCATCGGCATCAAGAGCGTCCGCCTCCGCCGCAACGTCAAGATGGATGTCGTGCTCAAGAACAAGCAGGAACCGTTGCCGCTCCACATTAAGACGGCGGGGAGCTTCGAGTATCTGGTCGACGACGAACTCGCCATCTTCGAGGCCGACCGCGTGCAGAAGGACGATGTCCTCGTCTATCGCGAACCGGTTCCCGGCCAGACCGATTGGCTCCGCTGCGAACGGCTCACCCTCGGCTTCGTCCCGCGAAAACCCGAGCCCGACGCGGCCCCCCCCGATTCAAGACTCAGTTCGCCCCTCACCCAACCCCTCACGGTGAACGATCCGCCGCCCGACCATGAACCAGCTTATCGCCAGGTCCGCACCGATCTCCGTTTCGCCTCGCTCAAGGCCGAGGGCCGCCTCGTCCGCACCGTCTCCACACAACAGAACTTCAAAGGCGAAATGACTTCGCTGGTCTACAACGCCATCGACCGCACGCTGGTCATGAGTGACCCCAAAGGGGTCCAGCTCTGGCATGGCGTCAATCGCCTCCAATCGCCCGGCGTGCAAATTGCCATCGGCGAGGACGACACCATCGGCGATGTCCTCTGCGCCGGCCCCGGCGTGCTCGAAACACGCGATCCCGCCACGCAGCTCATTCAGTACGCCGCCGGTTGGAAGACCCATCTGCGGAAGTTCAGCGATCCCGAAAGCCGCCTGGATGTCATCGAGCTCAGCGAGCAGGCTTCCTTCCGCCAGCCCGCCCGGCAGACGGCCCTCGGTGCGGATCAGATCCGCGTCTGGGTCACCCCCTTCAGTTCGGTCATGCTCCAAGGGGCCGTCGCGCCTCCTGGTTCAACCACTCCAGCCACATCCACCAGCAACCGCGAACTCGATATCCAGCCCCGCCGCATGCTGGCGGAAAAGAACGTCGCCATGCTCTCGCCGCAGCTGGAGGCCGAAGCCGAAACACTGCTG
>JBAZUW010000353.1:0-3393 GCA_041661205.1 Phycisphaerales bacterium
CGATGGCCCCAGGCCCCATCCAGATGCCCCCGGCCCCCGGCCCCGCGGCGGGCGGCCTGATCGGCACGGTCGACGGCTCCTGCTGCGACGGGCGCCGCTGCGGCTGGGAAGAGGCGCGGTCGATCGCCTGGCAGGCCTATGCCCAGGGGGAATACGTGGCGCACGAGCGCACCGCCCACGTGCCGGAGTATCGCCTGCGCGTCGACGACCAACTCGACATGATCTACCGGGTGACCCGCGAAGAGACGTCCAAGCCTTACGCGTTGAACGTGGGCGATGAGATCCGCGTCGAGTCGTTCACCGATCCGGACCTGAACCGCGACCTGCTCGTTCAGCCCGACGGCACCATCACCCTGCGCCTCCTGGCGCAGGTCAAGGCCACCGGCCGGACGATCCCGCAGTTGCGCGATGAGCTCGAAGAGCAGTATAAGAAGTATTACAAGATCCCGGCCGTGACCGTGATTCCCTTGCGGGTCAACACGAAGCTGGAAGATCTGCGCGCCACCGTCGACCGGCGCATGGGCGTCGGCGGCCAGAGCATGGTCGCCCGGATCACCCCCGAGGGCACGATCGCACTGCCGGCCCTGGGCTCCGTGCCCGCCCAAGGGTTGACCCTTGGGGAGCTGGGAAAGGAGCTCAACGAGCGTTACCACGAGGACATCGAGGGGATCGAGGTGGTGCCCGTGCTGGTGCAGCGAGCGCCGCGCTTCGTTTACGTGCTCGGCGAGGTCCGCGCCCCCGGCCGGTACGAACTGGTCGGCCCCACCACGCTCATGCAGGCGATCAGCATGGCCGGCAGTTGGAACAAGGGCGCCAACCTGCGCCAGATCGTCGTTTTTCGCCGCGGCGACGATTGGCGCCTGATGGCCACGATGGTCGATCTGCACGCCGCGCTGTTTGGGAAGCAGCCTTGTCCGCCGGGCGAGATCTGGCTCTCCGACTCCGACATCGTGATCCTGCCGAAGTCTCCGATTCTCGCGGCCGACGACTTCATCGAGCTGGTCTTTACCCGCGGACTGTATGGCGTGGTGCCGATGGGCTTCAACCTGGACTTCGCCCGCCTAGGCGTGCTCTGAGCAGCTCCCGTCCGCCCCCTGTGTTCGTAGGACAGGTTTCCCAACCTGTCGTCAAACCTCCTCGTAGGGTGGTTGCTTGCAACCACGCGCAACTCTAGAACAGCGGGGGTTTTCCCAGCTTGCGGCGGATCGGCACGAACTGGCCGGCGTGCATCAGCCAGTGCTGGCCGAGAATCAAGAGCACGGCGGAAACCGTGGGGGCATACTCGCGCATCGACTCCGGGCCCGGCTTTTCCAGGTCGCCTTCGGGCGTGGCATCCACGGCGGCCAGGGCCGCCGCTTTGGTTCGGTCGAGCAGGTCGAGATATTGCTCCTTGGTAAAGAACTTGGAGGGATCGTCGCATGAGGCGGTTTCCTTGCCGTGCGCCTCGGCAAACCCCGGCGGAAGTTGCGGGGCCGCCCGGCCCAGCGCCCCGATCATCATCGCCGTTCCCCCGATCATGTGTCCCAACTGCCACGCGATATGGTTGGTCCCCGGCACGGAGCGGACCATCAGGTCCCGCTCGCCCAGGTCGGACACATAGGCCCGAAGGATCATATCGCTGCCTTCGATCACCTGCCGGATCACGTCTTTGGGGTTCATGCTGCTACTCCTCCAGGTCGCGGATGGGTCTCTGTTGTGGCCGGTCTCCCGACCAGGTCCTGTTGTGGCCGGTCTCCCGACCGAGCCGCTGGCGTAGTCCGCAGGTCTCCTTGAACTGTTGGGAGACCTTCGGTCGAAACCTCGGCGGGGTCAGGAGACCCGCGCCGAACATGCTGAAGCATAACCTACGGGGCGGCGCGGACAAGCCCCCGGGCGTGGCAAGTCTTCCTGGCATTGGAACAGCCCTCTCGCGTGCCGCTGCTTGCCCGCCGGACAGAGTCTTCCCCGATGGCTTACGTCTTCCCGGCGGGCAAGCAGTGCCACACCGCGCAAGCCCCTGGGCTGTTTGACAGGCCTCTTCGGGGTGGCTTACAATTCTCCCGGCCCAAGCGAGTCTTGCCCCTTGCCGCGACATCCCTTGCGAGGAGATCTTCCGATGTCTTCCCCCGATCGCAGCCGATCCGAATCGTCGCTGGCGGGCCTGAGCCGCCGCGAGCTCTTGGCCTACACCGCTGCCTTTGGCACGACCTTCCTGGCGGCCCAGGGCATGGTCAAGGCCTCGGCCCAGCCGGCCAAGGCATCTCCACCCGGGAAACGCTACCCGATGAAGAAGTCGATCAATCTCTGGGCCCTGCCCTATCCGCAGAAGATGACGCTTCGCCAGTGCTTCGAGCTGTGCAAGGACGCGGGCTTCGACGGCGTGGAGGTGAATTACGCCCTGGACGGCGACATTTCGCCGGACGTCGGCGAGGCCGCCCTCCGCGAGATCGGGCACATGGCCCAGAAGGTCGGCATCGGCATCAGCAGCCTCTGCTCGTTCCTCTTCTGGCCCTACTCGCTGACGCACGACGACCCGAAACGCCGCCAGCGCGGGATCGAGCTGGCGGTCAACATGATCCGGGCCTGCCCGTTGTTGGGGACCGAGAACCTGCTGGTCGTGCCCGGCGCCGTCTATATCCCCTGGCTGGAAGACCAGCCGCCGGTGCCGTTCGAGGTCTGCCACGCCCGGGCCAAAGACGCCGTCCGGCGCCTGTTGCCCGAGGCCGAAAAGGCCGGCGTGTACCTGAACATCGAGAACATCTTCGTCAACGGCTTCCTCCACGACCCGCAGGAGATGAATGCCTTTGTCGACAGCTTCCAGTCGGACCGGGTGTGCGTGCACTTCGACACGGGCAACATCATGCTCTATCACTTTCCGGAGCACTGGATTCCCCCCTTGGGCAAGCGGATCCGCAACGTGCACGTCAAGGAGTACTCCAAGAAAGTCCACGAGTTCAACCTCCACACCTTCCGGCCGCTCTTGGACGGGACCACGAACTGGCCCGCCGTCATCGAGGCCCTCGACCAAGTCGGCTATCGCGGCTACTTGACGTTCGAATACTTCAACCCCTGGCGCCACTGGCCCGAGGCGCTGGTGTACCAGACTTCGGATGCCTTGGACCGCATGCTCGGGAAAAAGGGATGATTGTGTTCAGCCGCAGGGTGGTTGCTTGCAACCACGCGTGCCGCTGCATGCGGCAACGCCTGTTTACTCCCTGAGGATCACGCCATGAAATCGCTCAGCTTGCTTGCGTTGTTGTTTGCTGTGACGCCCGCCGGCGCCGGCGAGGTGCGGATCGCGGCCGTCACGCAGTCGTGGGCCGATCAAGACCGCACGCTTGCCCATGTGTTGGCGATGCTCGACCGGGCCGTAGCCGACCGGGCCGCAATTGTGGTGCTCCCGCAGGATTGCGT
>JBAZUW010000354.1:0-3389 GCA_041661205.1 Phycisphaerales bacterium
ATTCTCCATGACCTGTTGCTCCTTGATGGGATTGCTTGTTCCCGCCGGGAGTGTTTCCCGGCTGGAGCAACAGGTCTTCATACCCATCGGACCTGTTCACGCTCTGGTAAAAACGTCGGTGCCGACCCACCCGAATCTCTCGCCGCGCCGCACTGACCTCGATGCGAGGTCAGTGGCACATCACTCTCGGACCCACATCTTCACAATTCACGGCTCGCTTGCGTGAGCGACATCGCGCCTTTATCGCTTGACAGATACCAAGTTGCGGCGTGTGTCGCGACGAATGGGTGTGGGGCAAATCTACAAGAATGAGGTGTGTGATGAAGACGACTTTGATCGCTACGGGTATCGCTCTGTCCTTGGCCGCGGCTTCGCAGGGTGCCATCGTGAGTGTGGTGGGCCAGGGCGTGCAGATCGCGCCGCCCACCAACGCCAACTTCCCCACGCTGCTGGGCCCTTTGGCCCAGTGCTGGGACGAACAGCAGAATGTGGCGATCAGCGCCGGCGTCTTCGCGGACATCACCACCAATCCAGGCTCGAGCCTGACCCCGACCCCGGGCGTCGTGGTCGGCACCTTCAACAGCCACTTCCTGCACTTCACCGGCGTTCCGGCACCCGGGTTCGCGGCCGGTGCGATCACCTTCGACGGCCCGATCGTCGCGGTGATGTTCAACGACACCACGCTGGACCTCTCCGACTACCTCGGTGCCATCGGCACGACCTACCCCACCGGGCAAGTCGGGCGGGGTCTCAACGGCCAGTCCTTTGTCACCGTGCTGGGCAACACGCTGCGGTTCAACCTGTTCGGCAGCACTGCCGGGGCCATCGACATCGAGCAGGTCCGCGTGCTCACCCACCCGGTGCCCGCCCCTGGAGCACTGGCTCTGGCTGGGTCCGGCCTGCTCATGTTCCGCCGTCGCCGCTGAGCTTGGCGTGGTCCCCGATCGCTGTTTGAGACAGCCGCGATCGAACCACCCACGCGACGACACTCTCTCTCGAACTCTCTTCTCTCCACTGCCAGACCCCGGCCACGCGGCCGGGGTCTCGCAGTTTTTGGGCGCCTTGCGGATCAACCGCAATGAACTCCAGCTCGCACCCCGCCTCCTGTGTATTCGGACCTGCGGCCGTGCAATTCTCCCCCCGCTCGCGTGAGCAACCACTCGCTTGCATCGCTAGACAAGTACCAAGTTGCGGCATGCGTCGCGACGGCAAAGGGTGTGGAACAAATCTACAAGAATGAGGTGTGTGATGAAGACGACTTTGATCGCAACGGGTATCGCTCTGTCCATGGCCGCGGCTTCGCAGGGTGCCATCGTGAGTGTGGTTGGCCAAGGGGTCCAGATCGCGCCGCCGACGAACGCCAACTTCCCCACGCTGCTTGGCCCGCTGGCCCAAGCCTGGGACGAGCAGCAGAACGTTGCCGTCAGCCCCGGTTTGCTCGCCGACATCACCGCCAATCCCGGCTCCAGCCTGACCCCGACTCCGGGCGTGGTCAGTGGAATCTTCAACAGCCACTTCCTGCACTTCAGCGCTAACCCCGCCACCGGCCCCGCCATCGGCGCGATCACCTTCGACGGCCCGATCGTCGCGGTGATGTTCAATGACGCCACGCTGGACCTCTCCGACGGCCTGGGCGCCCTCGGAACCACCTACCCGACCGGGCAGGTGAGCAGGGGCCTGAATGGTCAGTCGTTTGTGACGGTTCTGGGCAACACCCTGCGATTCAACCTCTTCGGCGGCACTTCCGGGGCCATCGACATCGAGCAGGTCCGCGTGCTCACCCACCCCGTGCCCGCTCCTGGAGCACTGGCGCTGGCCGCCGGTGGGCTCATCATGATCCGGCGTCGCCGGTGAAAAAGTCTTGGACCACGATCGCCGCCCAAAAAACCGCGATCAGACCATCCAGGGCACGATAAGTTGCCCCAACAACCCGCCGATGGAATCCATGACGCCGGCCAAGTGGCCGGTGTCATGCATTTTCTAGGAACAAGAAGGGTTGACGGGAACGAAAATCAGCGTACTTTGAAGTCAAGTTTCCGCCTGGGTGGGCTGGAACACTTGCACATCGCAGTTCGCGGCACGTTCCCCGAGCGGGAAAGGACGACACATGGCGGTCCGTATCAATGCTCTACCTGCCTTCGCAGCCTGGGTAACCGGTTTTTGTTTGGGTTTGATGGGCGTTTCGGGGGCGGCGTTCGCGCAGGCGGCCGATAAAGCCGCGGCTGCGGATGGCGCCTTCACCATCCTCAAGGCCGTGCCCGAGAAGGCGCTCACCGGCCGCCCAAATGTTCGCCCCACCGTCTTTCAGGCGGCCCAGGTGAACTGGGACGTGCTGAAGGGCCTGCTGGCGGCCGCGCCACTTGAGGCCGTGCCTCAGGTCCAGCCCCCGGTCATCGTCAGCCTTCCCATGCCCGATGGCTGGCTGGCGCGGTTCAATGTCGTTGAGTCGCCGATGATGGAGCCCGAGTTGGCGGCCAAGTTCCCGGAGTTTAAGACCTACCAGGGCCAGGGGATCGACGACCCCACCGCGACCGTCCGCTTTGACTACACCCCGCAAGGCTTCCACGCGTTCATCCGCTCGGCCAACGGCACCGTCTTCATCGACCCGTACGACGGGGGCGATACCAGCGTGGTGGCCAGCTACTTTAAGCAGGACCTGCGTCGAAACACCGGATGGGTGTGCAAGAGCTTCGACGAAAACCCCGAGCAGGCACCCGTCGTGCCCGCCGAGCCGACCAAGACCGAGCGTCCCGCCGGTGGCTATGGCCAACGCGGGGGCGAGTTCGTCACGCGCCGGCAATACCGCCTCGCGGTGGCGACGACGGCCGAATACACGGCGTTTCACAGCACGCTGAACGGACGCACCGTCAACGTCAACGACGGCATGGCGGCGGTCGTCACCGCGGTCAACCGCATCAACGAGGTCTATGGCACCGAGGTCGCCATCCGCTTCATCCTGGTGGCCAACAACAATGTCCTGATCTTCACCAACCCCACCACCGACGGCTACGCCAACGACGGCTCGGTGAGTGATCGAAACATCAACCAGGCCAAGCTCGACTCCGGCGTTGGCAACGGCGCCTATGACGTCGGGCATCTGTTCGAGACCGGCCCGGGCGGCATCGCGTTCTTCCGCGCCCCCTGCTCGGTCTCCAACAAGGCCAAGGGTCTCAGCGGCATCGACACGCCCATCAACGACTCCTTCTGGGTCGATTACGTAGCCCACGAGATGGGCCACCAGTTCGACGGACGCCACAACTTCAACAACTGCACGGGGGGCCCCGGCGACCTGGTCTCGCTGGCCTATGAACCCAGCTCCGGCACCACCATCATGTGCTACGCGGGCATCTGCGACGTCAACGACATTCAGCCCCACTCGGACGTGATGT
>JBAZUW010000355.1:0-281 GCA_041661205.1 Phycisphaerales bacterium
AACCCAGACCGGACCGGGGCCGCCGCCTTGACTTCCCGCACCACTTCTTTGTTGGCGGATCGCACCGCGGATGTCACGACCCGCCGGCGGGCGTTGAACTCCAGTTCCGTCAGGGCAGTGCAGGCGCTCATGGCACCTCGCATGTGCACGGAAACCATGGCCTTGGTAACACCCATCACACGGCCTCCGTGCAGAGCAGTTCCAGGGTCACGTTGGCCTCGTGCATGTTGATCACGCTGCCGATCGCCAGCACCCGGGTTCCGTAAAGTAGCCGCATGGCC
>JBAZUW010000355.1:291-3385 GCA_041661205.1 Phycisphaerales bacterium
CCGCGGTGTGTGGCCTCGCTGTAGAGTTGTCGTGCGTACTCGGCGGTACGCACCGTCAACGGTTCAATGCTCGCCCAGACCGTAGGGGCCGCGTCGAGGTCTTCCCATTGGCCAATGGCCTGGCCGCGCGTGTCCGTGCCCGCCTGCGCGAACCGCTGCAACGTCACCTGGCGATCTTTCCGCCAGATGGGAGTCGGCACGCTTTGGATATAAGGGTCGACCACTACAACATGCTCCAGGTCAGCCGGCGGATTTCGTTCTGCCAGCAGCGTTCCACGGCCTCGGCGTCGGCGGCCGTGCCCAATTCGCGCCCGCGCGCGTAAAGGTACGAGGCTTTGACGAAAATGGCGTTGATGGTTTCCGGGGGCAGGTTGGCCACCGCGGCCCCGTACCCGCATTGGTATTCCACGATGACCGCGTTGGGCCGTTGATCCACGCTCGGGGCCACCAGCGAGGCTTGTTCTGCCAGCACAATCCGGGCTGGCTCGGAGATCACGTCGGCCGCGTAGTTGGCCGCGTCCCACGTTTGGAGCACGTCGGCCGGGTCGTAGTATTTGACGCTCGTCAGGCTCACCACGGGTGCCCGCGACAGGTGCAGGACCGGGAGATAATCCCAGGGCCACACGTCGAAGTACTCTTTGACCGCGGTGGTAAGCAGCATCCGCCGCGTGTCGTCTTCCAGGGATCGGGCGGCCACGTTCAAGAACCTGGCCAGGGCCGTATCCTCGACCGTGCCCGATACCCGCAAATGCGACTTGAAGTCGTCCAGCAGGTACGTGCCCACCGCCACCCGGGAGAACTCCACGGTATAGGGCAGTGGAGCCCCCTGGTAACGCATCCAAGTGCTTTGCGGGTATTCGAGCATGGTCAGTAAACCTTACCAGACCCCACCAGGGCCTTAGTCGGTGATGGCCGCGTCGGCGATGCCCGGGGCATACCTCGGTGCGTGCAGAATGTACAGCACGGTCAGCGTAGCCGCGGTCGCGTCTCCAGTGCCCGCCCGCACGCAGTCGAAACCGTTGTCCGCGTCCAGGTCGTCCGCGTCCACTTCCAGCACGTCAATGGAGGTCTTGCTGTTGACGGCTTGGGTCGTGAACGTGTTCGATGTCACGGCCGTTTCCACCAACGTGTCGGCCGCCGCGATGTCGGCATTGGTCCACCGCTTGGTGAAGGCCAGCGCCTTTTCATCCGTGCCAGCCACCACAGTGGCCTGTTTGAGCGTGATAGCGGACCCGGTCACCGTCGTCGCGTTCTTCGAGATGATAATGACCGTCAGCTTCTGATGGGCCTTCAGGGACACAAAGTCCGGCGTCGATGTTGACGGGACGATGGCACCCAAGCCGAGAACGATTTTCGCCTTCTCGATCAAGGGCAGGAATTGGCTTAGCATGGGAAAAACTCCTATGGTTATTCGGTCGGAAAGGGGGCCAGTTTTACCGCGTGGCCCAGGCGGTACACGTCCCACCTCGGAGCATGTCGGTTAGGTGTCTCGCTCCCCGAGAGTTACGAACGGGCTGTACGTCGCGCTGCCATCACGGGCCGCGATCGTGGTTGACCACTTGGGCATGCCGGCCAAACGCCAGGTGGCGCGGACAGCGGTCATCCCGTAGTCAAAGTAGAGGTGAATCGAATAGGCCATCTGTGGGCCTGCCGTCTTGTAGCCAATGATGTACTGGCTGAAGTCGATGAACGAAATGTCTCCCGCATCACCCAGTGTCTCGCACGCCTGGTGCGGGATGATTGGGCGGCCCATGAGCGTGCCGTTGGGCGCGTTGGCCAGGCTGTTGTTCTGGCCTGGCGGCAACCACACGGGAATATCGGACGATGACCCAGCGACCACCATCTTCGGCAGCTGCGGCTCCACATCCTGGTTCATGACCCACACGGCGCTCCCGCGGAAGTCGCCCCACAGGGCACTGTACATCTTGAGGATGTTGGTGCTGTTGACCGTGTCGTTGGTCTGACCACTCTCCTCGGCCACGGTCTTGAGGGCCGGCGCCTTGAGGATACCCAGCGGCATGCCCGCGCCAGTCCCTTGAAGAATGGCGAAGTCCACCTTCCATCGCATCTTGGCGGCGATGACGGACTCCAGGTACGTGGCCAGCTGGGCCGCGTCCTCCAGCAGCTCGTCCGTCACGGGGCAGAGCGCCACCAGCTTGTTCAACCGCATGCCGGCCGTGCGAATCTTCAGCTTGCTCTGCGTGTACTGGTCGCCTTCGCCTTCCCAATACGCTTGCGGGCCGCTCGTGCTCCAGGGACTCTCCTGGTCCACCGGCCAGTTCAGGTGATTGTTGACCGGCGTCTTGCTCACCAGGTTGAACAGCGATCCTTGCTCGCCGATGTATCGCATGATCTGCGAAGAAAACTCGGGCGGGATCAGGTAACCACCGTCAGCCCCGGCGCCTTCGCTGGAGAACGACGTGGGGGCCATACTGGCAAGGCGTTGGTCGAGGCCCGCGTCACGACGTCCAGCCATGGCCACACTCTGGGCGAAGTCCCCGAAGTGCGAGAACCCGGCCCGCGGGTCGCGAGGGAAACCGCGACCGCCATCGCCAGCGCCCGCGGGTGCGGTTCTGCGTCCGGGCGGGCTGCCGCCTTGCGCGTCGGAAGTCAGTCGCTCGATGCGCTCGCGAGCCTGCACCTGCTCTTGGCGAAACGTCACTTCGGACTCGATTTCCTCGAGCCGCGCAATCTCGTCGGCGGACATGTCGACGGCCTGCCGGCCTTCGCTCATGGCGCGGGCTTCTCCCCGCAGTCGGTCGATGTCGGCCCGCAGCTGGGCCAGGCGGTCTTGGTCGTCTGCCATTGGTCAGACTCCTATGCTTTTCAAGAGGGATGCCACGTCCCGAACAATGTGCCGCTTGCCCAGCATGCTGGCCAGGCGTTCGGTGTCGCGGACGTTGACGTAATCAGTAAGCGGACAGTTCTGCACGGTTGGCGATGCGTGCGTGACGTTGTTGATGAACCCCTTACCCAAGGCCTCCGCGGCCGTTAGGTAGGTTTCCTCACGCATCATCTGCTCCAGCTGGATCCGCTCCAGCTTGGTTTTGTCGTGGTAGATTCCCACCACCTGGTCCCGCGTGGCGGCCAGGGT
>JBAZUW010000356.1:0-3376 GCA_041661205.1 Phycisphaerales bacterium
GGCAATCGCAATTGCCCCCACGGTGCTGACCGCAATGCGCGATGAAATCCGCGAACGGGCCGCCACGATAGACACCGCCGCCGCCAGCGCCCTGATCGACTCCCTCAAAACCTACGGCCTGACCGGTACCTGGACTGGATTGGTCGGAGTCGCCACTGGACGCGGCAGCGCCAATAGCCACCGTCTCAACGCCGAGGAAGCGCGGGCCACCTGCGACGCGCTGAACCGGATTGCCGGTGAGACGGTCTACGCTCCGATGCCCCGGCCGGCGGGCGACGGCACATACCTCATTGGCGCCGCTAACCCGGCCTGGGAGGACTAAATGAGCGACTACGCCCGCATTGCCCAGATGCTCGCGGAGGGGATCGACCCCTCCGCCTCCGTGCGTTATCAGTACATCAACGGGCGTCCCTACGTCTGGGCCTACCGCAACGATGGCGAGGGCGGCGACGAAATCCTAGCCCTTGGCGGCGGCGACGCCGCCGAGGGCGCATGGCGGATGCTGCTAGGCATGCTGGCCCGCGACGACCGCACGCTCTCGACACAGGAGGCAGCCCAGGCGCTAGGCGTGGACGACAGCCGCGTGCGCCGGTTCGCTCTAGCCGGGCGCCTCGTGCCGCTGTCGCGGGGTGTGGGCACGGCCGCTAGCCGGTTTGCCCCCGGCGAGGTACATCGGTTCGCGGGGCTGGCCCGTAGGCGCGGCGTGGGGCTTGACACGCCGCCGGTGCGCCGCCCGGCCGCCGCGCCCACCGAGGGGGCGCAGGGGTGAGTAGCAAGGCCCGCATTAGCCATCTAGAGGCGGAGGCCCGCGCACTACACACCGGCTATGAGATTTACAGGCGTATGCTGCTGATGGTGGCTAACGAGTTGCTGCCCCAGTTGCCCCCCTATGAACAGCGGCACTGGGGCGAGCGCATCGTTGCCGCCGCCCTGGCCGAGCGCCCCGGCCACCCCCCCCCCCGACGCCTAGCGCCAGACGGGCGGGTGTGGTAGCATGAGGCAACTCGGCCACCATGTGTGGCAGGAGTATCGAAGCCGTTCCGCGAGGGGCGGCTTCAGCTTTTGCCCGCCGCCATCGGGTCTCCCAGTACCACCCACCCGCAAACAGGGGCCTATTTGGGGCTCTCAAAAGGCGGTTTGTGCCGAATATTATGCTATAATGCACACAACAAAAGCGCCCCCGCGCTGCTACTAACAGCCGGGGGCATGGGCAATACCTGTTAGGAGGTATCACCAGTGTCTATTCTACCCCAGGCAACCATCCTCGAACACGGTCTATTTACCTCAGATTTGGACTTCTTTCGCCTCGATGTAGTGGACTGGTATGCTCATCGGAATGTCTACTGGCCTAATCCCGAAGTAGCCTTAAAGGCTGTTAATCAATGGCTTATTGGGCGTGCCTTTTACACCATCTTGCAGTTGAAACTAGACCTTATCCCCGAACAGCCCAATTGCCCGAAGTGGTCCCACTCAGGCAGCCATGTGGGCGCATCACGCTGGCTATGGAATTGGTTTCACAGCGCATACAAAGGAGAGTTGCAGTTCAGCGATGAACCAGACTTCTTCGGATATTTTGAGTTGCCCGGAGGCGGCAGGGCGCGCTTTACGGGGGACATTGGCGTTACAGCTCCGCATACGTTCTTGTTCGCATGGACCGCCTTAACCACAAACGACGTATGGATATCGCTACGAGATAACGACCACTTGGTAATTATTGAGGCCGCTATAGACATTCGCGGGGCGGTTTCTCGGGCACAACACGCCCACCTAACCGCAACCGAAACAGCATAATATCAAGCACAAATATTGGTGGCAAATCCTATTGACAAGGCGCTAACACACTGGTACGATGTAACTAGATCAGCCACACAGGAGGCGCCAGCGCATGATGACGGAACGTGATCCCGTTTGGGACATACTCGAACAGCAGGGGCGCCGGCAGGTCTGGCTAGCCGCGCGGGCGCATATCAGCAACTCGCTGGTAACGCGCATGAAGCAAGGGACGCGGCGGGCTACTCCGACCGTGAGGAGGCGGATCGCCGCCGCGCTGGACCTGCCCGAGGCAGTGTTATTCCGCCCCGTGGGCGCCGAAAAAGTGGCATGAACGGGGCCGCAGGTATTACATACCACTAGGCCAATATGCTCCGTGGGAGAGGATGGCTGAGGGGTCGCTGACTACCGCTGAGGGGGCACTGAGTACCCGCAAAATACACTCAGCGCCGAGAGAGGGAGAGGATGAGCGAACTGCGGCAGGATGAGTGGTTAGCCGGTGGAGTGGTGTTCGCGACAGGCGAACGAGCCTATGGCGTGGACGAGTACGGGCGCTCGTTTTGCGTAGGCGAACGCGCGGCCGTGAAAGCGGCACTGACACAGGAGGGTGAGATTGACGCGAGATTGGCGAGACATCTGGACCGAGCAGGAATTGAAGGACGAGTACGGGCTGACGGAACAGCATTTGACGAGCCTCCGCAAACGCGGGTTGCCCTGTATTCGCGTGAACACGCGCACACGCCTTTACGAACGCGAGACCACGGTGGCTTTTCTCATCGGACTGCTGGACGCGGAAAAGGAGTGACGGGATGAGTATCGCACATGCACCCCGCGGCACGGAGCCCATCGACGAGGCCGACCTGAGGAGATTCGTCGAACGGTACTACCCGGACGCGGGGTACACGTACGAGTTGTACCGGGCCTATTACACCAGGGAGTATTGCAAGAGCGTGGCGCTCGGCCGGTGGCCGAAAACAAACGAGAAGCCCGCGTCTGCCTAGTACGCAGAGCGGGCTCCAGAGGATGTGAGATTGACTGCTCGCTACCCTCAGTTTACCCCAACACGATCACTGACGCAAGGGCCAGTTTTGGCCCCTAGAGCACTCGGAGGGACAAACGGATGACCACGGCACTGACTAACCCCACGCGCGCCCGCGCTCAGTTGCGGGCCGGGATGAACGATGAAGGCCGGGAGGGAGCACAGTGAAGACCGACCGCAACGGTTGCTCCACCTGCCCGGCCGGTGCCGAGCGTTGCGAGACGTTCTATTCCTCGATCAGTCGCGGCGAGCGCGTCCAGTACGACTACCGCACGCCGGATGGCCGGCTGTTCAGCTGCGTCGCCCGCACCCTCGACGGTGCCCGCGCGCGGCGGGACCTATGGCTCAGAGAGCAGGAGGCGGTGGCGCGATGAGCACATTCCCCCCACTGACGGCACGCAACGCTAACGGCCACGCAACCGCCAGCATATACACGGCCGACACACACGCCCTGGTAGGAGTGATCGTCTGGCCCCCACACCCGCAAGCCACGGAGGGACAATCCAAGGAAGATTACGCCGAAGCATGGCTCACCGCTGATGTCGAGCAAAAACGATTGGCCCAGCT
>JBAZUW010000357.1:0-3363 GCA_041661205.1 Phycisphaerales bacterium
CGGTTTTCATGCATGCCGGCGGACCGGTGGGCGACGTCTATACCGCGAACAACTACCTCTGCCTCACGTCGCTCCAGGAGCGCGAGGAGTGGCTTTCGAGCTGGGCGAAGGATGGCGACATGCCGGTGCTGATGGTGGAGTTCGGCACCCCGCTCTATGTCTCGTTCCACCGCGGGCGGCGCGGATACGGGCAGGCCAACACCAGCGAACCGCTCTACACCGAGTTCTGCGCCATCTATCAGGGCCCGGAGGCCTACCATTTGGAAAGCCCGGCATACCGCGCGGCAGTGGGATCCACGTTTGACAAGCAGATGCTTTGGAAAAGCTGGCACGGCGTTGAGGTTCCGGCGATGCACGAGGGCTTCAACCAACTGCAGGCCCTCTTCGAAAAAAATACCTGGCGCAGTTGGCGCACCTGGGGCATCACCGGCGGCATGGTTCCATGGGGCAACGGCCATGGCTGGCTGAAGGCCGGCAAGGAGACCGCCAACGATCCCCTGCCACCCTTCAAGCCCGGCCAACGCGGGGCCTGGAAAGCGGAGGCTCCACGCAACCTCACTCGTTACTTCCGCCCCGAGGGTATGCCGCTGACCGTGGCGGGCAAGGCGCTCGTCGCCGGGGCACCGGACTTTGTGGACAAGACGCATCACGTCCGCGCCGGAACCACCCTGGCCAAACAGGTGGCGCTGATCAACGACAGCCGCAACCAGGCGAACTGGTCGCTGACATGGCGGGCGGAACTCGATGGCGCGCTCGTCGCGGAGGGCTCCGAGCACGGCGTCATCGCCCCGACAAGCATTGCCTTCGCTCCGCTCGCGGTGCCGATTCCCGCCACCCTCAAGAGCGACCGCGTTCCCGGGGTGATCTCGCTCACCTGCACGATCGGCGAGGCCAAGCACACCGACAGCTTTGCTTTCACCGCCTTCGCAGCCAAAGCGGCGGAGGCCGCCCCCGCGCCTCAAATCGCCCTTCTGGATCCGGTGGGCGATACCACGGCGCTGCTGCGCACTCTGGGCATCGCCACCAGTGCCTGGGATGGCACGCCGACAAAGAGCCTGGTCGTGATCGGTCGTGACGCCTTCGGCAAAGGCGGAGCGGACCCCTCCATCCTCGCTGGCCAGCTCAAGAGCGGTGGCCGCGCGCTGATGATGGCCCAAAATCCTGCCTGGCTGCACGAGCGCCTCGGCCTGCGGGTCGCCAAGCACCTGGCTCGGCGCGCCTTTCCGGTCATCGCCAACCATCCGGCCCTGGCGGGGTTGGACGCCGAAGCGATTCGTGACTGGGCTGGCGAGAGCCGGTTGGTGGAGCCGATTGACGCACCGAACGAGGCGGCGGAAACGCCGTCCTACGGTTGGCGCTGGGGTGCGCGCCATGTCGTGAGCAGCGCGCCCATCGAGATCCCTCACCGCGCCGGTTGGCGGCCGATCCTGGCCTGCGAATTTGACGGGGCTTACACCCCGCTGGCAGAAATCTCGTTGGATGGCGGCGCTCTCACCATCTGCACGCTCGACCTGGAAGACCACGCCGCCGCCGATCCGGCCGCCGAACGCATGGCTCGCGCGGTGATTGCCGCCGCTGCCGCGGCCACACCCGAAGCGCGCGACACCACCTCCTATCTGGGCGGCGATGCGGGTTCCGCGTTGTTGGATGCCTCCGGCATCGCTTGGAAACGCGCCACCACCCTGCCGCAGCAAGGCACGGTCGTGATAGGCGCCGACGCGAGCATCCCCGACGCCGACCTGGATGCCTTCCTGCGCCGGGGCGGGCGGGCACTGATCCTGCCGCGCGCCACCGTCCAAGCGCCGCTCGGCGTGCGCCTCGAACAGGTCGCACTTCATGCGGGTTCGCTCAATGTGCCAGACTGGCCGAGTTGCCGCGGCATCTGGCCGGGCGAGTTGCGGCGGCGTGTTGACGGTCCGGCTTGGATCGTCGTCAGTGGAGCCGATGCCATCGGAGCGGATGGCCTGCTGGCCGAAGTCCGCCGGGGCAAAGGCGTGGCAGTCTTCTGCCAACTCGACAGCGCGATGCTCGATGCCGATCACCTGAGCTACAACCGCTACACCCGCTGGCGCTGGACCCGCGTGCTGAGCCAACTCATCTCGAACCTGGGCGGGCTCTGCGTCGGCGACAACCGGCTGGTCCTCCCGGCCGCAGCGCCGGAGGAGATCTCATTGAGCGGGAAATGGAAGGCCCTGCTGACCACTCCGATGGCGCAAAGCGGAGTCAATGACCCGCACCCCGAGGATCCGGGGATCAGCGCCGCCGCACGGGCCCGGATCGCTCTCGACGCCGACGAGAGCGGCATGCAGGAGGTTCCTGTCTCAAGGCAATGGAGAGACTATGGCGGTGCTTGGGCGAAAGCGGATGGCGAAGCCATCTTCCGGCGGGTCATCGACATTCCCGCGGAGTGGGCAGGCAAGGACCTGACGCTCTCGCTGGGCGTGGTGGATGATTTCGACAGCGCCTATTTCGACGGCGTCGAGATCGGCGCAACCGACAGCTCCATCCCGAACTTCTACAACGTCCCGCGCATTTACACGGTGCCCGGCCGCCTGGTGAAAGCCGGCCGCCACGCGATCGCCGTGCGCGTTTTCGACCACTTTGGCGGCGGGGGTCTGGTGGGCAAGGCGGGCGATCTGCGGATCTTCCCGAAAAAGCGGCTCTCCTCAGCGCCCGCTGCGCTCTATCACCCGGACTACCTCACCGACTTCCCGCAGGGCGACGACCCCTATCGCTATTATCGCTGGTGACCCGGGGCCGCGCAGCCTGCCACGTTCAAAACTCAGGAGCACGCCGGGGAGACGCCTCTCCCCGGCGGCAACGCCAAACACTTGCGTAAAACAAAGACTAAAAAGCAAATCTCATGAATACAACTCCCGCACTCTTCTGGCACTCCGACCCGGTGGGCCCCGATGAAACCCTGGTGATCGCCGGGGGAAACTTTGCTTCGGATGCGGTCGTCGAGCTGGGCGTCATCGGAAAGACCGGCGACCCCGAATGGACTTCCGTGAAGCCCCTGCAATCCACGGAAACCTCCCTGAAGGCGGTGATCCCTTCCGCCTGGCCGGTCGGCATCTACGCCTGCCGGGTGAAACAGGGGGCATCGTTCTCGAAGATCGTGTCGGTGAATGCTCCCGATGTCTGGTGGAAACAGGGCGACGAGGGAGTGGACCGCGCCAGGCAGGGCGGATGGCTGATGATTCTCGGCAAGTGCCTCGATTTCGAGGACCAGGCGGCCGTGTCATTGGTTGCCGAAGGCAAGCCCAAGGAAGCCATCGCCTTGGAGATGGAAAACACGTCCTGCTTCAGCCTGAAAGCGAAGATTCCCGCCACATTGAAGCCCGGCCAATACCGGGTTCTGGT
>JBAZUW010000358.1:0-3338 GCA_041661205.1 Phycisphaerales bacterium
GTTCCAGATCGGCAGGATGATCCGGCGCCCGGCCTGCGAGAGCAGGGAGATCGCATAGCCGGCAATGTCGCCCGGCGACTGCCCGAAGAGATTGAACGGGAACGTTTCGGCTTGCCACGCCTGGAACAGTTGCGTGCCCCACTGGAAGAAGTCGGGCGGGAGGGACGCCCGCTGCACCGCCTGGAGCTTGTCTTGCAGCCCGAGATAGTTGATGTAACCCGGCGTCAGGTTGATCTGCTTGCCCGTCTCGCCCGTCAGCGTGTCGGAGAAGATGGCCCACGCGTTCGTCACGGAGCCCAGCCCCGCCGTGCCGGCAATGCTGAACCAGGTATCAATCGAGTGCGCCAGCGTCTCGACCGCCACGAGGATGGGCCGGTAACGCTTGGCCCCGTCACGCATGACGGTAGTCCGGGCATAGCCGAACGAGTAGGGCAGACAGCCGTAGCCGTGCGCGACCACCTTGCCGCCCTTCTGCTTGATGATCGCCCCGTTGGCAAAGTAGGCCCGGTAGGTGTCATCCCAATACTCGGTCCACTCAATATCGGTGTCGTCGTCAATCTCCGGGTCCAGCGCCCGCGGGTACAGCGCCCGCACATCGGCGGCCGGGCGGGTCCAGCGTTCGATGACATAGCGCGGTCCCAGGGGACCATCCGCGACGTAGACGTGGCGCGGGTCACGGAGTTGCAGCACGACGGGCAGCCCGGACAGTTGGGCGTCCTCATCGGACAGCTTGATCGACTTGTCGTTGTACAGCGTCCGCATACACACCGCGGCCCGCTGCGCGCCGACCCAGCCGGCTTGCCCGATGAGGTTGGTCTGCTGCTTGCGCTGATTCATGGCGAGAATGGAACGGCACCAGGCCTCGATCGCCTCGGCGTCCTGCTCGGCTTCCAGGGATTCCGACGCCGCCGGCACGTTGATATGCACCTTCATCACCGCGGCGAGGTCAGTCACGAGGTCGACCACCGCGGTCGCATAGGGCATATGCACCAGCTCTACGCCGTCATCCGCCGCCCGCTTGGCGTGCTCCATGAAGTACAGCTTGTCGAGCCGGTCGTACATGCGGTCGCGGCCGGCGTTGCGCTCGACGATGGCCTCGGCCAGCGCGAGGATGGTGTCAGGGGTAGGTTTAGACATCTTGTACTTCCTCCGGCGTCGTGAAGCGATACGCCTTGACGCGCTTGCCGTCCGTCAGACGTTCGCCCACGTACTTGATCCGCTTGCTCCGCAGCGCCTCCGTGATGCTCGCGGCAATGAGGCCGCGCTTGGCGCCCACAATCTGCCCGTACATGCTGGGCGAAAATTCCTGCGGTTCGAGGTCCGGCACCGTCGTATCCACAAACAGCGCCCGCAGTTGCTCGGCCAGCACGGGTTCGGAAACGTTCACAGCACCTCCAGCGGAATCGGGTCGCACGTCATCAACGCCTTGTGCCACTCGGGGCGCCCGTCGTGAATCGTGATGGGCAGCACGCCGATGGAACCCACAGCTTCCTGCACTTCGATCAGCGCGTAGTCGTCCGGTAGCTTGAACGCCGGCAGCAGGAACGCCTCGGAGATCACCGTGCCCTGCTTGTCCTCGATAGCCGCATGGGCGAACGTGTGCATGTGCGCCCGGATGACGTAGCGCGGCAGCCGTTGCCCGGCCTTGGCACACGCCGAATGCCGGGATTCGAGCGAGGCGCGCATGGCGTTCGTGCGCAGCCAGTCCCGCGAACTCAGGCGGAAGCCCTTGTGCGCCACGTCGAACAGCACCCCGTCGATGTCAGCCACCAACTTCATCCGCACCTCGCGCCCATCCAGCTTCTCCTTGTCGAGCAAGGCCCGCACGATGCGCTCCGTCGAGGAGTTGCCCGAACCGCAATGCGCCTCCGTGCCGGCCAGGTAAATCAGTTGGTCGGTCTGCTTGTCCCAATAGGTGAGCTTCATAAACTCACTCATGTTCTCGACGTGCATTCGCTCCTGCTCGTCGATGCGCTGGGTGAGCAGTTGCACCGTGCCGTGATGCGCACCCTCCACCGCATCGCCGGCATGGACGATGATGAGCCGGCCACCCAGGCGCAGATCCCGCACCTGATAGGCGCAATCGAGAAAGTGCTGCCGTAGCGTGACCTGAAAGCCCTTCGGTCGCAGTTCCTCGCCGTCCTCCCGGTCCCACACTTCACCGGGGAACAACCCCTGCGGGGAACCGGCGTGATCGTCGGCCAGGAACACTACGGTAGTTTTCAATGCACGCTTACTCCCTCACGAGTTCTTCCCGTTGACTTCCCGGGCGTAATGCCGCACGCTACGCTCACGACCGCGCCCCCGGACGAAGGCCCGTTCCGCCTTGTGCAAGCGCCGCCGCCGCCACTCGCCTGTGCCGGCGCTGTACCAGCGGTGCAGCCAACGCGGATCGTTCGCCCACTGGCGCCACCCCATGCATTACTCCTGCTGCGCCAGCCAGTACATCAGCGCCGTCACGGTGCGGAACACCGGCAGCCCCAACCGCTCGGCCTCGGCTATCTCGCGCTCCGCACCCGGCGAGGCACCCGGCAGCCGGAGCAGCGCATCACACTTCGCCAGCCACGCGAGATCCTGCGTCAGCCAGAACTCCCACTCGTGCGGCCAGAGCAAGTGCCAGAAGTGGGATAAGTGGGGGATAAAGGGCACCGCGCCACTCTCGGCCAGCGCATCCCCGACGCCCACCGCCTTGCCGACGTTGACCGCCACGTCGCCCCCGGTGTAGGGGCCGGCGATGTAGATGTGCTTAGGCATGGTCACTACCAAACGAGCAGGCGAACCTCCGACCAACAAGCGACTGCATCTTCGCTACGCACTCACGGTCGCTTTCCAGTTGCAGCCCGCGCACCCGCAGGCTCCTGAGAATGTCCTCATCGGTCCCGCCGGTCCAGTAGCGATAGGTGCGCTCGGCCAAAACCTTCTGCGGTTCATCGTCGGCGAAGAACTCGACATTGATCTCGATGGCGTCCTCGTCGCCCGATGGCTGGGTTACAAGTGAGACAATCCGAAAATTCCACATCGTTGTTACTCCTCATCCCTCGTGAAACTGAGCACGCGCCCGCCGGCCTTCTGCGGCACGCGGCGAAAGTTGATCTTGCCGGCCCGTACCACCATGTCGACCTCGCTCATCGCGGGCCGCGTCAGGACCGTGCGGTCGACGCCGACACGCACCTGGCGCGGACGGACGGCTCCGTACTTGTCGTACAAGTAATAGGCAATGCACTTCATCGAATGGTTCGAAGTGTCGATCGGCAATTCGCTGATGGGGTGATTCTCCGCGCTCCGGGCATACTGGTACTGGCCGAACTCCGCCAGCGTGTGCTTGCACTTGGGGTTAA
>JBAZUW010000359.1:0-868 GCA_041661205.1 Phycisphaerales bacterium
CCCGCCGCGGCCAAGTTCCCCGACGTGTTCCGCCGGACGCTTACATTCGAGTTGCTCATCACAGACGAAGCCCACGCTGTCGCCGGCGAGCATGTGGGCACACCACGCGGCTGCCTCGTGGGTGTCCTTCCGGCAAGCGTGTGTGAATCGTTTTGAGGGGCGTGGTATCGTAGGCTGTCAGCACAGACCTGTGTGGAGGACAGCCGATGAGCAAGGCGTGCGACCTTTCAGCCACGTTGGAGGGCGTTCGGCGGCGATTCGAGCGTTGGCGTCGGACGCATAGGCCCCGCTCACGTATCTCTGATTCGCTTTGGGCCGCGGCGGTGAGGGCCACCGGTACGTGCGGGATTCACCGAACCGCCAAGGTGTTGGGAATCGATTACTATTCGCTCAAGAAGCGAGTCCAGCAGGAGGCTGCCACTGCTGTCGGCGTGTCGCAAGGGGGAGCGTTCATCGAATTGACTCCCGCCGCATCCGCAAGCTCTTGTCAGTGAGACGTGGCCCCGTTCATCGAGTTGACTTCTGCTGCGCCCGCAAGCCCTTGCCAGTGCGATCTGGAGCTGGAGAGCGCCGGTGGCGCGAAGATGCGGGTCCATCTGAGGAACTTTCGGACGCCCGACCTGGTGGCACTGAGCCGGAGTTTCTGGGATCTTCAGTCATGATCCAGCTCACGCCGCAGATGCGGATCGTGGTGGCAATCGCGCCCGCGGACTTCCGCAGGGGGATCGATGGTTTGGCCCGGCTCTGCAAAGAGGTGCTTAAGCAGGATCCCTTTGCCGGCTGGGTCTTCGTGTTCCGCAATCAGCGCGCGACTGCGGTGAAGATCCTGGTTTACGACGGGCAAGGGTTTTGGCTCTGCCACAAGCGG
>JBAZUW010000359.1:878-3326 GCA_041661205.1 Phycisphaerales bacterium
CGGCCTGCGCCCCGGCGGCGGCCAAAACGCTGGCAGCCCCTCAGTTGCACGTCCTTCTCTCGGCAGGCAATCCCGAAGCGGTACACGCGGCGCCCATGTGGCGGCCGGTGGGACCGGCCTGACGCGGACGAATCTCGACAAATCGATCTTACGTTTCATGCCCGCCGGTGGTATTTTGTCTCCCCGCAAAACGGCCTTGGGGATGCGGGGAGAACCGGCGCTGGAGCGGGTGCATTTTTCGACTCTCGCTTCTCCCGGCGCGCTAAGGGTTTTCGTCGGCTGGGGTCGCCCGTATCATGAAGCGAACCTTACCGAGGATCATCGAATTGGATACGGACCGGCTGGAATCGTTGCTGGTGCGCGCCCAGCGGGCACTGAACGAAGAGGACTACGAGACGATTCATGCGGTGGTCGACTCGTACGCCTATATCGCCGAGTTGGTAGGCGAGAAGAACATCAGTGTCCTTCCGGCAAGCGAGTATGAATCGTTGTGAGGGTTGTGGTATCGTTGGGTGTCGGTTCACGAGAATGTGGAGGACAGCCGATGAATACCAGCAAGACGCACGGCCTTCCCGCCAAATGGGAGGCCGTTCGACGGCGATTCGAGCGTTGGCGACAGACGCACAAACCACGCTCGCGGATTCCCGATTCGCTATGGACCGTAGCTGCGAAGATGGCCGGCACGTACGGGCTTCACCGTACTGCCCGGGCACTGCGGGTCGAGTATTACGCGCTCAAGAAACACATGGAGCAGCCATCGTGCGCCGTCCGGGGGAGGCTTGAATCTGGTCCAGCGACGACGTTCATGGAATTGCCTCCTTCGCTGCCCGGCAGCCTATGCGACTTGACGCTGGAGTTGGAGGACGCCGCCGGGGCGAAGATGCGGCTGCACCTGACAGCCGCTGTGCCGCCCGACCTGGCAGCGATCAGCCGGAGTTTCTGGAACCCCGCGTCATGATCCAGCTCACGCCACAGATGCGAATTCTGGTGGCCGTCGAGCCGACGGATTTCCGTCGCGGCATCGACGGTCTGGCGCGGGTCTGCAAGGAGGTGCTGCGGCACGATCCGTTTGGCGGCTGGGTGTTCGTGTTCCGCAATCGGCCCGCGACGGCGCTGAAGGTCCTGGTCTATGACGGTCAGGGGTTTTGGCTTTGTCACAAGCGGCTTTCCTGCGGCCGTTTTCGCTGGTGGCCGGCGAGCACCACCGCGGCGGCCAAGACACTGGCAGCCCATCAGTTGCAGGTGCTGCTGTCGGCCGGCAATCCCGAAGCCACTCAGGCAGCGCCGGCCTGGCGGCCGGTGGGCCCTGGCACTTGACGCGATCCTTCCTCGTCGCCAGGTGGATGTGCCGACGCGCCAAGCATGCCGAAGTGATCTTTCCGTTTTCTTCGGGGCTGGGTATGGTGCGTCCCGGTGTTGGCAGAGCACGGTTGGGGGAAACCGCCACGGCTCTGGCTGCGAGTGGTGTCGGGGATTTCGTCGGGTGCCGTGACATGCTATCATGGTCCAAACGAAGCCGACCATCATTGAGCTGGACATGGGCAAGCTGGAAGACGCTCTGCGGCGTGCCGAGGGCAGACTCGACGAACAAGACTATGCGATGCTCAAGGCGCTGGCCGACTCCTACGCCTACCTGTCCGAGTTGGTAGGCGACAAGACGACGACCATCGCCCGGCTGCGGAAGCTGTTGTTCGGGGCGAAGACCGAGAAGACGGCGGTGGTGATCGGCGGTTCGCAAGCGGCGGACCGGTCGTCGCTTGGTGAAGACGCTTCGCCGCCGTCGCCCGCGCCATCCACGCTGTCCTCCGCAGCGGAAGCCTCGCCGGAAGATGACGCCCAGAACCATTCTGCTGCGTCAGCCCCCGCCGACGGTCACGGCCGCAATGGGGCCGACGCCTACACCGGCGCGGAGAAGATTGAGGTGCCTCACGAGTCGCTCCAGTCCGGCGATCCGTGTCCCAAGTGCGAAGCAGGCACGCTTTATGACACGCGCCGCCCCGGCGTACTGGTGCGGCTGGTGGGCCAGGCGCCCGTGGGGGCCAAGGTGTATTATCTGGAGAAACTTCGCTGTAATCTGTGCAGCGCGATCTTCACGGCCGCGGCGCCGTTGGGGATCGGCATGGCGAAGTACGACTCGACGGTCGGCAGCATGATCGCCGTGCTGAAGTACGGCAGCGGGGTGCCCTTCCATCGCGCGGAGAAACTGCAAGCGAGTCTGGGCATTCCCTTGCCGGCCTCGACGCAGTGGGACATCGTCCGTGCCCAGGCAGAACACGTCGAGCCGATCTTCGAGGAGTTGGTGGAGCAAGCAGCCCAAGGGGACGTGCTCTACAACGATGATACCACGGTCAAGATTCTCGCACTGATGGGCAATCGCGGTCAGCAAGCGGCGTCGGCCGAAGCCGCCGCCGAGAACTCTGCCGATCTCCCTACGAAGTGCGCGGCGAA
>JBAZUW010000360.1:0-1064 GCA_041661205.1 Phycisphaerales bacterium
TCGGTGGTGAACCTGGGCGGCGTGCGCATCGCCAAGGACCCCAAGGGCCTCGACCCGATGACGCCCACCTATCCCATCCCCACGTTGGGCGGCTTGGCGTTGGATCCGGGCACCGTGGAGATCATGGCCAACCAGGCCCGGGTGCTCCAGCGGGACGTGGAGCGCGGACCTTTCATCGTCGAAGGCAGCCCACTGTCGGCCGGTGCGAACCAGGCCCAAGTGGTGGTGCGCGACCGATTCGGCCTCGAGGCGGTGGTGAGCGATCAGCGCTACTACATCGCGCCCACCTTGCTGCGCCCTGGCCTCACCACCTGGGACGTGGCTGTGGGCCAAGTGCGCGAGGACGAGAACCGCTACGGGAAGACCGGCGCCAGCGCCTCGCTGGCTTGGGGCGCCTCCGATCACTGGACCCTGCGCACGAACGCGCAAGCCGATGGGGAAGGGAACTCGAACCTGGCCCTGGGCGCCACCACCACGTTGGGCACCCTGGGCACGCTCGACCTGGAATTGGGTCGGTCCAGTGGGGGCGGGCGGCGCGTGGCCGCCGCTTACGATTACCGCGGCCCCACCTTCGGCGTTCGCCTGGAGCACGAGCGCAACGAGGACTACTGGCGCCTGCGACCGGAACGGGCCGCCGACGTGCACGAGCGCACCCGTGCGTCCCTGTTCTGGCGACCCAGCCGCGACCTGTCCTTGCGTGCCGGCTACACCGACCTGACGACCGACCGGGCCCGCGTAACCTTCGCCGACGTGGGGGTGAACTGGAGAAAGGGGCCTCACCAGGTCGGCGCCAGCGTGCTGCGCGACATCGGGCGCGGCGACACCCGCGTGGAAGCCGGCTACACCTACGCCTTCGGGGCTAACCGGGTGGGCGTGAGGGCGCGCTCTGCGCCCGACGCAGACGCCTGGGCGCTTCGCTACTCGGGTCGGCCCACCGTCGGCGACACCCCGGTCAGCGTGGCCGCGGAAGTGGAGCGGGGCGAGCGCGGCAATCAGGTGAGGGCCGCCGCCTCCTGGAACACGGACACCGGCATGGCGCGCCTCGACGCCGGCACCGGGCACGG
>JBAZUW010000360.1:1074-3313 GCA_041661205.1 Phycisphaerales bacterium
GCCGTTCACATCGACGGGAAGGGCGTGACGTTCCTGCGCCCGGCGCCCCAAGGCTTCGCCGTGGTGGACGTGCCGGGCCAGCCCAACGTGCCCGTCCGGGTAGGCGGCCGGGTGGTGGGCCAAACCGATGCCAAGGGCCGCCTGGTGACGGGCGATGTGGCGGCCTTGGTGCCCACCACCGTGCGCATCGACGACATGGCCCTGCCCCTGGGCACTCAGGTGGGAGAGACCGAGAAGAACGCCATGGCGGGCCGCCAAGCCGGGATGCACGTAGCGTTTCCGGTGCTCACCGAGACGGCGCGCTCCTACACCCTGACCGGCGTTGCCATCCCGCCCGGCACGGTTGCCACCACTTCGCGGGAGACCACCCAGGTGGGCTTCGATGGGGCGCTCTACCTGCAGCATCCCGAGCCGGGGCAGGTGGTCGAGGTGACGGGGGTCTGCAAGGCCCAGCTGCCGAAGGACCTTGGGTCTGCGCAAACGGTGGTGTCGCTGGCTTGCCAGTGATCCGCCAACCCTTGGAAAACAAAGGGTTGGGAAGTCTCATCGCCTGCGAAACTGGCCCTGCATCCTTTGGCTGAACGATACTAGGCGCCTGCCTTACGAGAGTTCCAGATGCCAATGTGTTACCCGCTCAAGGACCAGCCCCGACGCGCCATCCGAGCCGCCCTTGACGGCAAGAATGTGCGTGGAGATCACGCTGGATGAAGGCGGTCGAGATCGAGGAGGCCATCTCCAAGCTGGCCAGCGCGCCGTTTGACCCGGCCGAGTTCCCATTTCAGTTCCTTGAAGCGTTCGGCAACAACGATGTGACGCTAAAGCGCTTGCGCAAAGTTGGGGCGGGAGGAACGAACTATTCAGATATCCCTGGGGCAGTGCTCCAGCGCAATCACATTCACCTATCTGTCTGCGAACCAGGCGCTGTGCGCGAGACCATGGGTGCGCTCAGGGAAAGCCCGAGCAATCGGACCAACAAGGTCAAACTGCTCTTGGTGACAGACGGTGAGGCGGTTGAGGCCGAATACCGTGCGAACAGCGAGCCCCTGGCGTGTCAGTTGTCAGAGCTCGGAGATCACTTCGACTTCTTTCTTCCGTTCGCTGGCATCACCACGCTCCAGGCGATAAAAGACAACCCATTCGATGTAAAGGCGACGGTTCGCCTGAACAAGCTCTATGTCGAGTTGCTCGCCCATAACCCAGAGTGGGATACGGAAGAGCGCCGCTCGGACATGAATCACTTCCTGGCGCGGTTGATTTTTTGCTTCTTCGCTGAGGACACGGACATCTTCCGTGGCGAGAGTCTGTTCACTCGCACCGTGGACCGGATGACGGAACCCGACGGCTCTAACACCAGCCAGGTGCTGGAGAAGCTGTTCGCCACGATGAACTTGGAGAGCACGGACAGTCAGAGGGCATCCCTGCCTACGTGGGCTCAGCCGTTTCCTTACGTAAATGGCGGGCTGTTCTCTGACAGCGTTGATGTGCCGCGTTTTACCCGGGCAGCACGGTCCTATCTCATTCGAGTCGGCGAGCTGAACTGGCGTCAGATCAATCCCGATATTTTCGGGTCGATGATTCAGGCCGTCGCCGACAAAGAACAGCGTGGTGCCTTGGGTATGCACTACACAAGCGTGCCCAACATTCTCAAGGCGCTCAATCCGCTGTTCTTGGATGACCTGCGCAACCAGCTGGAGGCCGCTGGCGAGAACAAGGGGAAACTGCTCGCCTTGCGCCGCCGCATGGCGCATATCCGAGTGTTCGACCCCGCGTGCGGATCGGGAAACTTCTTGGTCATTGGCTACAAGGAGTTGCGCAAGATCGAGGCAGAGATCAATCGGCGGCGTGGGGAAGAGGATCGAGCCTCTGAAATCCCAATCAACAACTTCCGCGGCATCGAGCTTCACGGTTTTCCGGCCGAGATTGCACGCCTGGCACTCATCATCGCCAAGTTCCAATGCGATGTGCTTTACCGGGGCAAGCAGCAAGCGCTGGCCACTGTATTGCCCCTGGATCGAATGAACTGGATCACTCGTGGCAATGCGCTGCAGATCGACTGGCTGACAGCTTGCCCCCCAACGGGCACGGAGGTCAGTGTTCAGGGCGACGACCTGTTCACCACGCCCACTCAGCCTGACATCGACTTCGAAAACGAGGGTGGGGAGACCTACCTATGCGGCAACCCACCGTATGTGGGTGCAAATGCCAAGCCGCCTAAAGGCGCTACCAAAGAGCAGAAGGC
>JBAZUW010000361.1:0-3309 GCA_041661205.1 Phycisphaerales bacterium
CTCTGCGACTGTGAGCCGGAAAAATCGACGCCACGCCGTACACGATGCGGTTGTCCACCCCGTGGCGATCAACGACGTTCGGGCTGCATGGCGATCTGGGTTGCCTTCGGCTCCGCCGATTTCTGTTTCTTGGAAGTGGCCACGACTGTGGTGGGCTTGGCGGAGTTGGCGGCCTTGCCCGCTGCCTTGACGGTGGCCTTGGCGCCCGGCTTCTCACTTGCCTTGGCACTCGCCGCCGGCTTCTTGCTCGTCGCGGCGAGGGCGACCTTCACCGGGCTGCCCCCCGCGTCGGCGCGGATCAGCGTGTCCACCGGCGGCGGCTTGGTCGGCGTCGCCTTCTTGCCAGACGGAGCCGGCTTGGCTGCGGGCTTGGCGCCCGCCTTCGAAGGCGACTTCGAGTCGGCCTTGGGAGCGGTGTTCGTCTCGGGAGTCCGCATGACCTTGGCCACCGGCCCAACCGCCTCAGCCGCCGGCGCGAGATCGCGCTGCCCGCTGGCGGTATTGGACACAATCTGCAGCTTTCGTGGCGCCCCGGGCACATCCGACTCGTAGGCCAGCTTCGGCAATGCATCACCCGGCGACGGAATGGCTAGGGGCGGGGCGATGATCGGCTTCAGGGGACCGACGCTGGCCGCCATTCGCTCGACATTGCTGGGCGTCACGCGCTCGGCGATCTGCGAACGCAGCGCCCACAGCCGCTCGTCGGACGTGCCGATGCGGAGCTGGGCCTGCGCCAGTTCACTGGCGGCCTGCAACCTGGACTGCCGGAGCGTGAGCAACCCGCAGGCCGTCGCCCCGATCGCCAGCACCACCATGCCGCACTTGACAAGCACGTGCAATCTCCGGCCGCACTACTTGGCGGGCAGCTTCAGAACCATGCCAACGCGAATCAGGTCCGCATCCTTCAACTGATCAGAGTTCAGCTTCAGAATCTCATCGGCCCGCGACGCCGACTTGAGCTGCTTGGTGGCGATCAACTGCAGGCTGTCGCCCTTCTTCACGGTGTAGGTGCGCCCGGGAACCGGGGCCGCCACGGGCTTGGACGCCTCGACCACCGGCTTGTCGGCCTTGATCGGGGTCGCCTTGGTCGCCACTGTCCCCGCCTCGGGAATCTTGAGCGACACGCCAACACGGACTTCGCCATTCGCGCCCATGCGCCCCGGGTTGGCGGCCTGGATCTTCTTCCACTGCTCCCCATTGCCGTAGAACTTCTTGGCGATGACATACGCCGAGTCACCATCGACGACGGTGTAGGTCTGGTCAGCCTTCGAAGGCAGGACCTCGTGAGGCAGCAACGGGGCGGGGGTGACGGTCGTGGAGGGCTTGGTGATGCCGCTCGAGAGTCCTGCGGGCCCGCGCTCGCCGGGGGGCAGAATGCTCATCGGAGCCTGGTCGGGCGACAGCGTGTTGGACTTAGCGCCCTTGCCCTGGGGCTCGGTCGGCATGGAGGTGCCAGCCGCGGCGGGCACATGAATCTCGCCGTTGCTGATGCTGCCGCCCAACTTGCGGACCGCGTCTTCAATGCCGCCGGAGCGAGGCTCGCGGCTCTGGACGATCTCGACCGGCCCGCTGGGCGTCGGCGCGGCTGCGGTCGTCGGCGTCGTGGGGCCAACCTCGCCCACCGGCGAGGCCTGGCCCGTCATTCCCGGCATCGCGCTGGGCATACCACCAAAGGGCTCCGTGCTCTCGCGGCCAGTCAGCGTCACCACCGGCTCCTGCGGCGCGGGATGCGTCAACTGGGGCTGCGACGCCAGCTTGGTGTCGAGGTCCGACCGGTTCGCCTTGGACATGTAGTCGCTAAAGAGCATGGCCACGACCACGACCAATGCGAATCCGATGATGAGGGAGAGCTTCAGTTCTCTGGTCACTGTTGTTCCATCCTTCGCGGGCAAAATCCTCTGCCCGAAACTGATCTGCCGCGACCCATGGGTGCGATCCTTGCTGCCCACGAACCCGCGACGAAGTTCTGCATGCACAAAGCCGAATCCGCGGCCCAACTCCGAACCATCTCGCTCCCGCCACATCCCGCCGCGAACCCTGGAATGAAGCCCGACTGTAGAGGCGATTTTTCGGGCACCCCTCCTGGGCCGGCCCGCCTAACTCCGTCCTGTCGATTGACATCTCACCGTAGAGGCGCCGTCGCTTTCCGTCGCCCGCTCCGACAAATCTTCATGCGGGGCTTTCGCCCGCGCCCGAAAAGTGTGCCGCCCGTTACCGCTCGCCCCGCTTACGAATATCGAACCACCCGAAGCTTCGCCGAACGCGCTCTGCCGTTTGCCTCGATTTCCGCCTCGCCCGCGGCCACCGCTCCGCCAGAGACGTCGTACGCGCCACGCTCGATACCACTGACAAAGGCCCGCTTGACCGGCCGATCTTCCAAAGAGTGAAAGGTCAGAAACCCGACCCGGCACCCCGCCGCCAACCATTCCGCCCGACGCGGCATATCCAACCCCGCCAGCAACGCCTCCAGCGAACCCAGCTCATCGTTCACCGAAATCCTCAAGGCCTGAAACGTGCGCGTCGCGGGATCAATCCGTCCACCCGAACGCGGCACGACCGAGCGCACCAAATCCGCCAGTTGTGCGGTTGTGGATATCGGCCCAGCGGCTCGCGCTTGAACAAGTTTTCGGGCGATGCGTCCCGCCTGCCGCTCTTCGCCAAATTCCTCAATCGTGCGGGCCAGCTCTCGCTCGCTCATGGAGTTCACAAGGTCAGCGGCTGTCAGGCCTTTGGTTTGGTCCAGGCGCATGTCCAACGGGCCATCGCGCATGAACGACAGGCCCCGGGCGGCGTCATCTACCTGATTGGATGCGAACCCCAGATCAGCGAAAATCATGTTGGCCTTCAGGCCCAGCGAATGCACCCGCCAAGGGAGCTCGGCGAAGTTGCCGTGAAGGAGCTCGATGCGGGGAGTGAGAGTGCCGCGGATTTCGCACGCCGCCCGCACGTTGGCCGCGGCCCGGGCGAGGTTTCCCGCGTCGGTGTCGTTCAAGATGATCGTCCCCGTAGGCCCGATGGCCGCCGCAATGGACGATGCGTGCCCGCCCAGGCCGGCGGTGCAGTCGACATAGACCTCGCCCGGCGCGGGAGCGAGCAGGCGCAGCACTTCACCGAGCATGACGGGAAGGTGGGCCGGGGTGTCGTGGTGCTGAGGAGTCGATTCGGTCAACCCACAAACCTAGGGAGCATTTGAAGGCAAAACCGTGCCACTTCTATGAAGACTGTCCGGAAGTCAAGTGATCGGCGGTCCCAATCGTCTATCCGAGCTTGGACGTGAGTCCTGCCCATGTGGGATGTGTTCGAGGCGTG
>JBAZUW010000362.1:0-3304 GCA_041661205.1 Phycisphaerales bacterium
GGAGATCGGCGACGCGACCGGCCTCACCGCGGTCCATGTCAACCGCATGCTGCGCCAGCTGGAGGACGACAGGCTCATCTCCCGCGAGGGCGGCAAGGTGAAGTTCGCCGACGAGAAGGCGCTGACGCGGGCGGCGAACTATGTCGACCGGTATGAGAATCTCGATCTGAGCTGGCTGCCAAAGGCGAAGTAAATCCTCCCCGGCACGGGGAGGGGGACCGCGACGCGGCGTGGTGGAGGGGGCTCTCAGCTAGAGCAGTTCTCGCGGATAGCCCCCTCCACCAGCCTGCGGCTGGTCCCCCTCCCCGCCAGCGGGGAGGATCTAGCGGCTCAAGCCTTCTCCAGCGTACATTGCAGCGGGTGCTGGTTCTGCCGGGCGTAATCCATCACCTGCGTCACCTTGGTCTCCGCCACTTCGTAGCTGAACACCCCGCACACGCCCACGCCGCGCTGGTGGACGTGCAGCATCACCCGCGTCGCATCCTCGATGCTCATGCGGAAAAACTGCTGCAGCGTCGCGACGACGAACTCCATCGGCGTATAGTCGTCGTTCAGCATCAGCACCTTGTACGGCGTCGGCTGCTTGGTCCGCGTGCGGGTGCGCGTGGCGACGCCCAGGCCGGTGCCGGTATCGCCGTCGTCCTTCTGGGCCATTGCGCGGATTATGTCGGTCTGGGGAATCACGTTCGCAAAATAGGGCATGGGGGGCGGCAAGGGCAAGGCTTCGGGCCGGCAAAAAGAAACGGGCGGCCCTCCCGCTTTGGGAAGGCCGCCCGCACTACGCTTTACGCTACCGGAAAGATCAGGCGGCGATCTTCACCTTTTCGACCGCAACCGCGACGCGGTTGCTGATCGGCTGGGAGACTTCGCCCATCAGCTTCAGATAGTTCTCGGTGAACTTCGAGCTCTCCGAAACCATCGCGTCGATCGACGACTTCACCAGCTCGCTCTGCAGCTGGAAGAATTCGGTCGGCGACTTGACGGCGGCGAACTTCTTCGCGTTCTCGGTCGTGTCGGCGATCGCCTTGCGGCCATATTCGGCCGAATACTTGGCGATGTCCTCGGCGCCCTTGGCGGCGATCTTGGACGAAGCGACCAGCGCCTCGATGTTGCCCTTGGTGAACTCGTTCATCTCCTCGAACGCCTTGGTGCTCTTGGCGACGGCGTCCTTGGTGCGGGCGTTGATGTCGCCGAACATCGCCTTGGCGCGCTCGGTGGTCTCGGCGGTGGTCTTCTTGATGGTGTCCTGCATGACTTTGGTTTCCTTTTTGGCCAGGGCGACGGGCGCCTTGACGAGTTTCTTGACGGGTGCGGTCTTCACGGCGGCCGCCTTGGCGACCGGCTTCTTCTTGACGATACGGGCCTTGGGCGCGGGCTTCGCCTTGACGGGCGGCACGGGCTTGGCCTCGGCTTTGGCCACGACCGCAGGCGCCTTTTCCGGCGTCGCGGGCTTGGGGGCGGGAACCGGGGTCTGGGGCTTCGCCGCTTCGGCCTTCACCGGCGCGACGACGGGAGCGGGCGTTGCCGCTTCTGCAGTCTTTGTCGGTTCGACCTGAGGCTTGGTCGCCATCGATACGTCTCCCAATGGGTCTTCTGTTGCACTGCAACATAGGGGAGGCGATGATTCGGTTCAAGCGAAAAATGGTGCGGTGCAACAAAAAGGTAGCAAAGCGCGCTCAGCGCTGGCGAACGTAGCGCCCCGGTGCGTCCTCGATCGCCTTCAGCTTGCCCTTGCCGGGCGTCCGCGCGCCCTTGGCCTTGACCTTCTTGTCGTCGAGCTTTTCGAGCCATCGCACCCAATCGGGCCACCAGCTGCCCTTGGTCTCGGTCGCGCCCGCGACGAACTCGTCCAGGCTCTTCGCCTTCTTGTCGTTGGTCCAATACTGGTATTTCATCGCCGCGGGCGGATTGACCACCCCGGCGATATGCCCCGATCCCGCCAGCACGAACTTGATCGGGCCGGTGAAATGATCGGTCATCTTCCACACGCTTGACCGTGGTCAGGTCGATCGGGGTTCCGCCGATCGCCATCGCGCCGGGCGTCACCAGCAGGTTGTCGCGGTAGAGATCGGTCAGATAGCCCTTGTGCCACTTGGCCGGCAGGTTGGTGGTGTCGCCGTTCCAGTGGAGCAGGTCGAACGGCGGGTAATCCTCGCCCATCAGGTAATTCTGCGCGACATAGTTCCAGATCAGGTCACGCCCACGCAACAGGTTGAAGGTGGCGGCCATGTAGCGCCCGTCGAGGAAGCCTTCCCCCGACATCGATTCGATCAGCTGCATCTGGTTGTCGTCGACGAACACCTGCAGATCGCCCGCCTGGCTGAAATCGATCTGCGCGGTGAAGAAGGTCGCGCTCCTGACCTTTTCGGCCTGCTTGCGCGCGGCGAGCACCGCCAGCGTCGCCGCCAGCGTCGTCCCCGCCACGCAATAGCCGATCGCGTGGACGCTCTCTACGCCCAGCCCGTCGCGGATCGTGTCGATCGCATCGGTCTGGGCACCGACATAATCGTCCCACACGACATCCTTCATCGATGCGTCGGCGGATTTCCACGAGACGACGAACACCGTCAGCCCCTGCTCCACCGCCCAGCGGATGAAGCTCTTTTCCGGATTGAGATCGAGGATGTAGAAGCGGTTGATCCACGGCGGAAAGATCACCAGCGGCGTCTCGTGCACCGTCTCGGTCGTCGGATCATACTGGATCAGCTGATACAGCGGTGTTTCGTGCACCACCTTACCCGGCGTCATGGCGATGTTGCGGCCGATCTCGAAGGCGGACGCATCGGTATGCGTCAACTGCCCCTTGCCGATGTCGCTCAGCATGTTTTGGAGACCCTTGAGCAGGCTCTCGCCCTTGGTCTCGATCATCTTCTCCATCACCTGCGGATTGGTGAAGGCGAAGTTGCTGGGGCTCATCGCGTCGAGGAACCCACGCGTGGCGAATTTCAGCTGCTCCTTCTGCTTCGGCTCCAGCCCCTCGACCTGATCGACCCCCTTCAGCATGTGATCGGAGATCAGCAGATAACTGCGGCGGATCATGTCGAACGCAGGATTCGCGCGCCATTGCGGCGCCTTGAAGCGCTTGTCGCGGGCGTGCTCGGCCGGCTCCTCGGGCGGGGCCGCGTCGGGGGTGAGGAAGCCCTGCCACAGCTTCATCCCGTCCGCCCAGAAATCCGCCTGCGCCTGCATGATCGCCTGCGGATCGAATCCGGGGAAAGCGGATGCGCCCGTGGACGGCGCCTGCTTCATCGCCTGCGCGCCGAACTCCATCATCATCTGCTGCGCACGGCCGATCACCCAGGTC
>JBAZUW010000363.1:0-3301 GCA_041661205.1 Phycisphaerales bacterium
CGCCTGCAGCGCCGCCGGCGGCCCGCGCCCTGCGGTCCTCTGGCTCTGCAGCCACTGGTCCGGGCAGTGCCGGGGCGGCGGCGCCAGCCGTTGGCGGAGCGGCGGGCACCGTGACCGGGCCTCCAGGTCGCGGCGCGGCTAGCGGCGCTGCCGTCCGGCAGTAGGTCATTTCCGTCTGCGCGTTTAACGCGGGGGGCATCCGCAATGCCCTGCCGTTCATCCGCAATCACATGCGGGCGCGTGACATCGATGTCGTCTTCATCAGCGAGCCGATGCTAAAATCCGATGCGCAGACGGAGCTGATCCAGGCGCGCGGGTGGCACATGCAGTGGCTCGGGTGCGCCCGCGAACCTCCCGCTGCTGCGGACGGCGTGGGAGGTCACGGTGGCAGGAGTGGAGGCGGCCACGGTGGGGGTGGAGGCAACGACGGCGTACGATCCAGCGGAGGCGCAGCAGCAGGGGCGAGCAGCGCTGCCGCACTGCGCGCTAGCGAGGGTGAGCACCTGCCAGCGGCAGAAGGGGTACGCCACGGTGGCGTGGGGTTCCTGGTGAGGGGGGATGGAAGGCCACAGCACCTGTGGCCGCTGCAGGCCCGCCGCCTCAGGAGTACACGGTCGGGCGCCATGTCCATCAGCGTCACACGCCGAGGTTTCGACCCCGTGGCGCTGGTGGGCCTGTACAACCCACCGGAGGGATCGCGCCACAGGGCGCTGGGGGAGCGCGCCCTGCAGTTTGCGCAGGAGGAGTACACGCGTCTGCGTCGGCAGTACGCGACGGTGCTGCTCATGGGGGACCTCAACGTGCGTCTGCCCCAGGTGGAGGCGGGGCAACCGGCGCCCCACTACACCATGTGCCCACCGCCTGCCGCGGGCAGGCAGAGGACGGCGGAGCTGACGGCGCTGTTTGAGCTGCTGGGGGTGTCACCCCTCCATGGGCGCACGGCGGCCACCACCGCCCGCCCCACGAGCCGCAACCCGGCAAGGGCGCCGGAGGCGGTGGTGGTGGGTGCAGGCGGGGGACTGGCAGAGGTGGACTACATAGTGACGTCGACGGCGCTGCCTGCCGACCGCTACAGCCTGATTCCCACGCCCAAGATGCGGGAGTTCCCGGGCCAGTTCACTCATGTGCCCATTGCAGTGCGCATGGTACTGGACGCAGTGCCGTCAGCGGACGGCAGCTGCAGCAGCAATAGCCTGAGGGGCGGGGATGATACGCAACGGCTCCCGCGGGTGCCTTTCTATGCTGACGCCGACGCATACGACCGGGCATACCGCCACATCCAGCTCTCCCTCCTGTCACATCAAGTCGCGCGCCAGGGGGCCGCGACGATTGACGAGGTGGAGGCGCGATTGGTGGCGGTGTTTGTGGGCGGAAGACGAGCAGGGGCGGAGGGCGAGGCGGCAGTGGCGGGCGCAGGTGCTGGTGCAGGCGCGTTCGCGAGCGGTAGCAGCAGCGACCGCCGTCGCCGTCGCCCGGGGGCCCAGGGTGGGGCGGGGCGCCGCCGCCCTGTCCTCCACCTCTCACGACAGGTGTTGGGCCTGCTGAATCGCCGTGACGCGTTGCTGCGCAAGCGGCAGCGGTCGCAGGCCGAGTCTGAGGAGCTGGGCCGGCTGCGCCCAGAGATCCGCCGCCTAGTGCGCCGCCACCAGTGGCTGCTCAACCTCAACCATGCCAACGCGGTGGAGCACTTGCGGAAACGCACGCAGCACCGCTTCTTTCGCACGGTCAAGTGCGGCGCGCCGGAGGTGCAGACTGAGCAGGACGTCGCGGCGGAGGAGGAGGCAGCGGCGACATCGGCGGAGCAGCGGCGCAAACTGCTGGAACGGCTGCATGCCACGTATAGCGCTCTCGGCCGTGAGACGCGGGGCCTGCCCCGCGGCGTCACTGTGCACTGGGAGAAGTGGCGGCCGTTCATCCGCCGGGCCCCGAGCGCGGGACTGGCTCGTGCGGTGGACGCCGCGGAGGTGCACGCCGTGCTGTTCCCGCCACACCCGTCCATGCCGCCGCCGCCATGTGCAGAAGCGGAGGCGGCGGCGTGCGGGGACCACAGTCACGGTGGGGCGGGTGTGGGATCGGTGGCCGGAGGTGCCGCCGCAGGCGCAGGGCACGGCCTTGGTCGTACCTGCCACCTGTGCCGCGAGGCATCGGCGCACTTTAAGGAGTGGGCAAGGACGGCCTACAGGCCTGTGACCAGCGCGACACCGCCGGTGCCCGTGCCGGTCCACATGCCCTCTGTGCACACGGCCAAAGCCCCCGACGCGCAGGGACTGGTCATGGAGGACATGCGGTTTCCACGGCCTGAGGACTGGCGGCAGCGACTGGTCTACCGCAAGGCCGTCAGCAGCGAGCTGGCGCGCCATTTCTCACGCATCTTGGACGAGGGGAAGGTGCCGCAGGAGTGGCGCGTGTCGGTCGGCGTGCCGCTATACAAGGGCCGCTCCGCGGGGCCCGCGGACGACCCCGACGCCTACCGCATCATCTGCGTTGGTCCGTGCATCGCCAAGGTGTTCGGCCTCGTGCTGCTAGCGCGCATGCAGCACTGGGCAGAGCGGTACGACCTGCTGTCGCCGTCGCAGATCGGCTTCCGCCCCAAGCGGGGCGCGGAGCAGCACGTGTGGACGCTGCTGGAGACGGCTAAGCTCCTGCTGCGTCAGGGACAGCCGCAGGTCGGCGTGCTGTTCATTGACCTGCGCAAGGCCTATGACTCGCTGCCGCGGGCAGGCTTGTGGTTCGTCCTGGGGCACATGGGCGTGCCTGACAAGCTGCTCCGCCTACTCAAGGTGTGGAACGAGGGTCGCGTCGTCAGCCTGCGCCTAGGCGAGCTCACCTCGGACCCGTACGAGGTGCAGAAGGGCGTGCCGCAGGGCGACGTCTTGTCGCCGCTGCTGTTCGCACTGTACTTTGAGTCCCTCAACCGCTACCTGACGTACCTGGGGGAGAGGGGGGAAGTGGGCGTCAAGATGGATGCCAGTGGGTGCCCCCACGGCAACACGGGAGCCGCGACAGCCCCCCCTCTGACTCTTGCCAGCCTGGCTTATGCAGACGACGTCGCGGTCTTGACCACAGGACGCTCCGGCCTCCAGCGCGCGGCGGACGCCTGCGCTGAGTGGTGCAGTGACTGGGGCTTTGAGATGGGCACGGGCCGCCACAAGACGGAGGCCCTGATGTTCAAGGCGGCGGGGGTCGCTCAGCCGCCGCCGCCGGGCCCCGCCGCCAGCGGGCCCGTAGGCACGGGAGGTGGGCCCCCAGCGGTGGGAGCGGCGCCTCTGGCGGACCCACACCCGCCACCACCACCGGCCCT
>JBAZUW010000364.1:0-3294 GCA_041661205.1 Phycisphaerales bacterium
GCGTCGAGGACGAAGGTGCTGGTGCTGTTGCCCACGTCGAACTGGCGTTGTTCGGCCTGCAGGGCGCGGGTGTTGAGGATGACGGCCTGGCGGGCGGCGAGAATGCGTTGCCAGTCGGCGGTGAGGGTGTCGATGGCGTTGAGGACTTCCTGGCGGATGGAGAGCTCGCGGGCCTGCTTGCTGGCGAGGCGTTGGAGGCGGGTGAGGATGGCGGAGCGGACGCGGCTTTCGGCTTCTTCGTTGTCGAGGGGGATCTCGGCGGAGAGGCCGACGGTCCAGTCTTCGAAGTGGTTGCGCTGGAGGTTGTGGAAGGTGCTGTTGAAGGTGCCGCCGAGGCCGTTGATGCGGTAGGTGTAGTCGAGGCTGAAGAGGGGGAGGGCCTGGTTGCGGGCGAGGCCGATGCGGGCGGCGTCGGCGGCGAGCTGGAGTTCGAGCTCCAGGAGTTCCATGCGGTTGCGCAGGGCTTCGGTCATGAGCTGGGGGCCGTCGAACTGGTATTCGACGGGGTCGGGCTGGGTGGCGGCGGCGATCATGACGGAGGTGTCGACCTCCAGGCCGGGCTGGTTGACGATGCGTTTGAGCTCGCGCTGCTGGAGGAGAACGGTGTTTTGGGTTGAGATGATGGCCTGCAGGCTGTCGGAGACGCCGGCCTGGGCGCGGATGACTTCGATCTCGGCGACGGCGCCGGCCTTGTTGCGGCGTTCGGCGCGGCCGAGTTGTTCGACGGCGAGTTCGTATTGCTGCTGGCGGACTTCGAGCTCGCGCTTGGCCTGGTAGAGGCGCCAGTAGCTGCGATCGACCGCGGCGAGCTGGCGGATGACTTCGAGCTTGGTGCGGCTGGCGGAGGCCTGTTCGTTGTATCCGGCGATGCGGAGGGCGGCGGTGGCGGCGCGGCGGCCCGCGCCGCGCAGAAGAGGCTGGCTGATGCTGAACTGCAGGTCGCTGGTGTAGCTTGGGTTCAGGGTGGAGAACTGGTTGTTGTTTTCGTTGCGGGTGAAGGGAAGCTGAACGGTGACATCGCCCCCGGTGCGGGTGGGGATGCGCACGCCGGGGGTGAGCTGAAAGTTCTTGGATTGGCCGGAGACGAGCTGGGAGGCGGTGGGGGTGTCGAGGTCCTGGTACCCCGCGTTGAGCGTGAAGATGGAGTTGAACTTGGCTTCTTCCTGCGTGGTGGCCTCGGCGGCGATGGTGGGGTCAACGACGGCGACTTTGAGGTCGAGGTTGTTCTTAAGCGTGTCGGCGCGGCACTCTTCGAGCGTGAGGTCGACGGATTTGAGGCCGGCGAAGCGGGCGCGGCTGGCGGCGGCTTGGGCCTCGGCCTCGGCGGTCGGGTCTTTGGGGAGGGCGGCAGCGACCTGGGCCTTGCGGAAACGCTCGAGGCCGGCTTCGTCGATGCGGCGGAGACGGCTGTCGGCGACGCGGCGGGCGTAGTCGTCGTCCTGCTGCACAAACGGTACGAACTGGCACCCTCCGGCCACCAGCACCAGGCCAACGCCAATGTGCAACGCCCCGGCGAGTTTCATAGCAACCTTCAAATTCGACCCCCTCATGGACCTGTGTCGCGGCGGACCCGAACGGGCTTGGCACCTTTCGGCTCCGTGTCTTTGGGCTTCGCCACGCGTGAATTGCACCCCTCGGGCCGAACCATATCAGAACAGCGGTGCGGAGAGGCGGGGGGGCGGGGTGGGGGCGCGGCGAGTGGCCCGGCGCGGACGGCCCCGTACACTTTTGGCATGACCACCGCCGCCCGACCTGCCGTCGCTGTTCACGGCTCCACTGCGTCGTCCACCACCATCCCCACCACGATGCGAGCGCTCATCAAGCACCACGCGGGGACGGAGCTGAAGTTTGTCGGCGATCATGCGGTGCCGAGCGTCGGCCCGCGCGATGTGCTGATCAAGGTTTCCAAGGTGGGCATCTGCGGCACGGACCGGCACATCTGGGAGTGGGATGAGTGGGCGGCGGGGCGTATCCCCGTGGGGATTGTGACGGGGCATGAGTTTGTGGGGACGATCGTGGCGGTGGGGGCCGCGGCGAACAAGTACCCGGTTGGGCTGCGGGTGAGCGCCGAGGGGCACACGACGGCGTGGAAGGACTACAACTCGCGCACGGGTAATGCGCACATTGCGAGCGACACGAAGATCGTGGGGATTGATCGCGACGGGTGCTTTGCCGACTACGTGTGTGTGCCGGAGGAGAATGTGTGGCCGGTGCACGCGAAGATTTCGGACAAGGTGGCGGCGGTGCTGGACCCCTTGGGGAATGCGGTGCACACGGTGATGGCCGCGGGTGTGAGCGCGAAGAGCGTGCTGATCACGGGGACGGGAATCATCGGGTTGATGGCGGTGACGGTGGCGAAGGCGGCGGGGGCGAGCCGGATATTCGCGACGGATGTGAACCCCGGGCGGCGGGCGCTGGCGAAGAAGCTGGGGGCGATCGAGGCGTTTGACCCGCGCGACAACGCGTGGATCGCGGAGGTGCGGAAGACGTGCCGGGGCGAGGGCGTGGATGTGCTGCTGGAGATGTCCGGCGCGGGGCCGGCGATCAATCAGGGGTTTGAGGCCTTGAGGAATGGCGGCACTGCGGCGCTGCTGGGCATCTTCAAGAAGCCCGAGCCGTTTGACTGGAACCGGCAGGTGATTTTCAAGGGATGCACGGTGCTGGGGATCAACGGGCGGAAGATGTTCGAGACGTGGTACCAGATGGAAGAGCTGCTGCTGAGCGGGCGCCTGGAACTGAACGACATCATCACCCACGAGTTCCCGATCGAGCAGTTCAAGAAGGCGCACGAGACGATGATCTCGGGCGAGGGGATCAAGGTTGTGATGAATGTGAATGGGTGAGCGAGGCGAGGCGCTGCTTGAGCCAGGCCCAGTGCTGCGCGATGCCGGAGTCGAATGAGGTTTTGGGCTGGTAGCCGAGTTCGGCGTGGCTGCGGGTGAGGTCGGCCCAGGTGCGGAGCACATCGCCGGGCTGCATGGGCTCGCGCTGGAGGATGGCCGCCTTGCCGACGACGCGCTCGACGGCGGCGATCATGTCGGCGAGCGACACCGGGTTGTTGTTGCCCAGGTTCCAGATGCGGTAGCCGTGCGCGGGGATGTGGTCGTAGGCCGCGATGACGCCGGCGACGATGTCTGACACAAACGTGAAATCGCGGCTCATGCTGCCATCGCCGAACATGCGGATGGGTTCGCCCTGGCTGACTTTGGTGAGGAAGAGATTGATGGCGAGGTCGGGGCGTTGGCGTGGGCCGTAGACGGTGAAGAAACGCAGCATGGCGGTGGGCATGCCGGT
>JBAZUW010000365.1:0-3291 GCA_041661205.1 Phycisphaerales bacterium
CCCATGTCGTTCTTCCCTTCTTCTATCTCCACCGTGGTCCACCGAAGTAGAGGTAGCACCGGGCCCTTTATGAAGGTATGCTGAAGGCTGCACGTGTGGTACTCGGTGTGCTGCACCGGGGCCAGGGCCAGAGCTGGGCGCATCGGTCGGGGCGCTTTCGACGGTGACGGCTGGCCCCACAACAAGCGCCGGGACGAGGAGCGTGGCTGAGCAGACGGCTATCGCGATCGCCGGCGCACGCCACGTTGTGATAGTGCGTTGCCCACTGCCCGGCCTCGACAACGTCGAACCGACCGCGACGCGATGCAGCGCGGCTGTGCCTCTTCACTTGCCACGCTCAGCAGCCAGCCGGTTACACACATACCTCGTCGGTTAGCTGGCGTGAGTTCGCGCTCCGTTGGCCACTACCAAAAGCAAGACCTAAAGAGCGGACGGGGCGCTCACATGCGACGGTCCAAGGCTTCGTTCCAGGTGTCCGGCACAGCAGTCGGGGAGTTCGGAGTGCAGAATCGCCAAGGTGGAGCGGGCCTTCTCGAGGAAGCTGTGGGTTGCCGCGACGACGTACCGGCTTGGATGTTCGCGCCAAACAGCCTCGATGCGGCCATCGATGACGGCAGCCGCGGCCGCTGACTCGACCCGAAGTGGGTTCACGTGGTTGTAACCCTGGTCTTGCGCGGGCGTTCGTAGGTGGATCACGGCGTCGTATCGGCGGAGCTCGTTCCCCGGCGACTCCCCCACCGCGGTCCAGAAATCGTTGACAGGTCCCGGCCAATACGCCACGCCGTCCAGCGTTCCGCGGTCGCAGAGCACGATCGCCGGTCGATGGAGCTCACCGGTGACCTCCAGCTCGCGTTGCACATGGAATATCGCCCGTTGAGCCGCACGTCGGAACGCATCACCGTTCTCCCGGGGAAACCCACCACCGAAGACAACGCTGGCGGCCTCGGGAAGGATGCGAACATGACGACACATGGTGCGGCGGACCATTTCGAGCAGGGCCGTCTTGCCAGCACCGGGTCCGCCCGTCAAGACGATCCGCTTCGGCCTGTGGGCCGTAGAGCAGCCACACTCCGGTTGCAGGTGATCCTCAGTCATGACCGGCTTTCGTTTCGGGCATGGAGACACGACTCTTCTTCAGAAGCGCGAGCAGTGCCAGGGCTGGGTCGCTGAGCTGAGCGTGACGAAGCACGGGCCACGCGGCGCTGAGGTACTCCTCGAGGAACAACACCACGTGGCTCATCGGGATCACCAGCATTGCTCCCTGCTGGCCGGCTTGACCGCGCCCGCCGAAAGCGACCGTGCGCACGTGATGACCAGCGGCGCTGACCGCGTGGCCACGTAGTACCAGTTCACGGGCGAGCCCGCTGGCCTCCTCAACGCCACAGCACCCGAAGCGTGCCAAGGCCACCGCCATCACCTCGGGCTGCCGGAGGGCAGGGTTCAGCCTAGCCCGCCCCTCTTTCACCTCCCCTACGATCATGTCCGGAATCACGGATGAGGGATGCAAAGCCACATCGACGGGCATCCGATACACGCTCTCACGGCCTGCGCCACCATGGACCAGCTCATGGCCGGCGCCCCCGAACCGGTAGGCCAGGACGTCTAGGTCTGTCACGGCGAAGGGCTCCCCGGAACCCAACACATCCATGACCGGGTACTCCGTCACCGTAAAGTACCCGTTGACGTGCAAGTAGGCCTGAACCAGCGCCACGCCTTGGTTCATGGGCCCCTCCGGTCCTGAGCCGGATCCCAGCACCTCACTGGTAAAGCTGATGGCGCGCGAGCGGACACCTTCTCTGGGACGCCGTCTGGCCAGTTGAGCAAACCGAGTAGGTAAATTCTGAACACATTGTGAGTATGGCCACACAGTATGGAGATCCGGTGTCACGGCGATGAAGATCCTGCCCCGTCTGCGACGGCGCCAAAGGGGTGAGCTCGCGCCAATTGCCGCCGCATTCTCGTCCTAACTTCAACTATGGCGCCACAACCCACAGCCATGCTCACGGACTGCGAAGCGTCCCTGATAGGGGACAACCCCGATGTCGGACTGCACCGCAACGACGACCGGTGTTGAGGGCGCCGGGAACCTTCGGTCACTCGTCGGCGCGCTACACCCCCGCCTCTCATGGGCCGGCTGCGGCCTCGACTGTCATAGCGGCTACACCCGGCCTGCCCAGCTCCAAGGCCGCCCGGTATCCCGTACACCGTGCGCGTCAACTCCTCTTCCGCCTGCCCGACCGGCCCCGTGCAACCAGTTGCGGTTGGCAGATCATGGTCGCGATCTCACTGGTCATCACGCTTGCCGCCGCGGCGTGCTCCCCCTGCGCTCATGCCCCCCGGTCGTCGGCGACCACGTGCTCGGTGCCATCAGCGTCGTCCTCGGGCTCAGCCTCGCTGCTCACACGTGCGGCGTTGGCAAAGCCTCGGCGGGTAGACAGGTGGTCAGGCTGTACCCGTTCCTCCGTGAGGCCCCACTGCGAGCCGCCCCGTGGGCGGCTCGCAGTGTCGGCCCGGCAGTGTCAGCATTGAAATGCACCCCCGAAGGGGCCCGCAACCGTGCCCAAGTGAAGGAGATGAGCCATGCCGGTCATGTCTGGCATCGAAAGCGCCTTCTGCCGAAGCACGCCGTGGCGGTCCTTCGCAGGGCGGGTAGTCTTGCCTTGGGCACTTGACGGACACTCCTTCACCGGCGACGTCCTCGAGATCGGTGGCGGGAGCGGAGCGATGGCCGCCGGTCTCGCCCGAAGATTCCCGGCTGCCAACATCACAGTGACAGACGTAGACGAAGCCATGGTCAATGCCGCTCGCGCACAACTCGCTCGCTTCACCGATGTCACTGTCGACGTCGCCGATGTCACGTCGCTGCCGTTCGCCGCCTACCGTTTCGACGCGGTCATGTCCTACCTGATGTTGCACCACGTGATCGACTGGCGCCAGGCCCTAGCCGAATCCTCCCGTGTGCTCAAACCCGGCGGCGAGTTCCTCGGCTACGACCTGACCGACACCCGACTCGCCCGCTGGGTACACCAAGTCGATGGCTCGCCTCACCGCATCATCGCCTCGGACGAACTCGACGACGGACTGCTGGGTGCAGGCTTCACCCGAATCACGGTCCGGCCGGCCGCGCAGGGCCACCTCATGCGATTCCACGCCCACAAGCCGGCTTAGCAGCCTCCGAAGGCAAGACCCAGCGCATAAGATTGAACTGAAGCGCGGGCTCACACTTGAGCGACGCCTCGGCCTCATCTCGAGCGAAGTCGACCCCTGTGGGTAGACAACCGTGGCCGTCAC
>JBAZUW010000366.1:0-3289 GCA_041661205.1 Phycisphaerales bacterium
CATGGAGGGCGCCTTGCGGGCCATCTCGACAAGCTGGGCGTCGGTGAGGTCGGCGCGGTCGGTGAGGGCCCCCACCATGGAGCCGCCACTGCGGAGAACCCTTGTGAGCGCCCGCGTATCAATCCCTTCGAGCCCCAGCACGCCCGCACCGGCGAGGTACTCGGCAACCGACTGATTGGCCCGGAAGTTCGAATAGCGGCGTGCCAGCTCCCGCACCACGAACCCCGAGACCTGCACCTTGACCGACTCGCGGTCGTCGGCGTTGACGCCGTAGTTGCCGATCAGGGGAAACGTCTGAACGAGAATCTGGCCGGTATACGAGGGGTCGGTGAGCGACTCCTGGTAGCCGCACATCGCGGTGTTGAAGACCACTTCGGCCAAACTGACAATTTGTTTACCGACAGCGCCGAACGCCGTCCCGCTGAACACAGTGCCATTGGCGAGTGCGAGCCGCCCCGGGGTGGAACCCTCGCGGGCTACGGTGATAGGTGTTTGCATCAAAATCGAGTGTAGCGCGGCATGCGTGACAGTTCACTTTTTTCCAGCCAAACCGAAGCGACAACGGGCGTCTTTGCGCGCGTGGCCGTCGCGCGGGGGATCGACCGCCTGGATGGCGACGGGTCGCTGACGTATTCATGCACTGAGCCTGCCCCGCACGTCGGCGAACTGGTGAATGTACCGCTGGGGAAGGGGAAGGCGTCGGGGATCGTGATCGAGGTCGGCGGGGCCGAGTTGCTGGGAGACGTCGAGGCCTGGAAGGTCAAACCCATGGGGCCCCGAAGCGGCGCGGCGCTGCCGGGGGCGCTCATCGAGCTCGCCCGCTGGATGGCGGGGTATTACGTGTGCCCGCTGGGGATGGTGCTGGCGAACATGCTGCCGGCGGCGGTGAAACACGGGACCGGGGCGAAGCGAGTGGAGATGGTGAGGCGGGTAGCGAGCATCACTCCCGGGACAGGCGGTTCGCCGGAAGATGGCGAACATCAAGTGGTGACGCCGGAGCTGAGTCCGCGAAGCTCCGGGTCGAGCACGCCCGCATCACCCGGAGCTTCGCCAGGCCTCAGCTCCGGCGACAGGCCTCATCCTCCCGAAACCAAAGAGCCCAAGCTCTCGCCCACTGCCAAGCGTGCGTGGTTGGCCATCGCAGCGATGGCCGAGGCCGACCTTCCGGTGCCCTTGCAGGAGCTGGTGCTGCGGGCGGGTGTGAAGAGTGCCGGGCCAATCCGAGCGCTGGTCAAACTCGGGCTCCTGACGATCACCACCGAATCGACAGTTCGAGCGGGCGATGTACTCGGGCTGGCGGCATTGGGCGCACCCCTCGAAGGCGAGCTTTCGCCAACTGCCGCCCAGCGGGCCGCGATCGAGGGCATCTGGGCGGCGCGTGAGAACTTTGGCGTCCACCTGCTGCACGGCGTCACCGGCTCGGGCAAAACCGAGGTGTATCTGCAACTCATCGCCCGCGTGCTGGCGGCCGGTCGCACCGCGCTGGTGCTGGTCCCCGAAATCGCGCTCACGCCCCAAACCAGCGTGCGCTTCACAAAACGCTTCGGGCGTGAGCACGTCGCGGTGCTGCACTCGGGCCTCACGGCCTCGCAGCGCCACAAGGAGTGGGCCCGGGCGGCCGGGGGCGGGGCCCGCGTGGTCGTCGGCGCCCGCTCGGCGGTGTTTGCACCGCTACGCGACCTTGGCCTCATCGTCGTCGACGAGGAACACGACGGCTCGTACAAGCAGGATCGCCTGCCGCGTTACAACGCGAGGGATGTTGCGATTAAGCGTGGCCAGCACGCGGCCTGCCCGGTGGTGCTGGGGAGCGCCACGCCGAGCCTGGAGAGCTGGGCCAACGCCAAGGCCGGCCCCGCGCGCCGCTACACGCTCTGGTCGCTCGCGTCTCGCGCGGGCGGGGCGAACATGCCCACCGTGCGCATCGTGAACCTGGTGGACGAACGCCGCCTGCGGCGCGAGGCGGGGCACGACGATGGCCGCTTCCACCTGCTCGGCCCCACGCTGGAAGCCGCCCTGGAACGCACACTGGGCGAAGGTGGGCAGGCGATTCTTCTATTGAACAGGCGCGGGCTGGCGAGCCAGGTGTGGTGCCGCCGCCCCAACTGCGGCTACGTGCTCCGCTGTGATCAGTGCGACGCCAACCTCATCATTCACAAATTGCCCGAAACGGACCGAATGCTCGTGATGCGCTGCCATCACTGCCTCAGCGAGCAGCGCGTGCCCCGGCTGTGCCCCACCTGCGGCGACAAGCTCGCCCACTTCGGGGGCGGCACGCAGCGGGCCGAGGAAGAACTCGGGCGCAAGTTCGCAGCGATGGGTCTCGTGGACGGCACCACGCTGCGACGCATTGACGCCGACACGATGAGAACCGGGCGGGACTACTTCGCGGCGTTGGAGGCCTTCTCGCGAGGCGAAGTTCGCGTGCTGCTGGGCACACAGATGATCGCCAAGGGACTGGACTTTCCCAACGTGCGCCTCGTGGGCGTCGTCGACGCCGACACCGCACTCAACCTGCCGGACTTTCGCAGCAGCGAGCGGACCTTTCAGCTGGTCAGCCAGGTGGCCGGGCGGGCCGGACGCGGGGCGCACGCGGGCGAGGTGGTGATCCAGACCTTGTCGCCGGATGCACCGGCGATTCGGCTGGCGGCCGCCCACGACTACGTGACGTTCGCTGACGAGGAACTCGCGGACCGAGTCAAGTTTGGCTTACCCCCAGCAACGCGAATGGCCCGGGTGGTGTGCCGGGATGAACGCAGCGACAAAGCGAGCGCGGCCGCCACCGAGCTGGCCAAGGCGATCCAGCAGGCGGGGGGCGTGCGCGTGCGGGGGCCGTTGCCGTGCACGGTGTCGCGTATTGCCGGGCAGTTTCGCTTCGCGGTGGATGTGCTGGGTGAACGCGCGGGGGATGTGCAGGCGGCCCTCAGCGCCGTTCGCCGCGTGGGGCTCCTCGTGAGCGACGCAAAAACCGCGGTAGATGTGGACCCGGTGTCGTTGATGTGAGAGTCCGTGCCGCCACGACCTGAGCGAAGGCTCGCGGTCGGCGGCGCGATTGCGGTGGTCGCTCGAATGTCAAGTTCCATCGCGGCCGACCACGCCAGTACTTCAGCCCGTAGGGCTGGTCGTTCGTAGCCGGGGGTCGAAGCGAGTCTTCGAGCGCCACCCCCGGTAAGGCGAGCCATACACACTCCAACCCTGAAAGGGTTGACGTGGAGCCGCATTACGGTGCGCGTTCGAGGATGATCTCGAGCAGCCTCTCAGGCTGCGGCCGATCGTGGCTCTCGATTTCTGA